>JAUIGD010000024.1 GCA_030430255.1 Verrucomicrobiia bacterium
GGTGCGGTGGTCGCCGGTCTGGAACCAGTGGTCGGGGCGGACGTCGTCATGGAAGATCCCGCTGTGATCGACCACCCGGGCGAGGACCTTGACCCCGAACTTCTCCGCCGCGGGAAGCACGAGGCGGGACGGCCAAGGCTCGAGGGGATTGAGGATGATCATCGCCCAGTCGATCACTTCGCCGAAGCGTTCGAAGCAGCGGATCTGGTCGAGCACAAAGCCGTTGGCCGGCCCCGGGGCGATGCCGAGCCGGTCGGCGAAGCCCTCCGATTTGAGACGCGCCATCGCCTTCCACACCGCCGGGCTCGAGTAACCGATCGAGTCGGGGTTGTGGAGCAGCAGCAGGTCGAAGCGCCCCAGCCCGAGGCGTTCGAGGGAGCGTTCCGCCGCCATCATCAGGAAGTCGCCGTAGCCTGCCTCGCCGCGGAGCTCCGGGTCGGTGAACCTCTGGTAACCGCCCATGCCCTTGCGCTCCCCTCCGTAGAAGTCGTGGCCGATCATGCCGACGACGCTGAAGGAGCCGCGCGGTTCACCGGCCAGCGCCCGGCCGAGAAGCCGGTCTGCCGCGCCGTTGCCGTAGACGTCCGCGGTCACGAAGGTTCGGGCACCCGCCGCGGGGGCTGAACGCAGCAACGAGATCAGGCCATCGTCGCCGAGCGAGCTGCCGAAGCGCATGAAGCGGCCGCCGCTCCAGGTGCCGATCGCCGCTTTCGAGGCGAGGCCGTCTGGGGGGCACCCCGCGCATCCGCGGGCCGTCTTGCTGCAGATGTGTTCGCTCGGTGGGGCGCTGGCAATGCTGATGCTCATCGTCTTGGGGGTGAAGGTTCATCTGCAGTGTAAGGGGTCCCGCCCGGGGTGCTCCGCAGGGCGTGCGAATGGCTGCGCAAATCGTGCCTTCACCGGCGCGCACGAATTGGCGATCCTTTCGCACGATCGGCGCGGCGGGCCGGGCCGGCGCGGTTAGGTTCCCCGCGATGCCAAGCAAGCTGCCCAACCTGGTCTCCGTGACCACCATCGCCGAGGACGGCTCCCACGTCTTCCTGCACCCCGCGGACGTCAGCGGCCGGTTCACGCGGATGCGGCGGGTCTTCGGCCTGCTGCTGATCGCGGTGTACGTCGGGCTGCCCTGGATCCCGATCAACGGCAAGCCGGCGCTGTTCTTCGACCTCGCCAACGGCCAGTTCCACATCTTCGGCCTCACCTTCCTGACGCAGGATTTCTGGCTGGCCTTCTTCGTCGTCAGCGGCGCGGGGTTCGCGCTGTTCTACGTGACCTCGCTGTTCGGGCGCCTGTGGTGCGGCTGGGCCTGCCCCTACACCGTGTTCTTGGAGCATGTGTTCCGGCGCATCGAACGCTGGATCGACGGCGATGCGGCGGCGCGGCAGAAGTTGGACAAGGCGCCGTGGACCGGCGGCAAGATCGCCAGGCGGATGCTCAAACACGCCTTGTTCGTGCTCTGCGCGGCGGCCATCGCCCACGTCTTCCTCAGCTACTTCGTCAGCGTCGAGGCCTTGTTCGCCTACATGAAGGGCTCGCCTTTCGCCCACTTCCAGTCCTTCGCCGTCGCCCTGTTCCTCACCGGCGTGCTCTACTTCTGCTTCGCTTGGTTCCGCGAGCAGTTCTGCATCATCCTCTGCCCCTACGGGCGCATCCAGAGCGCGCTGACCGACGACGACACGACGATTATCGGCTACGACGCCGGGCGCGGCGAGCCGCGCGGCAAGGCCAGCGACCCCGACGCGGGAGACTGCATCAACTGCCGCCGCTGCGTGCAGGTCTGCCCCACCGGCATCGACATCCGCAACGGGCTGCAGCTCGAGTGCATCGGCTGCGCCGCCTGCGTCGATGCCTGCGACGCCATCATGGACAAAGTCGGGCGCCCGCGCGGGCTGGTGCGCTATGACTCCCTGAACGGGCTCGAGGGGAAGCGGCGCCGCATCATCCGCCCGCGCATCCTGCTCTACACCGCGCTGATGTTGGTCGGTGCCGGCGTGCTCACCTTCGCCCTCACGCGCGTGCACGACGTCGACCTGCACGTGACGCGCCTGCCGGGGCAACCGTATTTCGTCACCGGGGAGGCGGTCCGCAACCAGTTCAAAGTCCGCCTGTTCACCAAGCGGCCGGAGGAGACCACCTTCGCGCTCTCGCTGGAGGGCGCGCCCGAGGGGACGGTCGTCGGCGGCGTCGAGGAACTCATCCGCGTCCCGGCGCTGAGCGAGGTCGAGCACCCGATCACGCTGTCGATCCCGCGCGCCACCTACGACGGCCCTGCGGCGTTCACCCTGATCGCCCGCTCGCAGCCGGGGGGCACCGAGCTGCGCAAGGAGCTCAAATTCGTCGGTCCGAGCGCGAAGTTGCTCGCCGAGGATACCCCGCTGGGCGATGCTGATCCGGCGACAGCGCCGACGACACCATGAGCAAGAGACAGCCGAGAGACCTGTTCTGGTTCTGGGTGGTGATGGCCTTCGTCATCGTGATCGCGGTCTGGACGACCGTGTTTATCATCGCCAAGAACAACCCCAACCCGCAGATCGAGATCGAGGAGCGCCAGTGATCGACCCCGCCGCCATCAACACCACCGCCGGCGCCTTCGCCGCCGGCCTGGCCACCAGCGTCCACTGCGTGGGGATGTGTGGCCCGCTCGCGTGCCTCGCGGGCTCCGGGGGCAAGGGCGCGACGCGCGGCGGCCGCGCCTTGGGGACCGCCGGCTACCACCTCGGGCGGCTGCTCGCCTACGCCGGCGTCGGTGCCCTGGCGGGGCAGCTTGGCGGCGCGGCCTTGAGCGCCTTCTCGGCGACCCCCTGGCGGATCCTGCCCTGGGCGCTGGTGGCGGCTTTGGTCGCCATCGGCCTGGGCCTCGAGAAGCGGATCCCGCAACCGCAGTTCGTCGCCAAGCTCGCCTTCCGCGCGCGGTTGGCTTTGGGCAGGCGGCACCCCGCGGTGGGCGGCACCCTGCTGGGGCTCGCCACCCCGTTGCTGCCGTGCGCGCCGCTCTACCTGATTTTCGGCCTGGCGCTCGTCAGCGGTTCGGCCGCGGCGGGCGCCGAGTTCACGGCCGCCTTCGCCCTCGGCACGGTCCCGCTGCTGTTGATCGCGGGCGGCGCCTTCCGCTGGGCGGGCGCCCACCTCGGTCCGCGCGCGCTGCCGGCCATCCGGCGCTCGGTCGCGCTGATCGCCGCCGCGACCATCGCCGCCCGCCTCGTCTTCGGCTCCCCGATGGAAGCCCCCGAACCTGCGTGTCCGTTCTGTGCGGCCGCTCCTCAAACCACCCGAACACCATGAAAAACATCCTCGCCGCCCTCGATTTCTCCGACGTCACCTCACCGGTGCTCGCCGCCGCCTCCGCCCAGGCGCGGGCCTTCGGCGCCAAGCTCCACCTCGTCCACGTCTGGGACCCGGAAGTCCTGGTCGACAGCGGCTACGGTGCCGAACCCGCGCTCGCCCTCAACGTTCAGGAGGAGCGCCTCGATGCCATGAAGCAACGGCTCGCCGACGAGATCGCCAAACTCAAGGCCGACGGCCTCGACGCCGACGGGCTCGTGCTCACGGGGCGCCCGCAGAAGGTGCTCGCCAAGCACGGGCGCGAGATCGGCGCCGACCTCGTCGTCATCGGCTCGCACGGCCACACGGCGCTCGGCAGCCTGCTGATGGGCAGCTGCGCCAGCGCCCTGGTCCGCAAGTCCTGCTTCCCGCTGCTGGTCGTGCCCGCGCTCGACGCCGACGAGGAGCGCGAGTGAGGTGCGTCGGTGAAACGCGCAGGTCGTTGGGCTACACTCCGTGGCTCATGGGAACCCGGTTACTCCTGACCATGGGATCTCTCCCCCTCCTCAGCTCCTGCAGAGAGGGGTCGCCGCACAGCGGCGGCGACCCGTCTCCGGCGATGCCGTCGGCGGGGTCGGGCATGCCGTCGGCCTCCAGTATGGAGGTCGATCTCGGGGCCTTTCGGGTCGGCGGTCGGGCGCTCGGTCAGCGCCCTGGCCCGTCCGATTTCTACGCGGCGGAGCTCCGCGGTTCGGACGTCTTCGAGGACGCCGGGAACGGGGTCGAGATCGGCACCGAGGCCGGGGTTCTCGACTACGTGTTCCTGACGCTCGAATCCTTCCCGGGGCGGTTGTCCTCTGATGGCGTCGCCCTGGATGTGGGCCGGGGCTCCGACGAGGCGGCGGTCCGGGAGCGGTTCGGGGAGCCCTATTGGGTGGACCGATCCGACGGCGAGGTCATCCTGTTCTACGAGTACGCGGCAGGGGCGGTCGAGCTTCAGTTCGAGTTCCCGGATGGGGGGGCGCTCGGGTTCATCACGATGTCGCGCGACGGCGTCCTGTCGACGGAGGAGCAGCGCAGCTTGTACGGGGTGGACAAACCCTGGCCGCCGAAGTGACCCCGGACCATGAGTGGATCCCTGATCGCCCTCCTCGTCATCGCCACCGTCTCGCTGCTCGTCGTGCGGATCGGGGCGACGGCCTTGATGATGACCGGGCTGAGCTGGGACACCGCGAGCTTCCAGTCGTACTCCGCCTTCTTCGGGGTCGGGTTCACGACCTCGGAGGCGGAGATGGTGGTCAACCATCCGGTGCGCCGGCGCATCATCCGCACGCTGATCCTGTGCGGCAACGTCGGCCTCACCTCGGCGCTGGCCTCGCTGGTGGTCACGTTCGTCGGCTCGGAGGGCAGCGGCGAGGCCTTCCGCTCGCTCGGGCTGATCGCCGCCGGTGTCGTCGCGTTCTACTTCCTCACCCGCTTCGGGCCGCTGCACCGCCTCACCGACCACCTCATCCGGCTCTCGCTGCAGCGCGCCGGGGTCGTGCGGGCGATGGACTATGACACCTTGCTGCGGGTGAAGGCGGGCTACAGCGTCTCGGAGATCGATGTCCTCCCGGGCTGCCGGCTGGCGGGCAAACTGCTGCGCGAGACGCGGCCTTCCGACGCCGGCATCATCGTGTTGGGGATCGTCCGCGGCGACGGCGAGTTCCTCGGCGCACCGGGGCCTGCGGACAGGGTCGAGGTCGGCGATGTCATCACCGTCTACGGGCGCGACGAGGCGATCCGGGAGATCGCGACCTGCGGTTCATGAGCGCGGGTGGCGACACCGTGCCCTGCGAGCACTGCGGCACCCCGTTCAAACCGCGGGCCGCGGACGAGCGCTTCTGTTGCAACGGCTGCGGGCATGTGTACGCGATCATCCACGAGGGTGGGTTCGAGCGCTTCTACGAGATCGGCGCCGGCGCGCGGCTGCGCCCGGTGGAGGGGCTCGCCTTCGAGCAGCGGGACTACGGTTGGCTGGCCGAACTGGCCGCGGCCGCCGAGGGCGCCGCCGGCGAAGGCGGGGCGGCGGCGCTCGAGCTCTCGTTGTCGGGCGTGTCGTGCGCCGCCTGTGTGTGGCTGATCGAGAAGCTCGCCGACCGCTCCGACGGTGCGCCCGTCGCGCGCGTCGACGCCGGGCGCGGGGCGATGTCGCTGAGCTGGGAGCCCGGCGCCTTCGATCCTGTGGCCCTCGCCCGCGAACTGCAGGGTTACGGGTACGAGGTCGGGCCGCCGGGCGCGGTCCCGGTCGGTGACGCCTCCTTGATCAAGAGGGTCAGCCTCTGTGCCGCGTTCGCGATGAACGCCATGGCCTTCACCCTCCCGCGCTACCTCGGCATGCCGGAAGACTTCGTGCTCGCCGGGCTGTTCGAGTTCGTCGCAGCCATCTCGGCGACCCTGGCGATGGCGGTGGGCGGATCCTACTTCATCTCCCGTGCGGTGCGCGCGCTGCAGGCCGGTGCTGTGCACATCGACCTGCCGATCGCGCTCGGGGTCACCGCCGCCTTCGGCGGCTCGCTGTTCGGCTGGGTGGCCGGTTACGAGCCGCTGCTCTACTTCGATTTCGTCGCGATCTTCATCTTCCTGATGCTGGGGGGGCGCTGGCTCCAGGAGCGCACGCTGGCGCGCAGCCGCAACCGGCTGGCCGAGCGCCACGGGGTGCCCGACACCTTCCGGCCGGCCGACGGGGGGGCGCCACAGCCCCTGGCGTCGATCGCGCCGGGCACCCGCTACCTGCTCCGCCCGGGGGCGCTGGTCCCGGTCGCCAGCACGGTCGCCCGAGAGGCGCCGTTCGGGCTCGGGTGGATCAGCGGCGAGGCCGAGGCCCCGCCGGTGCCGCCCGGCGGCACCGCGCCTTCGGGTTCGACCTATCTCGGGTCGGGGGAGGCGACCCTCATCGCGCGCGAAGGCTGGGATTCCTCGCTCCTGAAGCGCCTGACCGCGGGGGCGAAGGCGGGCGGCGCGGAGGCCGCGGGCGACCCGCGCCTCGCGCGCATCATCTCCCGCTACATCGCCGCGGTCATCGCGGTCGGGTTCGGGGGCGCCGCCTGGTGGCTGTTGGCGAGCGAACTGCCGGTGGGGGAGGAGCACGAGCGGCCCCGCCTCGCGCTGCAGGTCGCCGTCTCGCTGTTCGTGGTCTCCTGCCCTTGTGCGCTGGGGGTCGCGCTGCCGCTGGCGGAACGTCTCGCCGCGGCGGCCGCCGCGCGCGTGGGCGCCTACCCGCAGCGCCACGGGTTCTGGCCGCGCCTCGCCCGCGTGCGGAAGGCGGTCTTCGACAAGACCGGCACGCTCACCCTGGGGCGCCCCGCCCTGGTGTCCGAAGATGCCATCGATTGGCTGGACGACCGCGCCCGCTCGGCGCTGGTGCGGCTGGCCGGGACCAGCCCCCACCCGGTCAGCCGCGCGCTCGCCGAGGAGCTCGCCGCCCGCCGCGTCGGCGCCGCGGAGTTCGCCGACTGCGAGGTGGCCGAGCGGCCGGGGCGAGGCCTGGCGCTGACCGGGCCGGACGGCGCCGAGTGGCGCCTGGAGCGCGACGAGAGGGCGCTGGCCGACGCGGTCTTCGCTCGCGGTGGGGAGACGCTCGCCCGCTTCGAGTTCCGCGACGTGCTGCGTGAAGACGCCGGCGAGCAGGTCGCGGCGCTGCGCCGCACCGGGATCGAGGTCTACCTGATGAGCGGCGACCGCGAGGAGAAGGTGCGGCCCGTCGCCGAACAGCTCGGCATCCCGCCGGAGCACTGGCGCGCGCGGATGAGCCCGGACCAGAAGGCCGCCTGGGTGCGCGAGCTCGACGCCCGCGACACGCTCTACCTCGGCGACGGCGCCAATGACTCGCTCGCCTTCGATGTCGCGTCATGCACCGCGACACCGGCCACCGAGGTGGGTCTGCTGCAGGATAAAGCCGACCTCTACTTCTTGGGGCGCGGTCTCGGTTGGCTGGGTGCGGTCTTGCCCATCGCCCGCCGCCGCCGCCGCGCCGTGCGCCGGGTGGTGGCGTTTTCCGTGGCCTACAACCTCGCTGCGGCGGCGCTCGCCTTGAGCGGCCACATGAACCCGTTGCTCGCCGCGATCTTGATGCCGCTCAGCTCGGCGGCCACCGTCGGCATCGTGGTGTCCGGGCTCAAGGCGCGGGCCGGCTCACCGGCAGGTGGTCGCCCGGTGTCCCGTTTGGCGTGAGCCCCGCCTGCGGGTCGGTGATCGATCCGGGCGAGCGCGGAGGCGGGACGCCTCCGGCACGGACATCGGCGAGACGCCGATGCCACGTCGCGCGTGCTGCACGGCGGCCGCCCGCGACGCTCGCTGGATGGTGGCGCGATGGCGGCGGGTGGGGGCTGCGCCCGTCCTTCCCTAATACTTCCAAAAACCGCCCGGTGAGATCTTCGGGTTGAGCGGGTCGGAGTAGTCGGTCTTGCCCATGGCGCCCCACATGCGCACCCCGGTGGCTTCGCGCCAGACGCGCGACATGCTCTCGCCGGTGTGGCAGCCGTAGCTGCGGCACTCGGCATCGCGGTCGAAGGCGGAGCGGCGGATCTTGCCGAGATCGCGCTCGTGGAGCCAGGCGGTGCTGGCTCCAGAGATGTCGTTGCTATAGTCGAACATGAAGGCGTGGCGGTTCGAGTGCCCGTAGTATTCGAACAGGGCGACCTTGTTGCGGCGGCGGTTCTGGCCGCTGTTGAGGTAGCGGATCACGTCTTCGCCACTGTCGATCCAGACGAGGCGGACCCGGTACTTGTCGCGCACCGATTCGATCCACGAGATCAAGGGGTCGCCATCTTCGGTCGCCCGCGTCACGTAGCCCGGACGGTAGACCAGCCAGGTGATCTGCACGTTCGGCCCGTATTCCTTCTGCAGCGCTTGGATGCGCGCGCGGGCGGGGCGGATGAAGTTCCCCCACCAGCGGTCGTGGCGGTGGTCGGGGCGGCGCAGGTCCTCCCACTCGCGCAGTGCGGGCCCGCCGCTGAGCAGGATGAACTCGCCGTCGGGCGCCCGCTGCGATTCGCCGGAGGAGGAGGACGAGCGGCGGAACAAGCCGGCGTCGGCGAGCGGGGCGGCCAGCAGCGAGAGGGTGAGCAAGGCCAGCGCCGCGCGCCGGCCGGTGCGGGATGTGTGGTGGTGCGCCATGACCCGAGATGATAGCGGGGCGGCGCCCGCATGCAAATACCGGCGGACTACTCCGCGCCGCGGACCGCGGTCAGGGCGCCCTCGACGGCGTCGCGCAGGTCGGGGTCGGTCGCCCGCGCGAGGAGGGCCTCGAGCGGCGCGACGGCGCCCTTCGCCGCCGGACCCAACTTCCCGAGGGCGGCCGCCGCCCAGCGCTGGCCGCCGCTGTCGCTGTCGCTGAGCAGCTCGATCAATTTCGGGACGGTGTAATCGGCGCGTTCGGGGAACTCGGCCAAAAGGTAGCCTGCCCGGCTGCGGTTGCCGCCCAGATCCTCGCGCGCGATCACGCCGACGACCGCGTCGAGCGTGGCGTCGCTCGGCGCTTCGGCGCGGCGGAGGATCCCGAGGCAGCGGCAGATGGTGGCGGGCTGGCCGTTGGCGACCAGCGCGCGCAGCATCGGCTCGGCGCCCGCCGGAACGGGCTCGTCGGGCGTCCCGTAGCCGAGCGATTGGAGTGGCTCGCGGTGCTTGGAGGGGATATACCCCGGCCCGAGCATCGCGTCCCACTCCTCGACGGTGCGGTCTTTGAACTTCAGGAGCCCTTCGCCGTGCGAGGCGAGCTTCACTCTGTTGATGCCGGCGGCGCGGCAGATTTCGATTACCTTGTTCACCGCATTGAATGGCGTATCGGCGTGGGCGAAGACGGTGGCAGTCAGCGGTGGCGCGGGGGGTGGCTCCCCGGGTAGCCCCGGAAGCACCAGCGCCTGTTTCTGATCGGCGATCTTCTTCAGGGTCTCCGCGAGTTGGCCGACCGGCTGCTCGGGGCCACCCTCCTGACAGAACGAAATCCCGTCTGCGCCCACGGAGAGCAGAATCTCCCACGCGCTGCGCCCGATGGTGGCTGGCTCGCCGGGGATCGCCCAGGAGATCGAGGTCGCGCTGACCTCCGCCTCCTCGCCGCCTTCGAGCCGTTCGCTCAGTACTGCCCGCACGCCCTCGGGCGTCGCCTCTGGCCAGCCGCTGGCGTAGTCCTTCACGATGCGCGTCGGGTCGCGGAAATCGACCCGGCGTACCGCTTTTAGTATCTGTCTGTTCGAGAAGTCCTGTCCGGGGCCGACGGGGTCGCCGGTAGCGATCCACAGCACCCGCGTGCCGGCCTCCCAGGCGGCAGCCCAAGGCTCGCGGTTGGCGAAGGCGTCCCCCGCGATGCCGATCACGGCGGATCGGCCGTCGGGCCAACGCAGGACGGCGTTGGTGAGGACATCGGCGCCGTGGAAGACCTCTTGGGTGATCTGCAAGGTGACGCCGCCGGCCATCGGCCAGGTCCCCGCGCGGGTGGCGACCCAGATGGGCACGTCAGCGGGATCCATCACCTGGAAGGTGAGCTCGCCCGCACCCATCGCCGGGTACGCCCTGCCGTCGCCGGGCGCTTTGGGGTAGGGGAGGGAGGTCCTCAGCGTGATCAGCTCGCCGCTGCGCAGCCCGCGCATCGCATACTGGGACGAATGGCGGGCCGCCGAAGCCAGCTCCCGGGCGGGGCCGTCGCCGACCTTCAACCGGTAGCCGCCGATCGCGGCGGCCTCGCCGGGCCTCAACCGGTGCTGGGCGGTGAAATTGACGCCCTCGAAGGGGGTGGGAGATCCGCTCTGCCAACGCGGCATCGGACTGTAGATCCCGATCTCGCGCCCGTCGGCTCCGGTGGCGGTGAAGCGGAGCGGCGGCCGCAGCCCGGGCACGGCAGGCCCGATCCCGGTGGTGAGCGTCTCCTCCCCGGTGTTCCAAAGCGTGAGCACCCCGTGCAGTTCGTCGCCGAAGATGTAGGTGCCCTTCTTCGGGACCAAGGTGAACGCCGCGCGCAGGCCGTTCTCGCCCGCCGGTCCGAAGGGGAGGGTGTCGATCTCCCCCTGGCCGATGGCGTAGCCCGGTCGGGGTTCGTGGTTGAAGGCGAGCTGGACCGGGCCGGGGTGGACGGCGGCGATCGCGTCGAGCCAAGGCCCCAACTCGTCGGCGGGGTGCTCGGCGCGGTCGCCGTGCCAGGAGGCGAGCCGCCGCAGCTCGGCCGCCGTGTCCTCGGCTGGCGCGGTCTCCTCGATCCATTGCCCGATGGCGCGCCGCACGCCGGCGACGCGGGACTCCGGCAGCGGCGACCCCTCGCCCTCCAGCTGCGCCCAGCGGCGGATCAGCGAGCCGGCCATGCCGTGGTCCGGCGCGGGGGCGAACCCGACCTCAGCAGGATCTGGTTCCTCCAATTTGCTAGATTCGGGGGAATCCCCGGCGTTGGCCAGGTGGGCGCCGGCAGCCCACGCGGCGGCGACCAGGGCGGTGATCAGTCCGACCAACCCGGGCGCGGACACGGAGCAGTGGCGCTCCGGCTCCGCCACCAGCCGCCGCACGCGGGCCAGCAGCGGCGAGCCCGAGGCCGGGACGGCGAGCGTCGAGGGCTCCCCGGTCCCGCACCATTCCTCCAGCGCGGCGAGGGCGCGCGCGTAGCGTAAGGGGTCGCCGCAGTGGCGCGCGGCTGCGTCGTCGCAGCAATGTTCGCGCTCGCGGCGCGCGGCTGCGGAGATCCACCAGACGGCGGGGTGGAAGAAGAACACGACTTCGACGGCGGCCTGCAGGAGGTTTGCGAGGTAGTCCCAGCGCCGGACGTGGGCGAGCTCGTGGGCGAGGATCGCTTCCAGTTGGGCGACACTCAGCCCCGAGAAGAGGCCGGCTGGGATCAGGACGCAAGGTTTGATCCAGCCGACGACCATCGGCACCGGGGCGGTGGCGGAGACCAAGACGCGCACCGCGCGCGACGCGCCGAAGGCTGAGCAGAGGGAGGCGATCCTCCGCCCCCACGCTGGATCGCAGACCGGGCGCGCGCGGCGGCGGCACGAGCGCAGCCCCCACCAGGCGCGCGCGGCCCGGGCGGCGGACAGCGCGACCCCGACGGCCCAGGCGGCCACCAGCCACCGGAGCGCGCCTCCCGGCCCGCCCTGTCCGGGAGCGGCGACCGGCGGCAGCGGCTGCGACGCGGACCCGCCCCCTCGCTCGGGCGAGGTTCGCGGTTCGCCGGGGGGAGACGCTGGCGGGGACGGCGCGGAGATCGGGGAGACCGGAATCGCCGCCGGCGCCGGGCCGGGCACCGCCGCGACGGGCGCGGAGAGCGATCCCGCCCTCGCGGGCGCCGCGGCCGGTGGCCACGAGGTGGCGAGCGTCGCGACGAAGGCCGCCGGCAGCGCGACCAAGGCGAGGAGCGTCGCCCCATAGCGAAGGTTTGGCGACCTCGGGCGCAGGGCGAAGGCGGCCAGCGCCAGCAGGGCCGCGGCCGCAGCCCCTTGCCAGAGGAAATGCAGCAAGGCCCAGCCGAAGGCCTCGACGATCGATTGAAGGTGGGGGCTCATGGGGCGGTCGGGTTGGGGGTCTGGTTTTCGATGGCGTCGAGCAGGCGGCGGATCTCCGCCAGCTCCTCGGGGCAGGCCCGGCGCGCGCCGAGCGCCGCGACCATCAACTGCGCGGCGCTGCCGCCGAACGCCCGGTGGAGGAGGTCGCCCGCCAGTTGCCTGCGCGTCTCCTCCGGGCGGGCCGCCGGTTGGTAGATGTGGCTGCGGCTCGACTCGTCGCGGACCACCAGCCCCTTGTCGGCCATCTTCTGCAGGATCTTCAGCGTCGTCGTGTAGCCGGTGGCCTTCGTCCGGCGCAGCGCGTCATGGACGTCGCGGACGGTGCTCGGCCCGCGTTGCCAAAGGATCTCCAGCAGCTCCAGCTCGGCTTCGGTCGGTTTCGGAATTCGTGGGTTGGACATCGCGGGAAACTGAATACGACACCCGTCGTATTACGTCAACGACATTTGTCGTACTTGGGGCGGAGGATTCTTGTTGGGCGTGGTGGGCGCCCGAGGAGGCGGGCGTCGGCGTTCGCACGCGTCACTCCATGGCCTTGCTCGGGTCGTATTGGATACGGACGTCGACCTCCTTGGTGCCGAGGATCTCCTGCGCCCGCTTGAGCGCGTTGCGGGTGGCGATGTTGGGGTTGTCGACCGAGCCGGGGAAGATGTTCTCTTTGCCGATGACGGGCACGGCGCCGGCGTTTTTGAGGACGCGGTACACCTCCTTCATCACGCCGCTGACGATCAGTTCGCGGCCGTTGTCGCGGAGGAAGCGGACGAGGTCCTCGAGGGCCATGACGCTGGTGGCGTCGAGGTGGCGGGCGTTCTTCATCCGCAGGATGATGATCTTGAGGTTGGGGTCGCTGGCGGTGGCTTGGATCTGGCTGCGGAAGAGTTCGGCGGCGCCGAAGAAGAGCTCGCCCTCGACGTGGACGATGGAGATCGCGGGCAGGGACCGGCGCTCGCCGTGTTTCAGTTCGTTCAGCTCGCCGCTGGCGCCGAAGTCGTACTCGACGAGCTCCGGCCGGGCGGCTTTGCGGAGGAAGAGGGCGACGGCGGTGCCGACGCCGATGAAGATGGCCACGTGCAGCGGCATGATGAGGGTGGCGATGAAGGTCACCGCGAGGGTCGCGGCATCGGAGCGGGTGGCGAAGAAGCAGGTGCGCAGGTGCTTGGTGTTGACCAGGGTGAAGGCGACGGCGATGACGAGCGCGGCGAGGGCGCACTTGGGAACGTAGGCGATCAGCGGGGCGACGGCGAACAGGCCGCCGGCGCAGATGAGGCCGGAGAAGACGCTGGCCAAGCGCGTCTGGGCACCGCTGGCGAAGTTCAGCGCCGACCGGGTCAGCGACCCCGACGCGACCATGCCGCTGAGCAGCGAGCAGCCCACGTTGGCGACGCCGACGCCGAGCATGTCCTGGTTCATGTCCGGGCGTTCGCCCGTGCGCGAGGCGAGCGTCTTGGCCATCACCGAGTTCTCGAGGGAGGCGAGGAAGGCGAGGCCGAAGGCGAGGCCGGACAGCTGCGCCATGCGGTCGAAGAGGCCCGGTTCGCCGAACACCGACAGGTCGGGTAGGAGCGAGCCGACGTCCACGGCCGAGAAGGTCTCGACCGCCAGCGACGGGGAGGTTTTGGCCAGCCAGGCGGAGGCGGCGGTGGCGACCGCCAGCGATAGGGCGAAGTTCGGCCAGCCGCGCAGGAGGCGGCCGAGGGCGAAATAGAGGGCGACCGTGCCGGCGCCGATCAGCAGCGGGGCGGCCTGGAGCGAGCCGAGCTGCGAAAGGGTGCCCCAGGCGATGGTGAAGAACGAGCGACCGCCGGCCGGCTCCACGCCGAGCACGTGGCGGAGCTGGTTGGCGATGATCAGCAGCGAGGCGCCGGCGATGTAGCCGACGATGACCGAGCGGCTGACGTAGCCGATCAGGTCGGCGATGCGGCACACGGCGCCGAGGCAGAGCAGGGCGCCGACCATGAGCACGATGAGCGGCATCGCCGCGACGGCGCTCCCCCCGTGGGCGGCGAAGTAGGAGAAGACCATGAAGGCCGTGGCGTTGGTCGGGCCGAGGATGGGCAGGCGGGCGCCGGCGAACAGGGGCGCGAGCACGGCGGCGGCGACCGAGCAGGTGATGCCGTAGTGGATCGGCAGCCCGGCGATGAGCGCGTAGGCCATGCCCTGCGGGAAGGCGAGCAGGGCGACGTTCAAGCCGGCGCGGAGGTCGGCGCTGGCCTTGGTCGGGGAGTATCCGGCCAGCTCGCCGCGGAAGGGGGCCAGGCGGAGGCCTCGCCCGTCCTTGCCACCCGCCAGCTCGCCGACGAAGTCACCGAGCGCCCGCCGTGCACGCCGGAGCGGGGAGGGGCGGGAGGGGGCGGGGTCGGGCACGGTGGGAGGGGTGGGCTGTCTAACAACTGTCCGGAATTACTGGGCGGTCTGCAAGGGGCAAGGCGGTGCGGTCCCGCCCGGCCCGCCGCTACTTCAGCAAGGTGAAGCCGCCGTCGATGTCGAAGGCGGCGCCGGTGACGAAAGCCGCCTCCCCGGAGCAGAGATAGGCGGCGAGGGCGGCGATCTCTCCGGGCTCCGCCATCCGGCCGATGGGCTGGGTGGCGGCGAGCTTCGCGAACATCTCCTCCTCCCGACCGGGGTAGTTCTGTTTGAGGTAGTTGTCCACGAAGGGGGTGTGCACCCGGGCGGGGCACAGGCAGTTGCAGCGGACGCCCTTGTCCACGTAGTCGCGCGCCACCGAGAGGGTCATCGCGTAGACCGCGCCCTTGCTGGTGGTGTAGGCGAGGCGGTCGGGGATACCGAGTTTCGAGGCGACGCTGGCGAGGTTCAATATGACGCCCGCCCCCCGCTCGAGCATCGCCGGCAAGGCGGCGCGGGAGCAGAGGTAGGCGCCGCGGACGTTGACCCGCATGACGCGGTCGAAGTCCTCCGGTCCGGTGCTCGCGAGGGTGCCGACGTGGGCGATGCCGGCGTTGTTGACGAGGACCGAAGGCGGGGAGCTGGCGAGCTCGGCGAAGGCGTCGGCGACCGAGGCCTCGTCGGCGACGTCGCACTCGACGAAGCGCCCGCCGACGCGCTCGGCGACGCCTCGCCCGGCCTGCCGGTCGCGGTCGAGGATGGCGACCGAGGCGCCTTCGGCGGCGAAGCGCTCGGCGATCGCGGCGCCGATGCCGGAGCCGCCGCCGGTGATGGCGGCGACCGTCCCGGCGAGGCGTTGAGGGGGAGGGGCGGACATGGGACGCAGGTCAAGCCCCCTCCTCTTTGGCTTGCTGGCAATCGATGCAGAGCGATGCCGAAGGTTTGGCTTTCAAGCGTTCGACGGTGATCAGGCCGCCGCAGCCGGCGCAGTCTTGGTAGTTGCCCCCCTCGAGGCGCGCGAGCGCCAGGTCGATCTTCTCGAGCAGGTTCTCCTCGCTCTCGGCGACGAGGTCCTGGATTTCGGTGTCGAGTTTTTCGGCGGCCTGGTCGGCGGGGTCGCGCATGTCGTCGGGGGAACTCTCGGGGACGGCCCCGAGACGCCCGCCGGCCCGGCGCACGATGGCGTCGCGCTGTTGGTTGAGGCGGTCGCGGAAGTATTCGGTGTCTTTCGGGTTCATCGGTTCGGTGGTCGTGGGAACCAGTATAGCGTGGCGACCCGGGTGGGGGAAAGCCTGTGGTCGCGACGGTCGACCTCAGCCGATCAGCCCCCGCGCCAGGGCGATGAAACCCGGCGCGTCGGTGGCGAAGTACGCTTCGGCGTACTCCACGCCCGCCGCCTCGCCGCGCAGGCGGTTGAGGCCGAGGGCGCCCTCCACGTAGTCGAGGTCCTCGAGCTGGCTCGGGTAGCAGCCGATGAAATCGCGCTTGGCGTCGGCGGCCCCGGTGATGTCGAGGAGGGCGTTGGGGAAGCAGGGCGACCAGACTTCGTAGCACCAGACCTCGCCGCGCCAGCCGCCGCGTTCCAACGCGAGCGCCAGGGCCGCGGCGGTCGCCTGGTGATCGCGGTGGCCGTCGGTGGGGTAGGGGGCGAAGATGCGCGCCGGGCGCCACCCGGCGATGAGGCCCGCGAGCGCGTCGCCGAGGGCGCGCTCGTGCCGCGAGAGGGAGCCGGTGGGGAAACCGAGGTGGCCGTGGTACTCCATGTCCATGTGGGCGGCGGCGCGTTCGGCCTCGGCGCCGCGCTCGGCGGCGATGGCGGCGTTGCGGGCGGCGTCCGGCAGGGTTCCGGCGCAGTCGGCGGTGAAGACGAGGGAGGTGGCGGCACCGGCGCGGCGGAGCAGTTCCGCGGCGCCGCCGGCGCCGATCGCCTCGTCGTCCATATGCGGGGCGACGAACAGGCTGCGCGCCGGATCGATGCCGCGGAGCGGCGGTGGGTAGGTCGGCGCGGCGGCGGCGGCGCGCCGCATCAGGCGCAGGGCGGAGCGCTCGCAGAGCGCGGTCAGCAGCCGCGGCTTGCGACCGTAGCCGAGCCGGTGCCGCAGGGCGGCGCCCCAGCTCGCGAGCGGATTGAACTTTGGGTTCACGGGTGGGTGAGCTCGGCCAGGAAGAGGCTTCAGTAGAACACGGGCTTTTCGTCGCTCTCGCCCATCACCCAGCGGAACACCTCGATGATGTGGTCGATCTTGCGGTCCCAGCGGAAGCCTTCGGCGTAGCGCAGGGCTCCCTGGCGGAGCGCGCTGCGCCGCGCGGGGGCGGCCGCGGTCTCGAGCATCGCCTCGGCGAAGCCGCGGACCATCTCCGACTTCGGGGCGAGAGGGACTTTCAACCCTCGGTCCTCGGCGACGAGGTTGCCCGGCCCGCCGGAGTCGGCGACGATGCAGGGCAGGCCGGAGGCCATGGCCTCGACGACCACCCCTGCCCCGAGCTCGCGCACCGAGGGGAAGACGAAGACATCGGCCTCGCGCATGCGGGCGGCGACCTCTTCCTGATCGAGGGCGCCGGTGAGCTGGATGCACCCCCCGAGGTCGTGTTCGGCGATCAGCTCTTCGATCGCTGGCCGGGAAGGGCCGTCGCCGATCAGCGTCAGGCGGTGTTCGCGCAGTTGGGGGAACTCGACGAAGGCGAGGACGGGCACATCGGCGAACTTGTTCGGCACGAGTCGGCCTGTGTAGAGGAACTCGGTGGGGGCGTCGTCACGGGGCGGGGGGGCGGAGGCGAAGAAGCGATCGGGGTCGTAGCCGACCTCCGGGAAGTTGATCGCCCGCTCGCGCGCCGAAGCCGGGAGGTCGGCGATGGTGTGGTCGAAGCCCGCGAGGATGGCATCGGCGTTCTCGAAGGTGGAACGATGGTAGGGGAGGCGGCGGTGGAAGCCGCGCACGCTGTGCAACCACTCTCTCTCGCTGCGCTGGGATTCGGAGATGATCGCCGGGAATGGCAGTCCGCCGTTGATCGGCCCGATCACAAAGGGGAGCGGGGATTTCTTCGCGATCGGGCTGGGCAAGGCCGGGGACATCGGGCTCACGCGGAAGATGAGGTCGAATTCGTCTTCGCGGATCCGCTGCCGGAAGCGTTTCCACACAAGCTGCTCCCAGAGCACGTAGGAGGGATAGGTGAACGCCGTCTTCGTGCCCCAGCCGACCTCGTTGCCGCCGCGGAGCAGATTGGCGAAGCGGTCGACGGGCGATTTGAACCAATCGATGTCGACAAACACGGTCTCTCTGGCGCCCGGGATCGTGAATTCCTCCGGCTGCCGATAGGAGACGACGGTGAGGTCGAGGCGTTCTGCGAGGGCGCGGCAGGTGTTGTACGCAACGATCGGCAGCGAGGGGAGGATCGGATTGCAGTCGAACGCTAGGGCGAGAACTCTCACAGTGCAGCAGGACGGGGTTCAATTCAGTCGTGTAATTATAATATTCTCTTTAAATTTTAATAGTAAACTCAAATGGCGATTGTAATATGTAATCGTGTCAGATCATTGCATTTTTGAGAATGCGCAAGGCCTGCGTCCGAACCGATGCTGAGGTGGTTCCATCGACGAAGCCATCACTTGGGACACCGGATGCCGTATGCCTTGGTGTCGCCGCCGCTGGGCCGGGGAGTGGTGGTCGGGGCGTCTGCAGCCGAGGCCATGGTCGGTTGTGGCGGGACGCTCGTCGGAGCGCGCGCGTCGGGAGCCGAGGTGAGTTGGGGCATGGCGACCGATCCTGGAGGGGCGGTTGAGGGGATGGAATGGAGTTCGCAACGGGATGGCTTGCCGCGCCAGGGGGAGCCGCACCGGGCCGTCGACTTCGCCTTCGTGCCCCATCCCTATGCGGCTTCCGCCGGGACGCGGGCGATCTTGGCCGAGTTCTCCGGGTGGGTGCGGGAGGAGCGGTGGAGCGGCCGGGTGTGGCTCTATGAAACCGCGATCCCGCTGTGGCCGAACCGCGGGGTGGACATCGGCGGCTGGGTGCAGCGGAAAGAGGGGATGCTCTCTGACGTCGGGGGCGGCGATCGGATCTCGGCGGCACGGGGGCTGGCACGGTATCGGGGGTTGCGCCCGGTCGTTGACTTTGCGGAAGGGTTTCTGGTCATGTCCGCCGCGCGTTTCCTCGCTGAGGTGCAGCGGCTGGGTTGCGATTGAGGACGTCAGGCAGGCGCGGGGCGTCAATCCTGCGAAAAATCGCAAATTGGCGACGCGGCATCGCGATTGCGGAGGCTCGGGAGGAAAATCATTATAATAATTATAAATTTGGTTGTAAATATAACCGAGCGGTATACGGTCATTGGTCCGGCACGCTGGACAGCGCGGAAAGTTAGGGAGCGAACGCTCGTCTACCAATTTCCTCAATGAACCGACTCACCCGCACTGGGCACATTCAGTTCCGACCGTATCGCCATCGCCGCCGCCGCTTGGATCCGAGGCGCCGGTGGATTTTGTTCCAAGTGAAGCTCGCTGGCAGCGGGATGCTGCTCGGCTGCATGGCACAGCTCGCCCTTGAACCGCTGCAACGGTTCCGCGTCGCCCCGGAGCGCAGTTTGCCCGCGCTCGCGGTGCGGCTGGAGAGCCTGGCGCTCGAGGTCGCCGAAGGGCATGGGGTCGGGAGGGCAATCTGGAGCGATCAGCTGCCGCGAGGGGAGTTGGCCGCATGGCGAGACCCGTTTCCGCGCAACCCATAGCCCGGGGTGTCCGGCGCACCCTCGCAGCGCCGGCGCCCCGGGTTCGATCAACCCCACCAAGGAGATCGAACATCCAACCTCACCTCAACCATGCCCATACGACCTGTCCATTCCCTCCACTCCTCGACCGGCCGCCGTGCCTCCCGTGCGGCATCGCTCTGCGCCTCGCTGGCGATGCTGGCTGCGCCCTCCGTTCACGGCGCCGCCACGATCGTCTTCCTCGGCGGCCAGCCCGGGGTCAGCCACTATGACAGCGCCGGGGCGGAGTTGCAGCCCGATACGGGCTTCATGTTCTCGCTCGGCAGCTTCTACGGGGGGTTCGAACCCACGGCGGAGAACACTTCGGAGTGGGTGGAGAACTGGGTGCCCGTCACCACCAGCGAGGGTTCGGTCGCGCCGGGGGCGCTGGCACCGCTGACGGAGATGGACTCGATCTTCGGCTCCTTCACCGGCTTTTCGGGCAGCATCGATCTCGACCACAACAACGCGCCGTTCGAGCCAGGAGCCCAAGGGTTCATCTGGGGCTTCGATCGGTTGAGCGGCGGCGGCGATGCCGAGTGGATCCTGCTGACCAACTCCGCAGAGTGGAGCTTCCCTTCGGTCGGCGGGGGGATCTCGCTCTCCGAGACGTGGACCGTCGAGGACGCGGACATCGACGACATGGTCGTCGGGAGCGTCGAAGATGGATCGATGAGGACGGCGTCGGTGTCCCTCGGCGGCGCCGCGGTGCCGGAACCGCGCGCCGCGATCTTGGCTGCCGCTGGATGCGTCACCCTGCTCCTCCGGCGCCGTCGATAGGGGGCTGCGCCTCCGCTCCGGCGCGGAGCTCCGATGCCCCTCCGAACGGCCCCGCCACCGACAGGGCTGGCAAGCCCCCGAACCCGACAACACTTTGCTAACAAACAGCTATGTCCACCGTCACCCGTTGGCTCGCCGCACCTGACCGCCGCCGCCCCGCCCCGTTCCCCGGCAGCCTCCCGCTCGTGCTCGTGCGCGGCCTGCGGCTGAGGATCGGCTTGGCCGTGCTCGTCTTCGGGGCGTCGCCCGTGCTCGCCGGGTGGTTCCTCTGGAAGGCCGGGCAGGAGAAGCCGGTATACACCGCCAGCGTCCCGGTCGAGGTGCTCGATTACCGCTCCGGCGGCGGCCCGCCTGCGGCGGCCATCCTCGAGCAAGCGTTCGCCGAGACCGCGCGCGAGTTTCTGGCCGACTCCTCCGCATTCTTGCGGCGGCACCACTGGGAAGGGCGGGGGGGGGCCAACCGGGGGGTGCGCTACCGCTACGTGAGCATGATGGAATCGACCGACCGCGGGCTGGCGACCGAGACGCACCGGGCGTTGGTGGAGCGTTGCGCCGAGCGTCTCGGGGACGCCTACCCGGGATTCAAAGTGGTCGCCGGCGCCGAGTTGGACGTCGCCAACCAGATCCGGATCGACGATACGGGGAGGAGGCTCAACGCCCGGCTGTCGCTGATCTGCGGCGGCGGCGCTTACGCGCTGGGGTTGACCCTGCTCGGCTTGGCGGCGGCGTGGACGCTCTGGGGGCACCTGCCCAGCCATCCCCGGAGGAGCCACGGCGTGGCGTAGCGGGCGAAGTGGTCCCTATCGTCACTGTTCACGTCCTACGAAAGGCCGAGGTCTTCGACGAACCGGGCGTCATCGGTGACTAGGGCAGGATCGACACCGAGTTGTGCCGCGATGACTTCGCGCACGCGTTGGGCAATCGCTCGCCGCGAGGTGCCTTCACCCGGGCGCGGTTCCCGCCACCAGCGCAGCGACGCGAGGGTGAGTTCCGGATCTGGGATCGAGCGCCACCGCGCGAAGGCGCAGAGCAACGCGATCGACGTGGCGAGCGCGAGCGCCGATCCGACCGCGAAGCTTCCGAGGGAAGGGGTGAACACCACCGGCGGGATCAAGAAAGCCAGGATTGCCGCGACGCCGACCGCGCATTGCAGCGGCCACGGCAAGACTGGTCGCGGCAGAGCGTTGATCTTTGCCCATTGGATCGCTTCCCGCCCCGGAGCCAACAGATCGACGACCCGCGTTGAGCGGGGCAAGTTTCGGATCGAGCGCCCCGTCGCCGCCTCGAACTCCTGGTCGATGCGCTGCCACTCCTCGCGCGCGGCGGAGGGATCGAGGCCGTTCACGGCGGAGTGTACGTGATCGACCAGCGCTCCGACCGTCGTGATCCCGCTCGCGTGGAAGTCGGTGATCGAGATGGTGAACTCCATCTCGATGGCGATTGCCAGTTCGACGCTGTCGAGACCCATACGTTGTGGATGGCGACGCGACGAAGCGCCCACGGTCCCTCAGCCCAGCGCCTCCCTCAGGAACGGTGCGGTGCGGCTGCGCTTCGATGTCGCCACCTGTTCGGGCGTGCCTCTGGCCACGACCGTACCGCCGTCGACCCCGGCTTCGGGGCCGATGTCGATCAGGTAGTCGGCCTCCGCCATGACGTCGGTGTTGTGCTCGATGACGACCACGGTGTGGCCTTCATCGACGAGGGCATGCAGGACGCCGACCAGGTTGGTGACGTCGGCGAGGTGGAGGCCGATGGTGGGTTCCTCGATCAGGTAGAGGTTGCCGCCGGCGTCCTTGGCGCCCTTCATGATGGCGTTGCGGGCGCGGGTCTGTCCCTTGCGGATCTCGGCGATGAGCTTGATGCGCTGCGCTTCGCCTCCAGAGAGCGTGGGGCTGGGCTGGCCGAGGCTGAGATAGCCGAGCCCGGTGTCGCGCAACAGTTGCAGGGTGGTGTGGATCTTGGGGTGGCTCTCGAAGAAGTCGCAGGCCTCGGCGATGCTCATGTCCATCACGTCGGCGATGGTCTTGTCGTTGTAGCGCACCTCCAGGGTGGCCTCGTTGTAGCGGGCGCCGTGGCAGTCGTCGCAATCGACCCAGGTGGTCGGCAGGAAGTTCATCTCCAGTTTGATGCGGCCGTTGCCGCCGCAGGTCTCGCAGCGGCCGCCCTCGGTGTTGAAGGAGAAGCGCGAAGCCTCGAACCCGCGCACCCTGGATTCGGGGAGGTTGGCGAACAGTTTGCGGACCTCATCGAAGACCTTGACGTAGGTCGCCGGGCAGCTGCGCGATGTCTTGCCGATGGGGGACTGGTCGACCTCGTAGACGGCGGTGATGGCGTTCGAGCCGGTGATCGACCGGTAGGGGGCGGCCCGGCGCGCCTTTTTCCCCTTCGCCCGCTTCGCGCTCGCGGCCGACTTGGCCCGCCCGGCGCCCGCTCTCTTGAGCTTGGCGTCGACCGCCGGTTTCAACACGCCGCGCATGAACGAACTCTTCCCCGAGCCGGAGATGCCGGTGAGGACGGTCAGCCGCCCGAGGGGGATCGCGACGTCGATCTTCTTCAGGTTGTTAGCGCTCGCGCCCTTGACCTTGATCCAACCGGACTTGGCGGAGGCGGCCGGGAGCTTGCGGCGGGAGCCGCGGAGCGGGTGGGGCGCCGGGTCGCCGATCGCCTTCAGCGTGGCGGAATTGGTCCTGCCCGCCTTGGTTGTGGGAGGGCCGGCGAACACCACCTCGCCCCCCTCTCTACCGGCCCCGGGACCGAGGTCGAGCAAGTGGTCGGCGCGGCGGATGGTGGCATCGTCGTGCTCGACCACCACCAGGCTGTTGCCCGCGTCGCGCAGGGCGGTGAGCGTGTCGAGCAGCGCCGCGTTGTCGCGCGGGTGCAGGCCGATGGTCGGCTCGTCCAGCACGTAGAGGACCCCGCGGAGGTTCGAGCCCAGCTGGGCGGCGAGGCGGATGCGTTGGCTCTCGCCGCCGCTCAGGGTCGTCGCGCTGCGGTCGAGGCCGAGGTAGCCGAGCCCGACCTTCTCGAGGAACAGCAGGCGCTGCTCGATCTCTTTCAAAATGTCGCGGGCGATGACCTTCTTCGTCCCTTCGAACTGGAAGCTGCCGATGGCGAGCCGCGCGTCGGCGACCGAGAGCGACCCCAGCGAGGCGATCGTCGACTCCTCGATCCAGACGCTGCGCGCGACCGGGCCGAGCCGCGCCCCATCGCAGGCCGGGCAGGTCGTCTTGGCGTCTTCGTCCATGCGCGAGCGGCGCATCTCCTCGTCGAGCTCGGCGGCGGCGATGGAGTCGTAGTGGTGGAATTCGGGTTCCGAGCGGCCGGTGACGTAGCCGTAGCCGCGGCAGGCCTTGCACCAGCCGTGCGGGCTGTTGTAGCTGAACAGGCGCGGGTCGAGCTCCTCGAACGCGACCCCGCAACCCGGGCAGGACATCTCCGAGCTGAGCACGGTGATCTTCTTGTTCGCGTCGAGCAGCCGCGCGGTACCCTTGCCGAAGCGGAGGGCGGTCGCGACCGCGTCGGCGATCGCCTTGGCCTTCGCCCCCGGTTCGAGGTCCGCGACGACGGCGTCGATGGTGTGTTCCTTGAAGCGCTCGAGCTTCTGGAAGCCCTCGGTCTCCTTGAAGCCGCCGTCGACGAACAGCTCCTCGATGCCCTGGCGCGCGGCCCATGCGGCGACGTCGGTGTGGAAGCCCTTGCGCGCTTTGACCAGCGGGGCCATGAGCTTCAGGGGGCCGCGCCGGAGCAGGTCGCGCACCGCGGTGGCGATGGCCGTGGCGCTTTGTTTCTCCACCGCGACGCCGCAGTCGGGGCAGTATTGGGTGCCGGCTTTGGCGAAGAGCAGGCGCAGGAAGTGGTAGATTTCGGTGACGGTGGCCACGGTCGATTTGCCGCCGCCGCGGCTCACGCGCTGCTCGATGGCGACCGTCGGCGGCAAGCCGGTGACGGCATCGACGTCCGGTTTCTCCATCTGCTGGACGAACTGCCTCGCGTAGGCGGACATCGAGTCGAGGAATCGCCGCTGGCCTTCGGCGAACAAGATGTCGAACGCGAGGGTCGACTTGCCCGAGCCCGAGAGGCCGGTGACGACCGTCAATGCGTCGTGCGGGATCTGCGTGGTGATGTCTTTGAGGTTGTGCTCGCGGGCGCCGTGGACGCCGATGGCGCGCCGCGCGTGCGGGGTTGGGGGCTCGCGGACGAGGGGGGCCTTCCGGCCGGGGGGGCGATCCCCGCCCTGCGGGCTCCCATCGCCGCCGCCGAAGGCGGCTGCGAGGTAGCGGCCGGTGTGGCTGCCCGCCAACCCGGCGATCTCTTCCGGGGTTCCGGCGCCGACGACCTCGCCGCCGGCGGCGCCCCCCTCGGGTCCGAGGTCGACCACGTGGTCGGCGCATTTGATGACATCGGTGTTGTGCTCGATGACGACGACGCTGTTCCCCGCGTCGACCAGGCGCTGGAAGACGGCGAGCAGCATGCGGATGTCGTCGAAGTGCAGGCCGGTCGTCGGTTCGTCGAAGAGGAGGAGGTCCGTGGCCGTTCCCGGGGGAGTCCGGCCCGCTTCGCGATCGTCGGCGGAGCCCGCTCCTCCCAGATCCGCGCGGCCGCGGCCGCGCGGCTTCGCCTGCAGCAGATGCCCCACCAACTTCAGGCGCTGGCTCTCGCCGCCGCTGAGGGTGTTCAGCGGCTGGCCGAGCTTGAGGTAGCCGAGGCCGACGTCGGCGAGCGGCTCGAGGATGGAGGCGACCTTGTCCGCCTTCTTGTCGCCGAGCGATCGGAAGAACCCCATCGCGGCATCGACGGTGAGCTCGAGGATATCGTGTACCGACAGGCCGCCGAGTTCGATCTCCAGCGCCGCTGGGGTGTAGCGTCTGCCCTCGCACTCGGGGCAACGCACGTAGAGGTCGGAGAGGAACTGCATCTCGACCTTCTCGAAGCCGTTGCCCCAGCAGCGGCCGCAGCGTCCGGAGCCGGAGTTGAAGCTGAAGTAGCCGGCCTTGTGTCCGGCGGACTTCGCGCCGGGGGTCGCCGCGAACAGCTTGCGGATATGCTCGAAGGCGCCGGTGTAGACCACGGGTGTCGAGCGCGGCGTGCGGGAGAGCGGTGACTGGTCGACGAGGACGAGGTCGCGGACCCGGTCGTACCCTCGGATCTCGCCGACCCGCCCGGGCGCCTCTTCGGTCGCCTCGCCGCGCTCGCGCATCAGGTTGCGGTAGAGGCAGTCGTGGACCAGCGTCGATTTTCCCGATCCCGACACACCGGTGATGCAGACGAATCGGCCGAGCGGGATCTCGACGTCGATGCGCTTGAGGTTGTTCTGGGAGGCGCCTCGGATGTGGAGGGAGTGCCCGCGTTCGGGTTTGCGGCGGTGGGTTGGCGTGGGGATCTCGAGGGCGCCGCCGAGGTAGGCGAGCGTGAGGGAGGTGCCGGGTGGTCGCGCAGCGGGGGGTTGGAACCTGGGGGCTGGTGACTTCTCGGCGCGCTTGGTGGGCGCCCCCTTCCCGCCGTGTCCCTCATCCGGCCGGCCCTGGGGTCCGCGCGGCGGCGGCGGCCCTTCGTAGGCGAGGCTGCCCCCGTTCTCCCCGCGGCCGGGACCGATGTCGATCAGGTGGTCGGCGGCGCGGATGACGGACTCCTCGTGCTCGACGACCAGGACGGTGTTGCCCGCGTCGCGCAGGTCTTCCATGACCTCGATGAGGCGCCCGGTGTCGCGCGGGTGCAGCCCGATGCTGGGCTCGTCGAGGACGAACAGCGTGTTGACCAAGGATGCGCCGAGGCAGGTGGTGAGGTGGACGCGCTGGAGCTCGCCGCCCGACAGCGAACGGGCGGGGCGGTCGAGGTCGAGGTAGCTCAGCCCCACGCGATCGAGGTACGCGAGGCGCGACTCGATCTCGCCCAGCACGAGGGAGGTCGTCGGGTCGAAGTCCCCGGCCTCGCGTCTGCCGGTTCCTCCTGCGGGGAGGTCGGGGTGCAGGCGCCCCGCGTGGGTGCCCCCGCGGATGTCCGCGAACCACGCGCGCAGGTCGGAGACGGGCATCTGCCACAAGTCGGGGAGGGTTTTGTCGCGGAGGCGGAAGTCGAGCGCCTCCGGTTGCAGGCGCGAGCCGCGGCAGGTCTTGCAGGTCGTGTAGCTGCGGTAGCGGCTGAGGAAGACGCGGACGTGCATCTTGTAGGCCTTGCTCTCGAGCCAGTCGAAGAACCCCTGGACCCCGTACCAAAGGCCTTTGCTCCAGTTGGCTTCGGGGTCGCCCCTCTCGCCGTAGAGCACCCAGTCGCGATCGGGTTTGGGCAGGTCGCCGAAGGGCACATCGAGGTCGATCCCGCGCTTCCGCGCGCAGCGTTCGAGGTCGTCTTGGCACTCGGCGCCGCGTTCGCCCTGGAAGGCTTTCACCGCGCCGTCGGCGATGGATAGCGAGTGGTCGGGCAGCGCGCGCTCGAGGTCGATGCCCAAGGTCCGGCCGAAGCCGCGGCAGCCCGGGCACGCGCCGAGCGGGTTGTTGAAGGAGAACAGGCCCGGCGAGGGCTCGCGCAGCCGGTGGTCGCAGCTGGGGCAAACCCAACCGCGCGCGAAGCTGCGTTCGCACGCGGGGGGCGCCTCGCCCCGACCGCCGTCGCCGCGGGACGCCCGGACCACGGACATCTTGCCTTTGCCGAGGGCGAACGCGGTTTCGATGGCCTCGCTGAGGCGGGCTCGGGTTTTCGCGCCACCGGAGACCTGGATACGGTCTTGCACCACACGCACCACGGCGGGGAGCGTCTTGCGGCGGAAGGCGTCGGGCTCGTCGGTGCGGTAGAGCTCCCCGTAGAGCAGGATGCGGAGGTAGCCTTGGGAGTGCAGGAAGCCGAAGAATTCGGATGGTTTCGTCTCCGGTGGGACGGGGACGCCGAAGGTGATCAGCACCGGCTCCCCGGCGTGCTCCTCCAGGGCGTGCCGCACCGCGGCCTCGGCGGTGTCGGGTTTGACCGCGGCGCCGCACTCGGGGCATTCGGCGGTGGCGAGGCGCGGGAACAGCAGCTTCAGATAATCGTTGATCTCGGTCAACGTGCCGACCGTCGAGCGCGTGGTGCGCACGGCGTTGCCCTGCTCGATGGCGATGGCGGGCGGGATGCCCTTGACCTCGTCGACCTGCGGCTTGTCCATGCGCTCGAAGAACTGCCGCGTGTACGGTGAGAAGGTCTCGACGTAGCGCCGCTGCCCCTCCGCGTAGACGGTCTCGAAGGCGAGCGAGGACTTGCCCGAGCCGGACGGGCCGGTGACGACGACCAGTTTGCCCAGCGGCAGATCGAGGTCGAAGCCTTTCAGGTTGTTCTGCCAGACGCCGCGGAGTTCGATGCAGGCGTCCGGGGTCGACGACCGGCGACCGGCGGTCGCGGGCCGGCGCTGCGCGGCTTTCTTACGAACTCCGCCACGTCGGGTGGCTTTCTGGGCTGTCTTTCTGGGCATCGGGCGGGGCTAGACCTTGGTTCTACGGGGGGCTTTGCCAAGCGGATTCCACGGATTGGCCAGACGTGGCCATTCCGCGCGGGCCCGGCTACGGTAACTGCCATGCAACGCAGGAATTTTCTCGCCGCCGCGGGCGCTGTCGCCGCGGGCTCGACCTTGCCCCGGTTCGCCATCGGCAAAGGCGGCGGATCGCCGAACAGCAAGGTGAACGTCGCCTTCATCGGCTCGGGTGGATGGATCGCGCGCCAGCCGTATGAGCAGGGATGCAAGGACGAGAACCTGGTCGCTTTCTGCGACGTCGACCGCCCGCTGTGTGCGGAGAACATGAAGAGCTGGGGCACGGAGGACCGGCCGTTCTTCGACGACTTCCGGGTCATGCTCGACAAGATGCACAAGGAGATCGATGCCGTGGTCGTCTCGACGCCCGACCACACGCACTTCCCGGCGACGCTGGCAGCGATGGAGCGCGGCATCCACGTCTACACGCAGAAACCGCTGACGCACAATGTCTGGCAGGCGCGCACCCTGGTGAAGGCGAAGGATCGCTACCGGGTGATGACCCAGATGGGCAATCAAGGGCACGCCGGCAACGGCATCCGCAAGTCGGTCGAGGCTTACCGCGCGGGGGTGATCGGCGAGGTCGAGCAGGTCTACTGTCGCAACGGCGGTCCGGACATGGGCAGCGACCACTTCGCGGATCCCGAGACCATGCCGCCGCCGGAGTCGCCGGTGCCGGACGGCCTGGCTTGGGACCTGTGGCTCGGGCCGGCGGCGAAACGGCCATTCTACCGCGACTACCTGCCCAAAAAATGGCGGGCGTTCTATGACTTCGGCTCCGGCATGTTGGGCGATTGGGGCTGCCACACGCTCGACACGCCGGTGTGGGCGCTGGAGCTCGACCCGCCTTCGGCTGTCGAGTGCCTGGCGCGCCAAGACTCGCTGGAGGGGGTGATCCCGGCGGGCAGCCACGTGCGCTACCACTTCCCGGCCAAGGGGGGGCGCGGCGAGGTGAAGCTCGATTGGTTCGACGGCCCGCAAGATTGGAGCAGGGTGGGGCGCATCGATCGGTTCGGCGCCGAGCACGCCGCCCACCTCGGCCGCGCCTGTTGGATGGTCGGCACCAAGGGGATGATCGGCTGCGGTACCCATGCGGGGCCGCCGGCGATCGTCCCCGACGACGTGCGTGAAGGCTGGCAGGCCAAGCCGCCGGCCGAGACCATCCCGCGCGTCGCCGGCGGTCCGTTCCGCGAGTGGCTGCGGGCGATCAAGGGCGATGGCCCGGAGCCGGGTTCGAACTTCTCCTATTCGGCGAAGCTCACCGAGATCATCCTGCTCGGCGTCATCGCCCAGCGCTTCCACACACGTGTCGAATGGGACGCCGAGGCCGGGCAGATCACCAACCACCCCGAGCTGAACGCCTTCATCAAGGAACCCGCCCGCGAGGGCTGGGCGTGCGGGGAGGATTTGTAGCCGCGTCGGCGGTGGCGCTCGTTAGCCCAGCAGCCCTCGGTCCCGCTCGCTGCTGCCGAAGTGTCCGGCATCGATGTCGTGCCGGTGGAGCAGTTCGAGATAGAGGTCGCAGAGCGGCGCCGGCTTCTCGAGCACGGTGTGCGTGCGGTGCCGATAGCCTCCGCCGGCGACGATGGTCGGGAGGTTGCTGCAGGTGTGGTTCGAGGCGTCGCCGAAGTTGCTGCCGAAGACGACCGTGGTGTGGTCGAGCAGGGTGCCGCCGCCCTCTGCGATGGCGTCGAGATCGCGGAGGAAGCGGCTGAGGTGCTTGATGATATCCTCTTCGATGCGGGCGAGCTTCTCGAGGGCGTCTGCCCTCCCGGCGTGGTGGGAGAGCGTGTGCCAACCGCCGGTGGCACCCGGGACCGAGATCGCGCCGTAGATCCAGTCGAGCGAGAGGGTGATGACCCGCGTCGAGTCCGTTTGGAAGGCCAGCTTCGAAAGCTCGAACAAGTTCCTGACCTTGGTCGAGAAAGCGAAGCCGGCGCTGTTGCTCAAAGAGTCCGGAACCGCCGGCTTCTTCGCGGTGAGCCAGAACTTCTCGTGCTCTAGCCGCGCCTCCAACCCCGCGATCACCGCGCGGTAGGAGTCGATTTTGGAACGGTCTCCGCTGCTCCGCTGAAGCCGTTCGATGTCTTGGTAGAGGCAGGCGACGACCCGTTGGTCGGTCTCGATCTGCCGGCGTTTGGCGGCTAGGTCTTCTTCGCGGAACAGCCGGTCGAATATCTGGCGCTCGTCGTGCATCGGCGGGATCGCCACGCCGCGGTCGTCCCACGAGCAACCCCAACCCCGATCGTAGATGCTGAAGGAGAGGGAGGGGAAGCGGGTGTCCCCGCCGATCTCGCGGGCGAGGATCTGGTCGAGGGAGATCGAGTTGGTGAAGTTCGGGGCCTCGGGGCTAGGCGCGCCGGTGAGGAAAGACTTCTCCGAGTCGTGGTTGCTGGTCTCCATGCCCGGGTGGAACAGGTTCTCGAACACGGTTAACTTCTCCGCCGCGGCGATCCCGCCCAAGTAGGTAGAACTCGTCAGGTCACCGCGCGTCTGCGGGAAGAAGTGGGGTGCGTAGAAGCCCAGCGAATTGCAGATGAAGATGAATCGTCTGGGTGGCTGCGCCGCCCCCTCGCCCCGCGCACCGAGGGACTGCAGGGCCAGCGGCAGGGCGGCGCCGATTCTGAGGAACTCTCTACGGGTGGGGCGGGTCATCTTCCGTGCTCGTTCAACGACCGAACCACGACCTCGGTCAACAAATCCTTCAATCGGGTGTGATCGGGATCTTCGGTGATGAAGTCCCACAGGTGGAGGCGCTCTCCCAGGTCCGGGGGGCGGCCGTTGGCATACTCGAAAAATTTCTTGGCGAAATTGTAGGCGATCTTCTCCTCGCCTCCGAGCAGGAGTCGCTTCAGCCCGTGGATGTCGTCGAACTCGACCCCGCCGACCTCGCCCGATGGATCGACCTCGCCGCCCCACTCGAAGTAACCGGACGGCCGGTACTGAAAGGTGCCGCCGTGTGCCAGCTTCACCTTGTAGCGGTCCCGCCAGGCGCCGACTGCATCGTAGCTCTCCAGCGCGAACCCGTACGGGTCGATGCTTTTGTGGCAGGCGAAACAGGCCCCGTTTCTCGTGTGCGCTTCGATCTGTGCTCTCAAGGTCTCGGCGTGGGCATGATCGGGTTCCAGGGCCGGGACGTCCTCCGGAGGGGGGGACAGCGGCGTGCCGATGATGTTTTTCGAGACCCAGGCGCCGCGCAGGATGGGCGAGGTGTCGAACCCGTCGGTGGTGGCCTTGAGAACGCTGCCCATGGTGAGCAAGCCGCCCCGCGGCACATCGGGGGCGAACCTGACCTTGCGCATCTCTTGGCTGATCACCCCCCCGATTCCGTAGTGGCGGGAGAGACGCTGATTGAGGAACGAGAAGTCCGAATCGATCAGCGTCCGGGCGGGGAGGTTCTCCCGGATGAGGTGTTGGAGGTAGGCGCGGGTCTCCAGCGGGAGATAGCGGTTGAGCAAGTCGTCGTGTTCCGGGTAGAGCTTGAGGGAGGGCGCCACTTTGTCCAATCCCTCCAGATTCAACCACTGGTCGCCGAACGATCGGACCATCCGCGCGCTCTTCCTATCGTCGATCATCCGGTCGATCTGTGAGCGCAAGACCTCGCCCGCGAGCCCGTCCTCCCGGGCGAGGGCGAGGAGCTCTTGGTCGGGCACGGAGAGCCAGAGCACGCGCGCGAGGTCGGCGGCCTTCGCGAACGAGGGGTTGGCGTGCTCGCCGGGCGCCATCAGGAAGCGGGGCGAGCACACGATCGCCTTGAGCGAGGCCTTGGTCGCTTCGACGAAGCCCTCCCCTTCGCCGAGCCGCCGCAACCCGACCTCGAAGTAGGGCGCCAGTTCGCCCTCACCGAGATCCGACACGAAGGCGCGTTCGGCAAAGCGGCGAACCACCCGCTTCAGATCGTCGGGAGAGCGGGAGGCGACCTCCACTTCGACCGTTGCGGGGCGATCGTCGAGATCGACGATGAGGTCGAGCTCGCCGATCGAGGCGATCGACTTGTCGTCCAGCTGGACCGAGTCGGTCACGAGGAACTTGATGAACCGGCGGGTCGTTTTCTCTGGGAAGACGATCGGCTGCTCGTTGGCCAGCCTCACGTCGAGGCCGCCCTCCATCACCCTCTCGCCCCAGGATTCCCCATCGTCTGAGTAGTAGATCTCGTAGGCTTTCACCAGGCCGTTGCCGTTGCCTCCCGTCCAGGTGGCGAACGAAAGCCCCTCGATCTCCGCTCCTTCTCTGATCGTCGCAGAGAGCAGTACGAGGCGATTGAGAGAAAGCAGCTCCACGATCTCCGAGCCGGAAGCCATTTCAAAGGCCTGCCACTGAATG
>JAUIGD010000415.1 GCA_030430255.1 Verrucomicrobiia bacterium
CACTGGCAGGAAGGCGACGCCGAGGCCGCGATCGCCGACTACACCGCGGTGATCCACCTCGATGGAGCGCCCGCCGAACAGGTCGCCATGGCGCTCACAAACCGCGGCCTCACCCACTGGCAGGAAGGCGACACCGAGGCCGCGATCGCCGACTACACCGCGGTGATCCACCTCGATGGAGCGCCCGCCGAACAGGTCGCCAAGGCGCTCGTTGGCCGCGGCGTCACCCACAGGCAGCGAGGCGGCGCCAAGGCCGCGATCGATGACTTCAGGGCTGCGGTAGACGTGGCGGGCGTCGCACCGTCCATCCGCAATGTCGCTCACCTTTGGCTTGCGGCCCATGCCATCGAAGCTGGCCACTGGGGGGACGCAGAATCCCATCTGGAGAGCGGTCTGACACTCACTGCGGACCACGATGAGCCATGGTATGGCCCGATCCCTGACTACCTCAATGCGATCTTGGCAGCGGGACAGGCTACCGCTGTCTGGGAGCCGAAAGTCGATGCTTTGCTGAGGATCTACGCGAAACACGATGCAATCACCCATGTCGCGAGCGGGCTGGTCGAAAGCTTGGTTGCACTAAGGGGCAGCAACCTCTCAGCAGGCGGTCTCGGCGAGTGGCTCTCGCTTTGGCAGGACAAGTCCAAATCCTATCCCGAGCTGGAACTACCAGCGCGGCTGCTCGCGGTGGCGATCGGCTACTTCGAAGCCGGCGAGGACGAGGGTGCGCTGCTCGATCTGCCCCAGGAGGAGCGAACGATTTTGGAGCAAGCGCTCGGGTTGCACGAGGGGATGTGATGGGGCGGCGAGGTTCTGATCCTCGCTCTCCACGTATGGTTGTATTGAGAGGAGTGAAGTGGGCCCCAGCATGCCCTCGTCGTGGTTCGGCGGCAAGGCGCCCCCTTCACGCTACTGTGCTTCGCTGACGACGCGGACGTGGTCGTAGTAGCCGTGCGATCCGCCGGTGGGCGCGAACTCGACCTTGTAGAGGAAGGGGCCGCCGGTCTCGGTGAAGCTGGCGGGCCAGCCATCGACGAACTCGCCGGCGGGGGCGTCGGTGAAGGGGTAGTTGTGCATGGTCGCCGCCGGGGCGCCGCTGATGAGGCGGTAGCTGGCGACGGGATCGTTGTTGGTGAACGTGGTCGGACGGCCGATGGCGGCGGTGAGGCTGTGGTAGCCTTGGCCGAGGGCGAAGCCGCCGCTCATCTGAACGGTTCTACCAGAGCCGAGCTGGAGCACCTGATCGCCATCAGCGCTGAAGCCGTTCAGGTTTCCAAAGAGCGCCCCGCCGTCGGCGACGGTCCAGCCGGGTGCGGAAAGGAAGCCGGTGCCAGGGTTGGCGGCGGGGTCCTCGAAGCTGGCGTTCTCGAGGGCGTGCATGACCTCCGGCTCGAAGGCGAGGCGGAAGAACATGCGGTCCGTCGTGGCGAAGGGGGCGCTGAAGTGGGTGAGGCCGGCGGGGATCGGCAGGCCGCGCTCCCACTCCTCCGCCTCCATGGTCTCGCTCCATTCGAGGAAGAAGCCAGAGGTGGCGGGTTTCTTGACCGAGACGATCACGCCGGTGTCCGCGCCAAGATAGCTCACTCCGGTGATGCCGACATCGGGGTCGAGCAGGCTGACGGCATCGACCCAGCCGCGGTCTTCGCCGTCGCTGACGGTGCTGTCTTTGGCATACTCCCAGGCGATGGTCGCCGGCCCGGGCGGGACGTCGATCTGCATCTGCTGCCAGCCGCTCTCGCCGGAGATGGCGGCGGTCTCCTCGCCGTTCAGGTAGAAGCGGAGGAAGTCCCAGTTCTGCTCGCTGGAGACTTTCCAATCGAAGGTCAACCGCTTCGGGCCGACCAACTCGGCGCGCAGGCGGGTCGACTCGCCGTCGCCGATGTCGCCGTGGGAGGTCGAGTCGAGCCCGCCGTTGCTGTCGTCGTAGCTGGTCGACCAGGGGGCATCGCCGACGGACTGCCACGGCGTGCCCCAGCGGTCGAGCCCGCGCGCGGGGTGCATTTGGCCTGGCTGGACGCGCAACTGATCGATCCACGCGGAGCCCTCGCTGGCGCCGGGGTTGTAGACGAAACGCAGCTGGTTGAAGAGCGGCGGCAGCTCGATGAAGTACTGTACCCAGGGCGTGCCGCCGATGTTGGCGGCGTAGTCGGCGCGGCCTTGGGCGGAACGCGCGGGTCCCCAGGGTTTCGATTGGATGTCCGCCGGGCTACCGTTGCGGGTCTGGATGAAGAACAGCCCGTCCGGATCGCCGGTGACCTGCGCCCAGAACGACACGGTCGCCGGACCGTAGACCGGGTAGGTCATGATCGAGGAGGCGGGGCTGCCCGGGATGTAGAGGCTGCGCACCGAGCTTTCGCCGCGCTCCGAGGCCCCGGTCTCGGCGGCGTCGCTGCCGTCGGCGAGCCAGGGGTTGAAGATCTGGTTCTCGATGGTGATGGCGAGCTGGCCGGGGTTCTCGGCGAGTTCGAGCGCGGTGAACAGCGAGTCCGGCATCGGGAGGATCTCGAGGTCATCGACGATGCCTGACCCGGCGGCGGCGGTGGTGCGGATGAAGGTCCAGCTCAGCTCCTGCGGCCCGGGCGGGAGCTCGATGTTGTAGGTGCGCCAGGTGTTGCCATCGCCGTGCTGGACGAAGTCGGAGCCCGCCCCCCAGTCGGCGCGCAGGGTGCCGGTGCCGGTCTGCACCATGCGGAAGCGAACCAGCGCGGGCCCCTGGACCGTCGTCCGCATCACCGAGCGCTCGCCCGGCGCCACCGCGCCGCTGCGGGCGATGTCGTCATCGACCGCGCCGGTGCCGACCGAGGCCTCTTCGTCCCACGGCGCGCTCGAGATGGCGGGCTGGGCGAAAACGAGCTCGGGCGGCGCCTCGATGGCGTCGTTGACGCTGAAGAAGCTCAGCCGATCGACCCAGCCGGTGTCGTCGAAGCTCGAGACCGATTCGTCTTTGGTGTAGCTCCAGCGCAGCGTCTTCGGGCCGGTCCCCGTAATCGCGTGTGTGAAGCCCGTCGTCGGCACGACGCCGGAGATCGCTGCGACCTCGCTGCCATCGACGGCGAAGCGGAGGAAGTCGTAGCCTTCCTCCGAGCTGACGCCCCAGTCGAAGGTCACGGTGGTCGGCGCCTGCACGACCGTCTCCATGACGGCGCTCTCGCCGTCGTCGATGTCGATGTTCTCAGCGCGGTCGCCACCGTTCGACCCGGCGTCCGCCGCCCAGCGGAAGCCGCGGTCGCCGACGCCGTCGGGTTTGCTTAAGGGAAGATCCGGCTCGCCGGGCAGGTCCAGCGCTTCCCAGAGCGTGCCGGCGGTGCCGGGGGCCTGCCCCTGCAAGATCAGCGAGAAGGGGACGATGTTGGGATCGATCGCGTCGTTCGGGTCGGGGTCGAGGCCGTCGAGCGTGCCCTTGTGCGACACCACCAGCTCGTAGGTGCCGCCGGAGCCGATGATGAACTCACCCAGGCCGCCGAGCTGCTCCACGGTATCGACCGAGTTGCCGTCGTAGGCCGGCGCGGCGGTCGGGTCGGTCGGGTCCAGCTGCGGCGAGCGGAAGACCGTGCCGCCCGGGGCGTAGATCGTGAGGTCCAGGTCATTGACCAGCACCGGCGTGCGGTCGTCGAGCGCGGTCCGCGCGGTGCCGGGTTTGTCCGTCCAGCAGAGCGTGGCCTTGATCGACGCGCCGGGCGGCGCCTCGAAGGTGAAGCGGTACTGCGGCACGTCCGCTGAGAGGAACGCCTCCGTGATGTGGCCGCCGCCGGGGCTCGCGGCGTGGCGTTTGATCTGTTCGGTGCCCTCCAGCGCGTTGACCAACCCCCAGCCGGACTGGTAGTCGGGGCCTTGATTGAAGACATCGGTCGCGGTGTGGATCATCAGCCCCTTCAGCGTGCTGGCGCGCATGAACTGGCCGGTGGTGCGGTGGTAGTGCTCGTGCAGGAGCAGGCCGACCCCACACGCGCCGGGCGCGGCCATGCTGGTGCCGGTGGCGACGTCGTAGGCATCGTCGGCCGTATGGATCGCCGAGCGCAACTCGTGGCCGTTGGCGACGATGTCGGGTTTGATGCGGCCGTCATCGGTGGAACCGAAGGACGAGCTCGACCACATCTCGACGCCCGAGGTGGAGCGCTCGCCATCGTCCACGACGTCCATCATGTTGCCGACTGTCATGGTGTTTTTGGCGGTCTTGTGCGAGCCGTTGACGACGTCGTAGCCGCCCTCGCTCGTGCCGTCCGGGCTCGGGGCTTCGGTGGAGAGACCGTAGCTGATGTCCGGGCTGTCCCAGCCGCCATCGCCGTCCGGCCAATAGGCGCTCGTGGTGGTGAAACCGGGCGACTCGCCGCGCTCGTTGCCGGCCGAGCCAAAGGGCAGGTGGTAGGGGGTCTGCCAGACCGTCTGGTCGCGCGCGACGGAGCTCGTATCGTAGCGGCCGAAGCGCGCGTCCTCGGCGTCCGCGGAGGTGCCGATCCAGTGCCAGCCGACGTTGCCGCTCGGCGGTCGGCTGGAGTAGCTCAACCCGGAGTAGAATTCCCATCCAGCGCCGGGTCCGTAGGAGTGGTTCGAGACATAGGTGCGGCCCGGTTGCCCCGGTGCGGTCGCGCCGTGCGTGCGCATGTCTGACTCGGGTGTGTCCCATACGAAGCAGCGCCCGGTCGCCTGCTGCGCCATGCCCCAGGTGTCGCCTTCCGCCGAGCGCGGCCGGCCGATGATGGTGCCGAGGACATGGGTCGCGTGCCCATCGATCTCAAAGAGATTCTCCGGGTCGACACTTCTGCCCCCGCTCAGGTAGCGGGCTGCATAGGACTTGGTTAGGGAACCGTCCGGGTTCTCGATCCAGTCGATGAACGCCTGGTGCGTCAGCCTGGGTGACCCGGACTCGAACAGCGCCACCTCCCAGCCTGCGCCTTGCAAAACCAGACCGTCCGGGGCCGGCGGCACTCCGGGGAGGAAATCGTAACCGCTCAGCGGCGCGACGTTGTGCGAGATCACCGCATCGCGGTTCTCCTGTTTCCGGTAGAGCGGGCGCCCGCCGGGTTCGACGTCCATGATGGCGAACTTCGGCCGCCCGCCGCCGCCTCCCTCGACCGGCCAACCGTTCGCCTTCGCCCAAGCGATCGCCGCCGCCCGCCGCCGCTCCTCCTCCGCCCGCATCCGCTCCGCGTCCGCGAGCGACTCCTCATCGCTCAGGCCGAACGCGCCGATCAGGGTGGCGGGCTGGACGAAGCGGAAGTCGTGCGGAGCGGCGGCATCGATTGCCTTCTCGACGTACTTCCGCTGCCAGGCGCCCGCCGGGACGAGCGGCTCCGGGCGGGCGGGGTCGGCGGGTTTCGCCGGGGCAAAGGCGGCGCCGGCCGCGACGGGGACGATCTGGGGTGAAGTCGCAACCGCAGGGGGTGCAGCAGATGGGGGGACGAGCACGGAGG
>JAUIGD010000416.1 GCA_030430255.1 Verrucomicrobiia bacterium
CGGCCGAACATCGGCCAGTTCGTGTAGGGGATCGCGCCGACGAGCTCGGTGCCGGTGGCGGCATCGCGGAACTCGAGGCGCTGGTGGTAGCCGACGAAGGTGTTGGCGACGACGCTGTCGTGGAAGTCGAGGCCGAACACGGTGCCGTCGATGCGCAGCGGGTCGACGAGGTCTGCCCCCGCGGCGCGGTCCCAGAGCGCATGCGTCTCGTAGGGCCCCCAGACGGCGAAGACGGACCCGTCCGGGCTGTAGCCGCAGCGCCCGTTGTTGGTGCTCGCGCCGTTGCGCGAATCGGGCTGCGGGTGGCGGAACAAGGTGGTCGTCGCGCGGGACGTGACGTCGATCTCCACCGCCTCGCCGCCGGCGCAGCTGACGCCCAGCAGTTGCCCCGATGGGTGAACGTCGAGGCCGCGCGGCTCGGAGGGGACGGGCGTGGGCTCGCCGATCCGTTCGCCGCTGCGGAAGTCCCATAGGCTCACCGCCCCGGAGCCGGAGTCGTGCTCCATCGAGCCGCTCTCGCGGTCGGCGGTGGTGCTGGTGGCGACCGCCAACCAACGGCCGCCGGGGTCGAATGCGGCGCTCATCACCAGTCCACCGGGGGCGATCTCCGGCCCCGCCGCCGCGCCGCTGGCGACGTCGAACACCTGGCTGCGCCGCAGGTCCGAACCGGCGCGGGCGAAGCCGGCGAGCGCGACCAGGCGACCGTCTGCGCTGAGTGCAGCGGTGGTGGCGCCGCCGACTGCCGCCGCCGTGCCGACCATGCGGGCGGGCTCGGGCAAGGTGGCGCGCCAGACGGTGACGCGGCCTTGCTCGGCGGTGGCGAGGAGCGAGCCGTCTGGGGAGAACGCGGTCTCCAGCACGGTGAAGTGCGGGTCGCCGATGCGGTCGACGAACTGCGCGGTGCCACCCGCGAGCGACCAGAGCTGGATGGAATCGCTGTCGCCGATCGCCATCCGCTCACCATCGGGTGAGAAGTCGACGGTCTCGGAGATCGTGATCTCCGGCTGGGGCAATACGTTGCCCGAGCGGCAATCGATGACGCCCACGCCTTGCTGCGCGAGAAAACGTCCGTCCGGACTGCAGTAGTTGTCTTGCCACTCGGTGGCTCCCGCGTAGCCGTATTGCGCGATCTCCGCGCCGGTCGTCGCGGAGTAGGACGCGGTATCGCCCGCCGGCCGGCGCAGCGCGATCGCGGCCCCGCCGGAGACGAAGGTCGAGTGCGAGAGGTGCGAGGACGGGAGCTCGACCCCGGTGTGGGCGAAGGGTGCGCGCGCTGAGCGCAGCGCTGTGCGATCTTTTGTCTGCAGCAGCAAGTGGTCGCCATCGCCGCTGAACTCCAACGAGACGACCGGGCCGCGCGCGTCGCCCACCGTGGTGACTTCGCCGCTGACCCGGTCCCAGAGCAACAAGCCATCGCCGCCCTCTGCGCCGCCGCCGATCGCGGCGAGCTGGCCGTCGGGATGCCAGGCGGCCGCGGTGGTGGGGTAGGGGTCCGCCCGGTGCACGACCTCGCCGGAGGCGAAGGCGATGATGTAGAGCCCCTCGGGGTTGGAGGCCAAGAGGTGCTCGCCGGACGGGCTCCAGGCGCAGGGTTTCAGCGCGCCGACGGGCGATTGCCAACGGCGCGGCTCGCCGCTGATGTCCCACACTTGGGTCTGCCGATCGTTCTCGAGCCAGACGAGCAACGCGCGGCCCGCCGGGTGCCAGCTCAGCCCGCCGATGTAGTCGGCGCCGGTGTCGAAGGCGCGCAGCTGGTAGCGCAGGCTCGCGCGCCAGGCCGCGGCGCGGTCGAGGTTCGTGCGCTGGCGCCCGGGATCGTCCGCCGCGGTGAGCGCCGCTTTGGCGAACCACAGACTCGCCTCGGCGCGTTCGCCTTGCGCATCGGCGTTGATGCCGTTGTTGGTGTACAGGTCGGCGACGGTCAGCATCGCTTCGCGTCGTGCCTCTCGTTCGCCTGCGAGAGCGCGGTTCGCCCGGCGCACCTGCGAGAGGCTGACGGCGAGCGCGGTGGCGAGCGCGAGGAGCACGGCGCTCACCGCGGCGACGGCGAGGCGGTTCTTGCGGACGAATTTCCCGAAGCGGTAGACGAGCGTCGGGGGCACGGCGGACACCGCCTCGCCGGCGAGGTAACGGCGCAGGTCCTCGGCGAAGGCGGCGGGGCCGGGGTAGCGGTGCTCACGCTCCTTCTCGATCGCCTTCATGACGATGCGGTCGAGGTCTTTCGCGAAGCCGGGGGAGGGGGGCGCGGCCTTCGGGTGCGCCGCGCCGGTGAGCACGGTGCTGGGTTTCGGCGGGGTCTCCTCGCGTAAGATCTTCTGCACTTGGGCGACGCCGGTGTTGGCGAGGCGACCGGGGTCGAAGGGGGGGCGGCCGGCGAGCAGTTCGTAGAGCACGACGCCCAGCGAATACACATCGCCGCGGGTATCGACGTCGGCGCCGTCGCTGGCGGCCTGCTCCGGGCTCATGTAGGCCGGGGTGCCGAGCATCTGGCTCTGCCGGGTGAACAATGCGTCGCCCCCGTCGCGGGTGGCCTTGGCGACGCCGAAGTCGATCACCTTGGGGATGCGGTCGTTACCGACGAGGATGTTGGAGGGTTTGAGATCGCGGTGGATGACGCCGCGCTGGTGGGCGTGCTCGACGGCAGCGCAGACCTCTATGATGAGCGCAACCTTCTCGCGGGCGCCGATCTGCTCCCGTTGGCAGAACCGATCGATGGGCACGCCCTCGACCAGCTCCATGACGAAGTACGGGCGGCCGAGTTCGGTGGCGCCGGCCTCATAGACCTGGGCGATGCCCGGGTGTTTCATCAGGGCGAGGGTTCGCCGCTCGCGCTCGAAACGGGCGACGACCTCGCGCGTGTCCATGCCGAGCTTGATCACCTTGAGCGCGACCTTGCGCTTCACGGGTTCGGATTGCTCCGCCTCCCAGACGGTGCCCATCCCACCCTCGCCGATCTTCCGCAACAAGGTGAAATGGTCGAACTGGGTCCCCGGCTCCTCTTCGCGTGCGGCGGCCCAGCGGGAACGCGCCCTGTCGCCACCGATCGTCAGGGCGGCCTCGTCGCCGCCCTCTTCGGCGTAGCCGGCGAGCAGCATCCGCACGTCGGCGAGGAGTTCGGGGTCGCCTTTGGCGGCGTCGACGATAAAGGGCTCGCGTTCGTCTTCGGGGTAGGAGAGGGCGACCTGGAAGAGGCGCTCCGCCTCCGGCTGACCATCGCCGCCGCAGCCGGTGGCGAGCAGGCAGCTCGGGCAGGAGGCGTCGCTCGCCGGCAGCGGGGCGTTGCAGGTGGGGCAGGCTGCTGAGTTGGAGGTGGGCAAGGCTGGCGGCGACAGCATGCCCTCGTCGCGGTTTGCGGGCAAGATGCCCTGCTGGCCACCTCAACATTGGTTGCGAAATATTAAAACGTGCGTCAATATTGACGCACGTCTATAATAACGTATTTTATTCTCATGTTGAAGACGAATCCTGGCGGTCAGCTCAATCCTGAGGAGATCCTCGGCCGCGACGCGTTGATTGCTGATCTCTGGCAGATTCTTGCTGGTAGAAACATCTACATGAACGACTTACGCAGAATTGGCAAGACCATGATTCTGAGGAAGATGGCCGCAGATCCGCCACCGGGATGGCTCGTCACCAAGCGTGACATCGGCGGCTTGCGGACGGCCGCTGAGTTCGCCAGCCAAGTCTACCGCGATGCAGATCGAATGCTCGGTGGGAAGAAGCGCGTCCCCCGCCGAATGGTCAAAGCCTTCGGCTCTGTCGATGAAGTTGCTGGGGTGCTGAAGCTCAAAGGTGGCGGGGATCCGTGGAAGGAGATCCTATCGAAAACGATCGCTGATCTGCACGATGACCATGTGGAATCCGGTGAGGTGGTGGTGTTCTTCTGGGACGAGGTGCCTTTCATGCTCGACAACATCCGCACCGACGAGAGCCCGCAGCGGGCCATGGAGGTGCTCGACACCATCCGTTCGCTGAGCCAGGACTACCCCGGCATTCGTTTCGTGCTGACCGGTTCGGTAGGCATCCATCATGTCCTCGGGCAGCTCCGCAAGGAGGGTTACAACAACTCCCCGCTGAACACCTTCGAGCGGGTCGCCCCGGGGCCGATCTCCCACCAGGACGGTGTCGATCTCGCCGGCCGCCTGCTAAGTGGTGAAGGCATTGAAGTCGAAGGTGCCTGCGCAGAGGCGGTTTCTTCGCTCACCGGAGACGTGCCGTTCTACATCCACCGGTTGGTGGCACGTCTGCCCAAAACTGCCACGGCTTCTCCCGCGAGTATCGAGCGGCAGTTTGTCCGCGAGTTGACTGATGCGGATAGCGATTGGGATCTGGGGCACTACCGGACCCGGCTCGACAAATACTATCCCGACGACACCCAGCGCAAGATCGTCCTAACCCTGCTGGATTCCGTCGCGCTCGCCGGCCAACCGCTGCCCTTCAGCGAACTCGCCAACCTCGCCAAGTCGAAGCTGGAAACCGATGATGAAGCGGTTCGCGAGTTGCTCAAACTCTTGCTGGCCGATCACTACCTGGCTCGCGATGAGCAGGGGCACTACCACTTTCGCCTCGAGATCGTCCGCCGCTGGTGGGTGCTCGACCGCGGTCTCTAGCGCGCGATCACCATGCCCCGTATTTCCCGTTTCTCCCCCAATTGGTCGGATCCGGATACCCTGGAGGCGATCACCGTCGGCCGCGAGGCGCTCATCGCGGGCGCCGTGGATGCCGTGCGCCAGAGTGCGGTCACCGACAACAAGCACCACTGGCTGTTCGTCGGCCCCCGAGGTTCGGGGAAGACCCATCTGGTGACCCTCGTTCATCACCGGCTCTCGCAGATGGCGGATTTGCAGGGGGTGCTGCGTATCGCCTGGCTGAATGAGGACGAGACCAGTGACAGCCTGCTTTCGCTATTGCTGCGTATCCACCGGCGCTTGAGCAAGGATCATCCGGACGAGTTCCCTGCGGAATCCATTGAGGCGATCTACGATCTTGGTGAAAAGACGGAAGCGACCCAGGCGATGTCGGAGCTCTTGCTCGGCCAGCTTGGCGAACGCACCCTGCTGCTGCTGGTGGAGAACCTCGATGCGCTGATGCAAGACTTCGGTGATGCCGAGCAGAAGCGCTGGCGAGCGCTGATCCAAGACTACCCAAAGTTCTGCACGGTCGCCACCGCCCAGCGCCTGAACCCAGCGATATCCTCCCAAGACGCGCCATTCCACGGGTTCTTCCGGCTCGAACACCTCAAGCCCTTCTCGGTTGACGATGCCGCACTGGCGCTGCGGCGCATCGCCGAGCAGAATGGCGATACCGGATTGGCCACGTTCATCGCCTCTACCCGTGGCCTCGCACGCCTGCGCGCCCTGCACCATCTCGCCGGGGGC
>JAUIGD010000417.1 GCA_030430255.1 Verrucomicrobiia bacterium
GACCCGCCCGAGCGTCCCGAACTGCCACACGTCGACGACCAACACATGCCCGGTCGCGAGCGCCAGCACGCCGAGCGCGAGCAGGCGGTAGTTGCGGTCGCCGAGCGCCAGCCCGAGGACGAACACCGCCGCCCCAGCACCCGCCCAGGCCGCCGCCACCGGCAGGGCGGCCGCAACCGCGATCTCCGTCGCCAGCACGGTGAGCATCGCCACCGTGACCAAGGCGAACAGTCGCGCCAGGTCCCGCCGCGACTCGCTCCCGCGTCCGCCCGACACCGCCAGCCGGCCACACCATAGGGGCACAGCCGTCAGGAGCCACAGCACCGCCGGCGCCCCCTGTCCCCAGCGCGCCTCCAGCGCGACCCCCCAATCCATCAGCCCGAACAGGCAGAGAACGCCGGCCACCAGCCCGACCTCGGAGCGGCGGCGCCAAGCGACGAACCCGGCCAGCACGAAGACGCCCCCCAGCCTGACCGCCGCCGCTTCGATCGGCGCGCACGCTGCGGAACTCCAGATCAAAAACGCAACCAGCCCCATCACCGCCGTGACCCCCGCCCGCACCGCGCTGCCTCTGGCGCCTGCACGCACCGCGTGCGCCCACACCAAGGCGAAGCCCGCGGTCGCCACCAGAGCCCAACCCAACGCGTGCTGCGCCTCGGCGAGCCCGACGATGGCGGCGAGCGAGATCAAGCCGAGCCAAGGCGCCGAATCCCCGATCGCCCGCCTTCCGAAGCGGCCCGCGAACCACTGCCAGCACAACGCCACGGCGAGCGGCGCGACGGCGAGTCCTTCGAGCTTGAGTTCGTCGGTCGCGCCCAGGATCGCCAAGGCGCTTCCCGCCACCGCCCAGACCCCGAACAGCGATGCCGCGATGGAACGGCGCACGCCTGCCGCCGCCACCGCGTAGGCCAGCGACAACCCTCCCAAGGTGCACCAGACCGGCACCTGCAACGGCACGCTGGGGACATACAGCAGCGGCAAGGGGATCCCCGACAACGGAATCCATGGAGCACCCAGCGCGAACGCCAGCGCGCCTGCGGCGATCGGCTCGGCCCCGCTGCGGCGCGCCAGCCAAGCAGCGGCGAGCGCAGCCGCCAGCCACCAGAAGCCCCCCCACGCCGGAGCCGCGAGCAACCACGCGTGGCCTGCAAACGCCGCACCGGCGACCATCGCGACCCCACCGGCGAGCGCCCGCCCGACCGAACCCTCGGGCTGCCGCCGCCACAGGGTGAGGGAGACGACCATCCAGAGCGATGCCTGCAATAGGAGCGCGCCCCACCTGCCGTCGACCCAAGCCTCGGCGAGCGCGGCCACCGCCAACACCGCCACCCAAACCGCAGCCCCCAGCGCCACCCCCCGTCGGGCGAACACCGCCAAGGGCACCATCGCGCAGGCCAAAACGCACAGCGCCCACCAACTCGGCGCCGCAGCCTCCAGTCCCCATCCGGCGCAAATCGGCCCGAGCAGGGAATCGCGCAGCGGCACCAGCGGCGCACCGAGCGAGAACACCAGCGCCCCGGTCGCGATCGGCCCCGCGGACCTCCATCGCGCGGCCAGCGCCATCCCGAGCGCCACCGCCAACCACCAAAGCCCACCCCAATCAGGCGCGCCGATCCGCAGCGCGTGCGCCGCGAAGGCCACACCGGCAACCAACGCGACCGCGCCCGGGGCGAAGCACGCCCCCCATCCCGCTGCCGACCTCCAACCGGCGAGCGCCGCGGCCGCCCAGAGGAGCGCCTGCCCCAGTTGCAGTTGCGCAGAGCCTTGTGCGCAGCCCAGCCAAAGCGCGACCGCAGCCAGCGCGACCGCACCTGCCGCCATCCCCTCCGCTACCCGCCTGCGCACGGCTTCGCCTCGGCGGCGGCCGCCGCTTTGGTCGCCTCGCAACGCCCGCGCCCTCACTCCACCGAGCGCGACCAAGCCGGCCGACTCCAACGCCAGCGCCATCGCCAACGACCCGCCCTCGAGCGATTGGAAAAGCCCCGCTGTGAACGCCAGCGCGCCCGCGACGAGATACGCGAAGGGCAAGTCCCCCACCCCTCGCCTGCGCGACGCCAGCCAACCCAAGGCAACCAGCAAGACCCCGAGCCCGAGCCACGTCGCCCCCAACGAGCCCGCGGCATGCCGCGCGACCCCTGCGGAGATTAGCGAGAGGAAAGCACCGTTGTTGACCGCGGCAAACGCGGCCCGGCCTCCCGCCGATACCCCTCCCCGACCGCCCGCGAACGCCGCCAGGGTGAAGATCACCCAATAGCCGACAGCGAACGAGTAGGCGGCGCCAAACCATCGCGGATCCGACTCGCCCACACCGCGCAGCCATGCGGCCCACTCGGGCGATCGCCAGTAGGCAAAACAGCCGTAGCTCGCCACCATCCCACACCAGCTCGCGGCCGCCCAACCGCGCCGCCACCACAGCGCCGCCGCCGCCATCGTCAGCACCAAGACCGACGCGTAGGCGAAGGGGGTCGCCGCCCCGAGCAGGCACGCGAAGTAGGCGAGCAGCAGGCTGGCGGCCGCCATCCCCTGCGACCCGCGTCGGCCCGCGTCCCACACCAGCACCCCCGCCCACGCCATCAACAGCGCGGTCGCCAGCAAGGGGCTGCCGATGACCCGCAGACCCTCGACGTAATGCGCGGCGTAAGTGGTGTAGTAGATCCCAGCCGCGCCCCCCGCCGCCAAGGTCCAGCCGAAGATCGGTGTATCCGCACGCCTCCGTTCCCACAGCAGGCCTGCCGCTAGCAAGCCGGAGGAAGCGAGGTAGAAACTGGCCACTTTGGCCGCCGGCCCGAGGTTGACCCACCATTGGCTGCGCACAAACTCGGCGGCGAACACCATCCCCGCCAAAAGCATCCCGACCCCGATCCGCACCAACCAAAACCGGCCGAGGTGGAACTCCGCGCCGGGTCGGTCCCCGGCGCCTGCGGGGGCGGACGACCGCAACTCCCGCGCCGCGCCCGCTTCGACCGCCGCCGCCGGGGCGGACGGGGGCGAGGCGGGAGCCACCTTCGATTGCTCCAGCGATTGCCCCGCCACCTCCGACGGCTTCTGCCGCGCCCGGTCCTCCGGCCCGCGCAGCGATGGGGACGCGGATCGCACGCCCCCCAAGCCGGGGGCGAAATCCTCGCCCCCCTTCGGCTTCCGCTCCGCCGCCACCTCACCCCCCGGGAGGATCGCCTCGCCCGTGGCGCTCGCGGCCGGCACCGCCGGCCCAGCATCCTCGCCGCGTTCCCCCGCAGCACCCCCGGACGCCTGCGGCCGCGCAGCCGCACCCTCTCGCGGATCTCGGCAACCCGATCCGAGCCTCGCCTCCAGGCGCGCGATCCGGTAGTCGATCGATGCCACCCCGGCGCAGAGCTCGCGCTGGCGCTGCCGGATTCGGGCCAGTTCAGCTTCGGAAGATCGGTCGTCGGAGGGATCCATGCCCGCAGCATCCGGGCGTGCCGGACGCGAGCGAAATCGATAATCTTGAAACATTCATCGTTCTTGTCGATTGTCCGCGACGCTCCGTGAGCCTGCCGAACGTCCATCACCTCGAACTCTTCTACTTCGTCGCCAAGCACCGCGGCATCACCAATGCCGTACGCAAGATGCCCTACGGCATCGGCCAGCCCGCCGTCTCCGGGCAGATGCTGCAGCTGGAGCGGGAACTCGGCGTGCGCCTGTTCCACCGCCGCCCCTTCGCCCTGACCCCGGCGGGACAGTCGCTGTACACGTTCATCGCCCCGTTCTTCTCCCGCTTGCCGGAGATCGCCGCCGAACTGCGCGGCGAAGCCGACGCCCACCTGCGGCTGGCCGCGTCCGAGGTCTTGCTCGCGCACCACATCCCGGAGGTGCTCGCCCAGTTGCGCAAAGACGCGCCCGACCTGCGCCTCACGCTCCAGGAGCTGCCGCGCGGCGATCTCGAAGCCTCGCTCGCCTCCGGGGACATCGACCTCGCCATCGTCGTCCTGCACGGCCCGCTCTCGCCGACGACCAAAGTGATCGAGCTCGTCCGCTTCCCGATGGTGCTGTTGGCGCCGCAAGGTTCCAAGGCGCGGAGCTTCGCCGCACTCTGCAAGCCGGACCCCGCTGCGATCGCCCACCCCCTCGTCAGCCTGCCGCCGGACAACGCGGTCTCGCGCCTGTTCCAAGATGCCCTCGAGGAGCGCGGCATCCGCTGGGATCCACGCGTCGAGGTCAGCTCGCTCGAACTGGTCGCACGCTACACGGAACTCGGCTACGGCTACGGCCTGTCCGTCGCCGCACCAGGCGTCGCCACCCCCCCCGGCCTGCGGCGCCTCCGCCTCCCCGGCTTCCCCCCCGTCCGCATCGGACTCCTCTTCCACGGTCGCCTCAAACCCATCGCCGAACGCTTCGCCCGCGCCGCCAACTCCGCCGCCAAAAAACTCGTCCGCTGAACCACCCCGCACCCCGCATCCAATCAAGTATGCCGCAAGCCATCCTGTTCGATTTCGACGGTCTCATCGTCGACACCGAGACCACCATCTACGAATGCTGGGCCGCGTTCTACGAAGCGCACGGCGAGTCCTTGTCGCTCGCCGACTACAAGAACTGCGTCGGCAGCGACTTCGGCCAATTCGACCCCGCGCGCGAACTCGAGCAGCGCACGGGGAAACGCTTCGACTGGAGCCGTGAGGACCGTGAGCGCAACGCCGAGATCCGCCGCAGGCTCGCCGACCAAGACGCCCGCCCCGGCGTGCGGCAACTCATCGCCGACACGGCGGCCACCGGCACCCCGCTCGCCGTCGCCTCCAGCTCCTCACGCGATTGGGTGGAGGGTTGGCTGCGCAAGCTGGATCTGCTCGGCCACTTCGTCGGCACGATGACCCGCGACGACGTCTCGCGGGTCAAACCCTCTCCCGAACTGTTTCTGGGCGCCGCCGGCCTGGTGGGTGCGCCCCCCGCCCACTGCCTCATCTTCGAGGATTCCGAAAATGGCCTGCGCGCCGCCAGCGCCGCCGGCATCCGATGCGCGATCGTCACCAACCCCGTGACCAGTGGCGGCGACTTCAGCGATGCGGTGCTCGAGTCTGATTGCTTCACCGACCCCCGGGTCGCCGACCTCGTCCAAGCACGCTAGCCCGGATCGATCACCACCTCCGCAGGCGAGGTGCCGCCATTCGTTGAGGCTGAGTGGGCGGCGGCAGGGATCGGTGAAGCGGCTGGGTGAACACCCTGCCCGAGCCGTCCCCAACGGCAACACCCTCAGCATCAACGAGGGCAAGCCGCAGCCCGGAGCTTGGTGTTCGATTCGGGCTAGCCCGGATCGATCACCACATCCGCAGGCGAGGCGCTGCCATTCGTTGACGCTGAGTAGGCGGCGGCAGGGACAGGCGAAGCGGCTGGGTGAACACCCTGCCCGAGCCGGTCACCACG
>JAUIGD010000418.1 GCA_030430255.1 Verrucomicrobiia bacterium
TGTTCGCGCAATACGACGGCGGCAACCTTTTGCTAGCCCAAGCGCAGCGTGAGATCCTCGACCGCCAGCTCGAGATGACGCGGCTGCGGGAGACGCTCGACGGCATGGCGGCCAAGGAGATCGTCCGCGTCGCGACCGGGCGCCTCAGCCCCTTGGCGTTCCCGCTTTGGGCGGACCAGCTGTCGGCGCAGGAGCTGAGCACGGAGAAGTACAGCGACCGCTTGGCGCGCATGCTGGGGGATCTCGAGCAAGCCGCGTCGGCGAGGGCGGCCGGCGAGAAGGAAGTGGAGCGCGGAGGTTGAGCTCGGGGGCGGAAGGGGCGAGCTTGCGCCTGCAGATGGGGCAATCCAGCAAACCTCCAACGCTCCCCGCACCGCGATGAGCGCCCTCTGGGAGTGGGCCAAAGCCCACGAAGCGCTCGTCTGGGCGCTCGGGGTCGGCTCGGTGGCGACCTTCTTCGGCAGCCTCGTGCTGTTGCCGATCCTCGTGGTGCGGATGTCGCCGGACTACTTCCTGCCGGAGCGGAAACCGGCGTTCGCGGCGGCGCACCCCGTGCTCCGGCTGCTCGGGGTGGTCGGCAAAAACGCGCTCGGGCTGCTGCTTCTGCTGGCGGGAATCGCGATGCTTTTCGTGCCCGGGCAGGGGTTGTTGACGATCTTGCTCGGGATCATGCTGATGGACTTCCCGGGCAAACGCCGGCTCGAGCTTTGGCTGGTGGGGCGCCCGAAGGTGCTGTCGGCGCTCAACTGGATCCGCAGGCGGCGGGGGCGCGAAGCGTTGCGGTTGAGCTGAATTGGGGTGGGGGTGGAGGAGTGGAGGGAAGGGGGAGGATTGCCCCCGGCGCGAGTTGGTCCGGCAAGGCACGACGGCCGATCACGGCGGAGGCGGAGCTCCGCCCTCCAGTCGGAATGAGGTGGCTGGCTCCGGTGCGGCTAGCCCGGATCGATCACCACATCCGCAGGCGAGGCGCCGCCGATCGTTGATGCTGTGTAGGCGGCGGCAGGGATCGGCGAAGCGGCTGGGTGGACACCCTGCCCGAGCCGATCCCAACGGCAACACCCTCAGCATCAACGAGCGCAAGCCGCAGCCCGGAGCTTGGTGATCGATTCGGGCTAGACTTTGATCCCCCAGCCGTCGCGGTAGGTTTTGCTGAGCAGGGCGTTGGCGTCCTCGTTGTCGGTCTCGAACTTCTCGGCGTCCCACTTGAGCTCGTCCCCGAGCGCGGCGCGGTGGGCGACGTTGCCGAGGAGGTTGTGCTCGATCAGCGCACCGGAGTAGGCGAAGTGGCAGAGGCTCTCCCCCTCGCCCCGGCATGCTTGGAGCCACTCCTCGTAGTGCCCCGGGGACGGCGGGATCTCGGTCGCTTTGCGCCAGAGGCCTGGCTCTTCGACGGCTTGGACGATCTTGCCGTAGTCGGCGACGAGCACTCCGCGCTCTCCCTCGAAGGCCACACCGATGTGCCACTTGGCGATGTCGGTGTGGTCGCCGAGCAATGGCTGGAGGCGGTCGGCCATGGCCCTCATGCCTTCGGGGCCGTGATACCAGACGACGTCGAGCTCCGCGCGCTCGGCGGGCGCCGTCCCCCGGTCGAACACGCCGGCCCTGGACGGGTGGTGCCAGGTGACGATCTGGGAGGGCGGCGCGGCGACCGGATCGGCCGGGGTGCCCTCCGCCTTCACCGAGACCGGCCGCGCGAGGTCGAGCGCCCAATAGGGGAGGTCGATCAAGTGGCTGCCCATGTCGCCGAGGACCCCGTTGCCGAAGTCCCAACGGCGGTTCCAATTGAGGTTCCCACCTTTCCAATAGCCCTCGTTGTGGGCGCGGGCCGAGGCCGGACCGAGCCAGACCTCCCAGTCGAACCCGCTGGGGACGGCGGTTTCTGGAAGCACCGCTTCGCCCAGAGGGTTGATCGTGCGCCCGCACCACACATGGGCGGTTTTGACCTGGCCGACCGCGCCGTCTCTGATCAGCGAGACCGCCTTCCGGTAGTTGGCGCCGGCGTGGATCTGAGTTCCCATCTGGGTGGCGACCCTGTCGCGGTTCGCTGCGAAGACGTCCTGTACCCAGCGCGCCTCCTGTACCGTGTGCGCGAGCGGCTTCTCGACATAGACATGCTTTCCCGCCTGCATGGCGGCGATGGCGGCGGGGGCGTGGTGGTGATCGGCGGTGCTGATGACCACGGCATCGATCGCCGGGTCGGCGACGACCTCGCGCCAGTCGGTGGTCGTCTTCGCGCCCGGGAACTTCGCCTTCGCCCCGGCGAGCGCGCCAGGGTTGACGTCGCAGAGCGAGTAGATCGATTCACGCGAAACGCCGCCGAGGTTTGCCCCGCCGCGACCGCCGGCGCCGATGATGCCCATGTTCAGCTTGCTGCTAGGGGATTGCGGGCGCGCCGGCAGCGCCAGACCGGCGGTGGCGGCGAGGCCGAACCCGATGAACTTTCGGCGGCTGGCGGTCGCGTTGTCGGAGGGGGCGATTGTCGATGGCATGGACCGATGTTCGCCCGTGCGGCGACCTGGAGTCAACCCCGGCGCAGCGGCACCGGTGAGGCGCGCGACGGACGGGCGGCGCCAAGGGGCGCGCCGGGTCAGGACTCGAGCGCTTCCAGAGGCCGGGTGACGCGCCGCCAGAGGGAATCGAGCTCCGGGGCGATCAGCGCGAATGCCTCTTCGGCGTTGCTCGCTCGGGACGCCACGCGGTCGGCGGCGGCGATGGACGCGAGGGCGCAGCGGTCGAGTTGGAGGACATCGAGATGTTCGCGGGCGCTGCCGTTGAGGGCGGTCAACTCGAAAGCTTCCCCGTCCGGCGGGGTGAAGGCGACGACCTTCGATCGGGAGCTGGCTTGATCGACGAGCGCCTTCCAGTAGTCGATCGCGCCGGAGGGCTCGAAGCCGAACAGGATGTCGCCATCCGGGGAGCGCCAAGCCGCGGCCCGCCCGCCGTGGGGCAGATCGGTGATCTCGGTGTAGTCGAGGAGGGGCGAGCGGCGCCCGGCGAGTTCCAAGGCGCGGCGGATGGCGACGGGGTCGAAGAGCAGTTCGCCGTCGCGATAGCAGGCGTCGCGCGCCGCGGCGAAATCCCGGAGTGTCGGCGGGGCGTCGTCGGGGAGATCGGGGAAGGGGGAGGGGGGCGCTTCGTTGCCGGAGCGGCGTTGGTTGACGTCGTGGAGCATCTCGCGGATCCGCAGGAGGCTCTCGCGGGTCGGGGGGCTGGGGTCATGAGGCAGTGCGGGGTGCGCCCCGGGTGCGCTGCAGTCAGCTTGCTGTGCGGCTGCCCACCCCGCCGCGGCGTATCGCAGCGCAGCCCTGGGGGTCACCGCATCGTCGGGGCGCGGGCAGAGCGTCTTGAGGTCGAGTTCCCGCACGAAGCGTTCGGTCGTCGCGGCACTGATCTGGCTGGCGGCCAGGCGCGCCTCGATCAAGTTTAGCGCCGCCGCCCGGCCGATTCCGCGCAACCGGATCTCGCGTTCTCGGATCCTGTCTGCGACCGCGCTCGGGCACGCCGGCAGCAGGGTGCCGTCGAGCACCTCATCGTTGATCGCGACCACCGTCAGCGGTGCGATCTCCGAACGCGCGAGTTCGCAGAAGAGGAAGCTGGCTGACAACGCGGCCGCCGGTGCTTCGTGGAGCGCGTCGAGGTGATCGAAGACGAAGACGAGCGGGCGGTAGCGACCGACGATTCGGCCGAGGTCGCGCAGTAGGGCTTTGGCTTTGGTCTCCCCCAGATCGGCGACCGGGGGCAGCTCGCCGTGAAGCTCGAAGCGATAGAGAATCTCGATCCAAGAACGGGCGGCATCGAGGTCGATGTGCCGGGCGAGTGAGGCGGCGAGCGGGTCGAATAGGGCTTGCGCGTTGTCGCGGAACCAAGCGGCGACGGGTGATGCGCCGCGCAAGTCGAGCAGGGAGGCACCGTTCAACTCGAGGCTGCGTCGCGCTTTGGCCGGATTGGTGGTGGGGATCTGTCCCCGGCTGAGGAGGTCGCTCAGCAGTTCGGCGAAGAGGCGTCGAGCGCTCGCCGAAAGTGGGTTGACTTCGCCGGCCGCAGGGGGCTGCTGCGCGAGCTGGACGAGACTGTCGCGGAGGAGCGCCGTCCAACTCGGCTCGCAGCCGCGGTCGAAGACCAGCACTACCGAGTGGCAGGTGCTCTTGGATTGGGCGATCGCTTCGGCGAGAAGATGGGTTTTGCCCGCACCTGCATCGGCGGAACGGAGCAGGACGATCTCGCCGCTCGCGTTCCCGAGAACGGGGCGGGCCGCCGCTTCGGCGAAGGCGCGCTGCAACAGCCAACGCGCCTCGGGGTAGAGGTCGAGGGATGAAGCTGGCGCGTTGAGGGCTTCGCCTGGATAGACGGAGGGCGAGAATGGACAGCGGTTCTCCACGATGATCTTGACGAAAGGGGGAGATCGGAATTACAAAAAAAATAGTGAGCTTGGATAATCTACAGACAAACGGATCGAAGGCGAGCAAATTTATTGAAAATTATATTGAATTCGAAGAATTTTCTCAAACTTGCGGGGTGCGAAAGCGTGAGGTTGGCAAGCGGTGGAGATCGCCGATAGTTCCGACCGCCTTCGCGGATTCCCATAGACCATGATGGATTTGATCAAACAGCCGTTTGCCTGGGGCCTCGGCCTCGGGTTGTTATTCTTCGCGCTCTGCCTCTACTCGCTCTTGAAGAGCAAAGCGGAGTTCCGTCGCTACAAGAAGATGCTCAGCGACAAGATGGAACTGGAGGCTGAACAAGCGACCCAGCTCAAGAGCGAGCGTGCGAGCTTGGAGAAGGAGAACGAGAACTTGCGTGTGCGGTTGGCTCAGCTGGGCGAGAAGCCGGATGCCAAGATCGCCCGCGATCTGGAGATCTTCGCGCGGGCTGAGAAAAGCATGATGATCAATGCCCCTGGATTTGCGCCAGCGTGGGAGACGGCGAAGTCGGCGGCGGCCGAGGAATTGGCGGAGGAGGAATCCGGGAAGAGTCTGCCTAAGCGCCTGTTCCGGCGGCTTTTCGGAGCGGGAGTGAAAGATGTCGAAGCGTTGCCGGCGCCGGAGACAGAAGGCGAACGATCGGGAGTCTAGCCTAGATTATTCATGAGCGATCTACTGCGGGCACGCGGGCCGCACCGCGACTGCCTTCCACCCCGATTTCGCCCATCGGCGGATGTCGATACGCCTGCAGCGCAAGAACGATCTGCGCCTAGTATCTGGGCGACCTGCGTACCCTCGCTACGACCTTCATGAACAACCTAGGAGTCTGTCGGACTTAGGACTTTCGAGCCCGAACGTTTTAGAATTTCGATCCAAATCGACACGATGGTGAGGAGTTGATCGAGATCAGCGACGAGACAGCGGGGCGATTTGGGCAAATTGTAAAACGATTC
>JAUIGD010000025.1 GCA_030430255.1 Verrucomicrobiia bacterium
CCGCTTCGTCACCGGCGCCCCCAGCAACCACCTCGAGACCAACCGGACGGTCATCGAGACCTTCCTCCCCGATCTCCAGATCCAGTTCACCGAACAGGGCGGCGGCAGCTGGGAGGTGTGCGTCGATGGCAGATAGCGGGATCGCGAGATCGACGTCGATCGACGCCGGTGGGGCTTCGAGATCGATCGGGGATCGGGATTCATCGTGGACGGTGAGAGACAACCCGCCGACCTTCCTCCATGTCGCTCGCCTCCGCCGCGGTCCTGCTCTTCCTCATCATGGATCCATTTGGCAACATGGTGACCTTCAACTCCCTGCTCGGTTCGATCCCGCCGCGCCGCCGCGTCGCGGTCATCGTCCGCGAGTCGCTCATCGCGTTCGCGATCTTGTTGGGATTCCTGTTCGCGGGTCGCAGCCTGCTCGCCTTCCTCGGCCTGCAGAACCCGGCACTGAGCATCTCGGGCGGCATCATCCTCTTCCTCATCGCCCTCGGCATGGTGTTCCCCCGCAAGAGCGTCGTCGGCGGGGATCCCGCGGAGCTCGATGGCGAGCCGCTCATCGTGCCGCTCGCCACCCCGCTGATCGCCGGCCCGTCGTGCATCGCCGCGTTGCTGTTGATGGCCAGCAAAGAGCCAGCCAAAATGCATCGATGGGTGACCGCGCTCGCCTTGGCGTGGCTGGCCTCCACCGCCATCCTCACCACCTCGGTACCGCTGTTCCGCCTGCTCGGCCGCCGCGGCGCCACCGCTATCGAACGCCTCATGGGCATGGTCTTGATCATGCTCGCCGTGCAGATGCTGCTGGACGGCCTGAAGCTCTACTTCGACGGCTAGGGACCCGGGCCACCGCCTACTCAGCATCAACGAGCGCAAGCCGCAGCCCGGAGCTTGGTGAGCGATTCGGGTTAGTCCGCATCGACCACCTTGCTCCGCTCGGCAAACCAGCGGCCCTGTTCCGCCAAGCCGTTGGCAGACAGGAACCCGGCGAGCTTCGCATAGCGCGCCCCCGGGTCGAAGCCGACGCTGCGGTGGAGTTTGCGCAAGCAGCAGGGGCAAAGGTGGAGCGGCTTCGAATCCGACTCGGCGAGGTGGTTCGAGCCGTTCATGAGGCACTGGAAATAGATGCAGTGCGTGATCGCGAACATGTGACCGATCTCGTGGGTCAGGACTTTGCAGTTCCGCTCCAGCATCAGCGCCTCCCAGCCGGGCTTGCGCCCCCCCAAATAGAACGCGGGGTCGTGGCGGGCGAAACTGAACACGCCGACGCGCTCACGCAGGCTGGCCATCCCGAAGACGTAGTTCCACGCCGGGTCCGGATAGAGGTCCGCCATGGTGATGGCGAGCACACAGTAGGCGTCGGCGGGAACGCGCTCCGCCAAGCCCTCCAGGAGGTCGCCGGTGAGCCACTGGCGCCTGCCGCCGTGCTCCCGCGAGGTCTCCCCTACGGCCCCCAGCGGCAAGGTCGGCAGGCGCTCGACCTCCATCGCGAAGAACGCCCGTGCATATTCGGTCATCTGCTCGAGCGTCGGGTAGCGCTCGTCGGCATCGAACAAGCCGAGGGGTTGCAGGTAGATGGTGTCGCGCGCGCCATCGGGGCGGTTGCGCGGGGTGCGGATGAACTGATCGTAGGTTTGCCCGGGCTCCCTCTGCCCGGCGAGCCAATCGGACGGGCCCGGCGCCTCGATGGGGTCGAATGCGGCACCAGCGTGGAAGGCGCGCCGGAGTTCGGTGGAAAGCCCTTCGGTCGAGCCGATGGAGCGCTCGCGCAGCGCCTCGCCCGGCGGGCTGAAGGCGAGGTCGGCTTTGGAACGGGTATTGATCGCCAGCGCGACAACCCACGCAATCGCGGCCAAGGCGGCGAGAATCGGAGTGAGCCTCATACCGGATCAACGAGCGCGAGCCGGCGACCTTAGCCCGGATCGATCACCACATCCGCAGGCGAGGCGCCGCCGATCGTTGATGCTGAGTAGGCGGCGGCAGGGATCGGCGAAGCGGCTGGGTAGACACCCAGCCCGAGCCGTTCCCAACGGCAACACCCTCAGCATCAACGAGGGCAAGCCGTAGCCCGGAGCTTGGTGATCGATTCGGGTTAGCCCGGAACGGCAGATGGGAAGAATTCCCGGACACCCTGGAGGGCGGAGCTCCGCCTCCGCCGATGCCGTTCGGGGGCGGGCGTGGCGCTGGGACGCCGGGCGGCATCCGGCCCAGGCAGATTCGCATGGGTGCATCGGCAGGGCGCGTGGACGCCTGCCCTCCGCGTCAGTCACGGCGGAGACGGAGCTCCGCCCTCCAGTGGGAAGGCATGGGGCGAGAGGCCTCCCCCCTCAAAGGAGTGGGCGTCATCCTGACGAGCGCAGCGACCGAAGGATGCCGCCAAGACGCTCGTCCGTCAAAAGGGGTCGATCGAGCGTATCGGCCGGACCGGACCCCGCCCTGCGAGATCGCCGTCGACGCGGACGACCTCCGCCCGGATAAACGCGGCTTGGAGGATGTCTGCATCGTCGAACTCGGGCGTGCCGGACGGCTGCCACATCCCCAGCATGCGGATCATCCCCGAACGGAGGGTCATCGCGGTAGCGACCTTGGCTTCGCGGAAGCTGGTCGTCGGCCCGTCGAGCTTGAGGTTCCCATCCCCGTCCACCTCGGCGAGCCCGCCGACGCGCGGCTCGGCGTAGTCGTGAAGCAAGCCGACGTTCAGATCGATGGTCACCCCGTCCGGACCGACCACCGCATCGACCTCCAACTCGGTGCCCACGTGCCCGACATCCTGGACGGCAATCATCGAACTCCCGCCCCCGTCGATCCGCGCCGAGGCGGAGGCCGTGGCCTCGGGCTTGGCGCCGTCTCCTTTCGGCGCCGAAGCAGCGCTCGCGCCGCCGGTCAGCGTCGCCTCGGTGTGGTAGGCGTGGTTCCGGCCCGCGACGATCTTGGCGCGCTGGCCGCTCCGGCTCTCCAGCCAGTAGGAGCCGAGGATCCGCACGCCCTCTTCGCCGCTCAGCGCCTCCCAGATCCGCTGGTGGTCAGCGAGGGCGCGCGACTCTTGGGCCGACCGCCGCAGGACGCCGCCCGGCGCCTGGACGAGATGCACCGAGATCGCGACCAACACCGGCGACGAATCCATCAGAGAGAGCACGTAGGCTTCGACCAAGGCGATGTTCTCCGGCGTGTTGCGCACGATCAGGTCGGAGGAGGCGGCCAGGTAGTTGGCAGAGGAACCCTCGGGGAACGGGATCCCCATCGACCGGAGGATGTCCTGGGCGGTGGCCTGGATGGTGAAGCGAGGTTCGCTCGGCGCCACTGAGGCGAAGGGGTCATCGACCGAACTCCCGCCACTCGCAGCTCCACCGGCGAGGAACGAGGGCGGGATGCGGAAGCGGCGGACGATCATCCCTTCCGGGATCTCGTCGGCGACCTGTTCGAACTCCGGAGCGCCCTCGGGGGTCGGCGAGACCGCTTCGCCGTGTTCGCGCAGGAGCGCCTCCAGGCGCTCGTTCGGCAGGGGCAGCACCGCCACGACATCGGTGGCCAGAAAGGCGGCGTGCAGCACATCTGGCGCCGCGCCCGCCAAGCCCTCGGGCTTCCACACCCCGACGAGTTTGGCATCCCCGCTCATCGTCGTGATCGCGGTCGTGACGGTGGCGTTGAACGTATCGGTGACCGCGGCGGAGATCGAGGCCGCGCCCATCGCCGTCAGGGGCTCCTGGCGTTTGCGCGGCGCCGCGTAGTGGTGGTCGAGGGCCACATTCAGATCCACGGTCGCCGCGTCGACACCGATCACCGGGTCGATCTCCCAGGACGTCCCGGCCGATTGGGAATCGGAGGTGAACTCGACCCGGCCGTCCGCATCCACCGCGAGGTCGACCGCGAAAGCCAGCTCCTCGGCACGGCGCAGCGAGGTGCGCTGGCCGCTCTTTGTCTCCATTCGACCGCTAGAGACGACCCGGCCGCGACCGTCCGCGACGAGCGCCTCGAGCTCCTCCAGCAACGGCCGGTGATCCGCCTGCCCACCGGCGCGCTCGATGATGGAGCGGACGCTCGCCGAGGGGGCTTCGAAGATCGTCTGGTCGATCGCGACAAACTGCGGGGCGCGGTCCTGGAGCGCCTTGGCGGTGAAGTGGATCGAGCTGTGGGCGATGCGCGGCAGGCGGGCCGTCAGCGTCAGCGATCCGGGGTCGAAGATCACCATCCCGCCCTTCGGCAGGGCGAGCCCGGCCGTCTCGAGGTAGTGGCTGGTGATGCTGTTGCTGGTGCGGAGGAAGTCGCGGATCTGCTCGACATCGGAACCGGCGGCGGGGAGCGCCGGAGCGCGGAGCGCCCCACGGTCGCGCGACGTGAACCCCAAGCTCAATTCGTCTGAGGGGAACGGGTAGGTCTCGATCACCCACTCATAGGGATCCTTCTCCTCGCCGTCGCCTTCGCCGGCGGAGTTGGCGTTGGCGGCGGATGCGCAGGTGAGGGCGGAGAGGGTCGCGATCAGGTGGAGACGCTTCATGCGCCCACCCTCGCCCCGCGACCACAACTCCCTCAAGACCAAAGCGTTTTGGGTTTGCAAACAGTCAAGCTCAGCGGTGTGAGCGCTGGTCCGGACCTCGGCGGGAGGCGGATCCCCGGGCGGGCGATTCCAAAACCGCGCCGATCTTGCCATCGCCAGCATCCGGCCGGGCGGGTAGGTTCGCGCAACCATCCGATCCCTGCGACCATGCCCGGACTCTTCTTCCTCATCGTGCCCGCCTTCATCGCCCTGTTCGTCGTCCTGGCGATCCACTCGCACAAGAAGGAGAAGGAGCGGCAGGCGATGCTCGCGGGCTGGGCGTCGGCCTCCGGGATGGTGTTCAGCGCCGAGAAGGTGCGCGACTTCCAATACCGTTTCCCCCTCGACTGCTTCCAGCGCGGCAAGAACCGCTACGCTTACAATGTCTCCGCCGGCGAGCGGGGCGGATACCGGATGCTGGCGGGGGACTACCACTACGAGACCGAGTCGCGGGACTCCGACGGCAAGACGAGCACGACGCACCACCACTTCTCTTTCGCGGTGTTCGCGCCGCCGTTCTTGCTGCACAAGCTCACCGTCCGGCGCGAGGGCTTCTTCGACCGCATCGGCTCCGCCTTCGGCTTCGACGACATCGACTTCGAGTCCGCGGAGTTCAGCAAGGCCTTCCACGTGAAGTGCGACGACCGCCGCTGGGCCTACGACGCCATCCACCCGCGCACCATGGAGATGATGCTGCGCCACCGCGACCTGCGCTGGGAGGCGGCGGTCACCGGCCTCGCCGTCCACGACGACAAGCGCTGGGAGGTGCCGCAGTTCGAGCACTACGCCAACGCCGCGACCGAGTTCCTCGACGGCATCCCCGACCACGCCAAGGAGGCGCTCTGAGCCCGCGGCGGTGGAACTTTGATCGGCATCGACTAAACTTGAACCATGGAAGGCATCGCCCCGTTCCTCATCCTCGCCGCTGTGGTCGGCATCCCTTTGCTATGGCTGGTCGGCAACTACAACGGCCTCGTCCGGCTGCGCAACCATTGCGACGAGAGCTGGTCGGGGATCGACACCGAACTCAAGCGCCGCCACGACCTGATCCCCAACCTGGTCGAGACGGTCAAAGGCTACGCCGCCCACGAGCGGACGGTGTTCGAACAGGTGACCGAGGCGCGCAGCCGCGCGGTCGCTGGCCACGCCGGCCCCGCGGAGCTGGCGCGGGACGAGAACCGGCTGGTGTCGTCGCTCGGCGGCCTGTTCGCGGTGGCCGAGGGTTACCCCGAGCTCAAGGCCGACCGCCATTTCCTGCACTTGCAGGAGGAGCTGGTGGACACGGAGGACCGCATCCAGGCGGCGCGGCGCTTCTACAACGCCAACGTCCGCGACCTCAACAACCGCATCGAGATGTTCCCGTCGAGCGTCATCGCCGGCATGTTCGGCTTCCGACAGCGGCAATTTTTCGAGATCGACAGCCTCAAAGAGCGCGTCGCCCCCAAGCTAACACTCTGACCGCGAAACGGTTGCGCCACGACCTCAGGGGCGCCCAAATTTCTTTCTTGGCAGCGGGCGAGATCCGCCGTAGCTCTTTGCAATTGAGACGCGTTCTCAATTGACTGACCTATGAATGCCTGTGCTATCGATACCGAGGTGGCCAACTTAGCCGAACTCCGCAAGGGCGAGACCGCCGTGATCCTGCGGTTCGCCAGTGACGATTCCGCGTTCCTGCGGTTTCGCGAGATGGGCTTGCTGCCCGGCACCGAGGTGACCTTCGTGCGCCGCGCGCCGCTCGGCGACCCGATGAAGTTCGAAGTCCGCGGCGCCCTGCTGTCGATCCGCAAAGCCGACGCCGCGCAGATCGAGGTCGAGCGGCGCTGAGCCACGCGCAACCGAGACCTCAGTGAGCCACGCGACCGAAGGCGGCGGGAAGCCCCGCGGGGGGGCGACCACCCAGCGATTGCCTGCCGAAACCAAGCGGGTCTTCGCCTTGGTCGGCAATCCGAACAGCGGCAAGACCACGCTTTTCAACGCCCTCACCGGCCTGCGCCAGAAGGTGGGCAATTTCCCCGGCGTCACGGTCGAGCGCAAGGAGGGCACCTGCATCTCCCAGCACGGGCAGGAGCTGTCGATCATCGACCTGCCGGGCGCCTATTCGCTCAGCGCCCAATCGCCCGACGAGGAGGTGTTGCGCGACGTCTTGTTGGGCCGCCGCGCCGAGATGCCGCAGCCCGACGTGGTCGTGTGCGTGATCGACGCCTCCAACCCCCAGCGCAACCTCTACCTGGCCAGCCAGGTGCTGGAGCTCGGGCTGCCGGTGATCGTGGTGCTGAACATGACCGATGTCGCCGAGGCGCGCGATATGAAGATCGATGCCGCCGCGTTGAGCCGCGCGCTCGGCGTGCCGGTGGTCCCGACCTGCGCGGTGACGCGGCGCGGCCTGGCGGAGCTCCGCATCGCGATGAGCCGGAGCGACCTGCCGGTCTCGCACCACAAGGTCGACCTGCCGGAGGACGTGGCGCAGCTGGTCGAACAGTACGCGGGCGGCGTCGGGCACGCCGCCCTGTACCTCCCCGAGGAGAAGGACGCCATCGAACGCGCGGCGCCGGGCTGGGAGGACCGCTTGATCACCGCGCGCTACGAGGCGATCCACAGGATCTGCGAGGATGCCATCCAGGCGCAGCGCCTCGCCCGCGCGGGCTTGGCGGACCGATGGGACGCCTTCCTGCTCCACCCGATCGGGGGCTGGGTGGGGTTGTTCGGCATCCTGGGGGTCGTGTTCGCGTTCATCTTCTCCGTCGCCACGGTGCCGATGGGCTGGATCGAGGCGGCCTTCGCTTGGGCGGGGGGCGCCGTCGAGGCCGCGATGCCCGAGGGCGACCTGCGCGACCTCATCACCGGCGGCATCCTGGCCGGCGTCGAGGGCGTGGTGATCTTCCTGCCGCAGATCCTGACGATGTTCTTCTTCCTCGGCCTCATGGAGAGCACCGGCTACATGTCGCGCGTGGCGTTCATCATGGACCGGCTGATGTCGAAGGTCGGCCTCAGCGGCAAATCGACCGTGCCCCTGCTGAGCTCGTACGCCTGCGCCATCCCCGGGGTGATGGCGGCGCGGACGATCGGCGACCCGAAGGGGCGCCTGATCACGATCTTGGTGGCGCCGTTCACCAGCTGCACCGCGCGGCTGCCGGTCTATTTTTTGATCCTCGGCGTGCTGGTCCCCGGCGACGAGGTGCCGCTGCCGACCAAGGTGCTGGCGCTGGTCGGCCTCTACGCGCTGGGCACCTTCGGCGTGTTCGTCTTCGCGGCGCTGTTCAACAAACTGCTCAAACGCCAGAAGTCGGCGCCCCCGATCATGGAGCTGCCGGGCTACAAGGCGCCGTCTTGGAAGGCGATCCTCATCCAGATGTGGGACCGGGCGAAACAGTTCCTCGTCCGCGCGGGCACCGTGATCCTCGGCATGTCGATCATCCTGTGGGCGCTGCAGACCTACCCGAAATCCGACTCGGACGACCCCGCGGTGCAGGCCGAGCAAAGCTTCGCCGGACAGCTCGGCCACGCCATCGAGCCGGTCATCGAGCCGCTCGGCTACGACTGGAAGATGGGCGTCGGCCTGGTGGCCTCGTTCGCCGCGCGCGAGGTCTTCGCCTCGTCGATGGCGATCGCCTACGGCGTCGACGAGGAGGACGAGGACGCGGAGGCGAAGCTGCGCGACAAGCTCCGCGCCGCTGAGCGCGACGACGGCAGCCCGGTGTTTACGACGCTGACCTGCCTGAGCCTGTTGGTGTTCTTCGTGTTCGCCCTGCAGTGCCTCAGCACCGTCGCCGTCGTGCGGCGCGAGACCGGCTCGTGGCGCTGGGCTCTGTTCCAGCTCGCCTACATGACCGGCTTCGCCTACCTCGCCGCGCTCGCCGTGTATCAGGGCGGGCGGGCGCTCGGCTACACCTGACGGCCCCCGACCCAATCCCAACGGACCAACCTGACCAACCGATGGATGCTGAGACCCAATCATGGGTGGCGCTCGGGGTGGTGGCGGCCACCGCGGCAGCCTTCATCTGGCGCTGGCGAGCCGGGCGAAAGGCAGCGACGAAACCCACCTGCGGTGGCGCCTGCGGCTGCGGCAAGCCACTGCCCAGCCGCGGACAGCGGGCGGACATCCGGGCTGGCAGGAGGACGCCGGAGTTCGCGGGCGACAATGGCGATGGCCAGTAAGATGGTCCGCGGTATCGCGGCGGTATCGGCCGCGCTGGTCTCGGGCTCCTGTCTGCCTCGACCCGAGGCGCCGCCCCACCCCGCTCCGCATGGGCCGCGCGCCCAGCTGGAAGTGTCGGGCGAGCTGATCGTCGACGACCACCTCCCGTTCGAAGCGTCCCCCGAGGACGCCCGCGCGATCGTGGCCTGCCTCGCGCACCGCACGCGCCGCCTCGACGTGTTGAAAACGTCGGGGATCGCGTTGATCACGATCCGCCAGGGCGACCGGGTGCGCACCTTGACGGTCGAGTCGGCCGGCCGGGTTCGGGAGGACGGCAGGGTGTACTCGCTGCGCGATGGCGACCGCCTCGGGGAGATCCTGCGGGGCTACGCGCGCGCCCGCTGACCACGGGCACCGCCCCGGGAGAACCCGCCACGCGCCCCGCACCTACTCGATCTCCCACGCCCGCAACCACCGCACGCCCGTCCGCCGCAGGCCCACCTCGGCGAAGATCCTCGCCTCGATGTCGGCCAGGTGCGCGCCGCCGTAGAACAGCCCGAGCTTCTTCTCCCCCGCCGCGAGCCGCTCCCGCAACACGCGCATCGCCGCCTTGTTCCGCTCCGTCAGCAGCACCGATTCCTCGCCGTCCAGGTCGGTCATCATCGCCGCCGTGATCGCCTCGACGTCGCCGAGCTGCTTGGCGAACAGGTATTTGAGTTTCCTTTCGCGGTCCTTCGAAAGCAGCGCGGCGAGGATCCTGTATTCGGCCAGCGGGTCGGCCGCCGCCCCGCCGTCGCCGGCCAGGGCCATCTTCGCCTGCTCCCACATCGACTGCAGCATCAACGCCACCACGCCCTGCCCCCGCTCTTCGCTCAGCGCCGCGAAGGTCTCGGCGTCGAGGTCCGCGTGGACAAAGTTCGCCGCCCCGTAGTCGATGCCCTCCAGCTGATAGGCCAGCCCCATCGAGCCCCCCATCCCCTTCTGGAACATCCCCAGCAGACTCCCCCGCCCCTCGTCCGCCGTCGGCGCCCCCATGTCCTGCGGCTTGACCATCTCGTAGAGCAACGAGTCGTAGGTCGCGAACAGCACGTTCAGATCCGAATAGTACCCCGCGTCGGCGATGTGCACCGCGGAGATCAGCTCCACCTTCTCGCCGCCCGGCCCCTCATAGGTCGCCACCGCCGTCTCCAGCCGACCGCGGTAGTCCCCCTCGTCGACGAAGCGCACGAACTCCGTGTCCGCCGCCTGCGAGATGTTGGCGGGGTAGTGGCCGGCCGGCAGCCCGGGGCCGCCCCCGTCCCCGCGATCGCATTGGCGGTCGCACGCGGCACCGGTCAGCAGCACAGTAGATACGGCGCCGAGCAGCCTCGCTCGGGCGCCCCGCCCCCAGTGGTCTGGCGAGAACCTGGTTCCAAAATAGCGCCGATTTTGCATTGGCGCAGCCAAAGCCGGGAGCCTACAAAAGTCACGCTATGAAATGGAATTTCCTTCTCGACCACAGCGCGGTGGCCCTCGCCGCGCTCTCCCTCTCCCTCGTCTCCTGCAAGGATGGCGACAAGAAGAACGACGGCGGCGGTGACGGCGGCGGCGGCGGCCCGAGCAGCGCGAGCAAACCGCTGGCGGAGCAGATCGTCGGCTCTTGGGCGCCGGACAAAGAGTCCTTCGCCGGATTCGTCAAAGAGATGATGGCCAAGGACATGGGGGGCGCCCCTCCGGCGGTGCTTGAGAAAGTCGTGCCCGCCATGGTCGATGCGATGGGTGACCTGGTCGCCTTCAAGATCGACGGTGAGAAGGCCTGGGCGATCAGCCCCGAGGGCTTCGAGGAGCAAGGCACCTACAAGATCACCTCCGAGAACGCAGCCACCGGCGAACTCACCGTCGAGTCGACCGACGCCGACGGGAACGTCGAAGAGAAAACCGCCCGCCTGGAGGGCGACACCTTGGTGATGGTGGAGGAGGGCATCGAAATGAAGATGACCCGCATCTCCGACGCCGAGTTCGACGCCCGCAAAGAGAAGATCGCCAACTTTGACATCGAAGCGGTCATGGGGCCGATCATGCAGGAGGCGATGGGCAGCCTGCTTCAGGAAGGTGGACTCCCCGGCGCACTGCCGCCGGGAGCAGCACCGGGGACCGCCCCCGGCCTCCCGCCCGGAATCGACATCCCGGACATCGCCATCCCCGACGAGCCGAACTGACCCGGCCCGCCAATCCACAATCATCCACGCGAACGGCGCGCCCGGAAGGGCGTGCCGTTCTATTTTCGGGCTGGCGCATCCGCCCCACCACGCTCCATTTGGCAGCGAAACGCACCCCCCCATCCCGATGACCCGATCCCTCCTCGCCGCCCTCGCCTGCCTCCTCCCCGGGGCCCTCGCCTCACCCTTCGCCGCCGCCGACGAGCGCCCGAACATCATCGTCATCCTCTGCGACGATCTCGGCTACGGCGACCTCGCCTGCTACGGCAACCCGACGATCCGCACGCCGCACCTCGACGCGCTCGCCGCCGGCGGCATCCGGTTCACCGATTTCTACTCCACCTCCCCCGTCTGTTCGCCCTCGCGCACCGGCCTGCTCACGGGCCGCACACCGAACCGCGCGGGCGTCTACGATTGGATCCCCGGCGGCAGCCCGGTGCACATGCGCGCCTCCGAGTTCACGCTCCCCGCGATGCTCAAGAAGGCTGGCTACGCCACCTGCATGTCCGGGAAGTGGCACTGCAACGGCAAGTTCAACACCGACGCCCAACCGCAGCCAGGCGACTTCGGCTTCGACCACTGGTTCGCCACCCAAAACAACGCCGCCCCCTCCCACCGCGACCCGGAGAACTTCGTCCGCAACGGCGAACCCGCCGGCGCCACCGAGGGCTTCAGCTGCCGCATCGTCGCCGGCGAGACCATCAGCTGGATCGGGCGCCACCTGCAGGCCGACGCCGACCGACCCTTCTTCGCCTACGTCGCCTTCCACGAGCCACACGAACCGATCGACTCCCCGGCGGAACTCGTCGCCGGCTACCCCGACGCGGCCGAGCGCGGCCAGGCGCTCTACTACGCCAACGTCGAAAACATGGACCGCGCCGTCGGCGACCTGACCGCGGCGCTCGACCGGTTCGGCGTGGCGGACAACACGCTCGTCGTCTTCACTTCCGACAACGGCCCCGAGACCCTGAACCGCTACAGGTCGGCCTGGCGCTCCCACGGCACCCCCGGACCGCTGCGCGGGATGAAGCTCCACACCCACGAGGCCGGGGTGCGCGTCGCCGGCATCGTCCGCTGGCCGCGGCAGATCGAGGCGGGGCAGGTCAGCGGCGCCCCCGTCTCCGCGCTCGACCTCCTGCCCACCTTCGCCGGCCTCGCCGCCGGCGAACTGCCCGTCGATCTCCACCTCGACGGCACCGATGTCAACGAGGCCTTCCACGGCCGCCCGTTCGAGCGGCGGCAACCGCTGTTCTGGTGCTACTACGCCGCCCTCAACGAGGCCAAGGTGGCGATGCGCCAGGGCGATTGGAAACTGCTCGCGACCGTGCGCGCCGAGGGCTTGGAAGTCGCCCGCCTGCGCACGGTGAAGTCCGGACAGAAGGAGGCGCTCGCCGCCGCCGAACTGGGCGGATTCGAACTCTACAACCTCGGGGAAGACCTCGCCGAGGCGCGCGACCTCGCGGCCGAGATGCCGAAGAAGGTCGAGGCGATGGCCGACACCTTGCGCGCCCTCTACCGCGACGTCGCCTCGGGCGCGCACGCCTGGGAGTGATCGTGCCGCGCGGGCGGCGGCGCCCCCCACGAGAAACCGCTCGCTATTCGCGTTCCGGGCGCGTACAAATCCTGTTCCTTTTCATCCACGACACCGAATCATCTCATGAAACCGAACCCATTCCAATTCACCACCGCCCTCGCCGCCGCCGCCGCGCTGAGCCTCGGCGCATGCAAAGACGGCAGCAAAGACGGCGGTGCCGATTCCGGCTCCGGCGGCGATGGCGGCAGCGGCGGCAGCGCCCCCGCCAGCGAGAGCGTCTCCGACCAGCTCGTCGGCGTCTGGGCGCCCAACGTCGAGAAGATGCTCGAGGCCGCGAAGGCGGAGATGCCCGCCGACCAGTTTCAGGCCGCTGAGCCCATGATGAAGATGATGGCGGAAATGATGACCCTCGAGATCGGCAAGGGCACCGCGACCATGCACTCGCCAGAAGGCCCGGAGGAGGGCACCTACACGCTCGCGGACGTCGATGAGTCCGCTGGCACCTTCAGCATCACCGTGTCCAAAGAGGGCGAAGAGGACATGACCGGCACCGGCGAGATCGCCGGCGACACGCTGTCGATGACGATGGACGGCGACAGCCTGATCATGGATCGCATCGATGCGGCCACCCTCCAGGCGCGCATCGAGAAGGCGAAGAACTTCGACCCCTCGAGCCTGTTCCAAGGTTTGGGCGAGTCGCTGGAAGGCGCGCTCAACGAGGGCGGCGCCAGTTTGGAAGACGCCCTCAACGAGGCGGCGGCTGGGCTGCAGGGCGCGCTCGACGACGCCGCCGCAGAAGCTGGCACCACCGCGCCGGACATCACCATCCCGAACATCGACATCCCCGATGTCGACATCCCGGATGCCCCGACCCCGACCGAGGAGCCCTAGGCCCGCAGCGAACGGACCACCATTGACGCGACCATGAAAAACCCGCTCAAACTCGCCGCCGCACTCTTCGCGGCCACCGCCTTCTCACTCGCCACCGGCAGCGCCGGCAAGGTCGCCGACGACATCCTCGGCTACTGGGCGCCCAACAAGGACAAGTTGGTCGAGATGATGAAGAAAGAGATGGCCAAGAACGGCCAGGCCGACCCGGCCGCCATCGCCATGGCCACCAACATGGCCTCGACGATGGCGGAGATGCTGACGCTCCACCTCGAGGAGGGCACCGGGACGATGCACACGCCCGAGGGCCCCGACGCTTCCGGCTACCGCCTCAGCGAGGTCGACGAGGGGGCGCGCACCTTCACCATCACGCTGCAGAAGGAGGGCGACCCCGACAAGACCGGCACCGGCAAGATCGAGGGCGACGTCCTGACGATGACCATCGACGGCCAGACCATGGCGATGGACCGCGTCGACGAGGAAGCCTTCGAAGCGCGGAAGAAGAAGGCGGCCGAGTTCGACCCCGCCAAGCTGTTCGGCCCCGGCGCTGCACCCAAGTAGCACCGCACCACAGGGTATCCCAACCGCACCCCTTCAAACGCCCGCCGGGAAACCGGCGGGCGTTTTTTCGACCCCTCCGCTCCCCACCGCCCCGCCCATCCCCCGCCATGCCCCTCACCATCCGCACCGCCCGCGCCGGCGACATCCCCACCCTCATCACCCTCAACAACCGGTGTTTCCCGGCGATGGCCGAAGAGAACGTCGTCTGGTCGGAGGCACAGCTCACCAACCACCAACGCATCTTCCCCGAAGGGCAGCTGGTCGCGGAGGTCGACGGCGCGATCGTCGGCGGGATCGCCAGCTTGATCGTCAACCTCGGCGACGACCCCTACCGGCAACACACCTACGCCGGGATCACCGACGGCGGCTACTTCCACAACCACGACCCCAGCGGCGACACCCTCTACGGCGCCGACGTCTACGTCGACCCCGACTGCCGCGGCAAAGGCGTGGGCGCCGCCCTCTACGCGGCGCGCCGCGAACTCTGCGCCCGGCTCAACCTGCGGCGCATCCTCGCCGGCGGCCGCATCCACGGCTACGCCGACCACGCGGCGGCGATGCGCCCGGAAGAGTACGTCGCCGCCGTCGAGTCCGGCCGCCTCCGCGACCTCGTCCTCAGCTTCCAGCTCCGCGAGGGCTTCGTCGTCCGCGGCCTGCTGCGCAACTACATCGCCGACCCGGCATCCAAGAACTACGCCACCCTCATCGAGTGGCTGAACCCCGATTACACGCCCGTCGAGTCCGGCGCCCGCAAAGTCCGCGTCGCCTCGGTCCAATACCAGGTGCGCCGCGTCGCCTCGTTCGACGATTTCGCCGACCAGGTGGAGTATTTCGTGGACACCGCCCACGACTACCGCGCCGACTTCCTCGTCTTCCCCGAGTTTTTCTCGGTCCAGCTCCTCTCGCAGACCCACCTGCGCGGCCTGCCGGCCAAGGACGGCATCGCCAAGCTCGCGGAGCTCGAGGGCGAGTTCCTCGACCTCATGCGCCGCATGGCGACCGAGTACGGCATCCACATCGTCGCCGGCAGCCACCCGATGCACCGCGGCGGCGCCCTCCAGAACGTCTGCCCCATCATCATGCCGGACGGCACGTGGGTCGCGCAGCCGAAGCTCCACATCACCCCCGCGGAGGTGCGCTACTGGGGCATCACCGGCGGCGACGAGCTGCCGGTCATCGACACGCCGAAGGCGCGCGTCGGCGTCCTCATCTGCTACGACAGCGAGTTCCCCGAAGCCGCCCGCCACCTCGCCGACAACGGGGCGGAGATCCTCTTCGTCCCCTACTGCACTGACGACCGCCCCGCCTTCATGCGCGTCGATGCCTGCGCCCGCGCTCGCGCCATCGAGAACCAGGTCTACGTCGTCACCTCCGGCATCATCGGCAACCTCCCTTCCGTCCCCGCCATGGACATCCACTACGGGCGTGCGGCCGTCTACACACCCAGCGATTTCGAGTTCGCCCGCGACGGCATCCAGGCGGCCGCCGACCCGAACGTCGAGATGCTGCTCGTCACCGACCTCGACATCACCGATCTCTACCGGTCGCGCCAGTCGGGCAGCGTCCGCCCGCGCCTCGACCGCCGCCCCGACCTCTTCTCCTTCCGGTCGACCTTGAACGGCCTCCCCGAGCCGCTTCCGGACGGCGAGCCGATGAAACTGCCCAAGGGTGACCGCTAGCCCGGATCGATCACCACCTCCGCAGGCGAGGCGCCGCCATTCGTTGAGGCTGAGTAGGCGGCGGCAGGGATCGGCGCTGCGGCTGGGTGAACACCCTGCCCGAGCCGATCCCAACGCCAACACCCTCAGCATCAAAGAGCGCAAGCCGAAGCCCGAAGCTTGGTGATCGATTCGGGCTAGCCCGGATCGATCACCACATTCGCAGGCGAGGCGCCGCCAGTCGTTGAGGCTGAGTAGGCGGCGGCAGGGATCGGCGCTGCGGCTGGGTGAACACCCTGCCCGAGCCGATCCCTACGCCAACACCCTCAGCATCAAAGAGCGCAAGCCGCAGCCTGGAGCTTGGTGATCGATTCGGGCTAGGCGCCTGTCGGACTCAGGACTCTCGAGCCCGAACGTCTTCGAATTTCGATCCAAATGGTCACGATGACGAGGAGTTGATCGAGATCGGCGACGAGACAGCGGGGCGATTTGGGCAAATTGAAAAACGAATCGCGCCGGGACGGGTAATTCCGACAGGCTCCGAACCCGAATGACGCTCGGCTGAGGATAGGCATCGACGGGGGCAGCGTCTCGGTGCCTGCTCGCTCGGTGCCCGTCAAGGCATCCGGGGCGTCCCGGTGGCTCGACCCGCTGGGTTTCATGGCGAGGTCCTTCCGGCGCTGTGCTTGTCAGGATGACACGCCGCCTTCCCCGCGGGGGTCGAAACCCGCATCATGCCCCACATTCCACTTCCGCGCTGTCACCCTGAGCAACGCGAAGGCCTCCCACCGCGGTCCGCGCCTCCGAAGCCATTCGTGGTGAATGACCCCAGCGCCTCCCCGGTTGGGAACTCGACTCCGAGGGGCTGTTCCGCGCACGGCTGAGACGGCGGCACCCACGGGGATCTCCCGGAGCGAGCATCGGTTCCGTCCTCGGCTCAAATGCCCGTGCGCCCACAAAAATCTCCCATCAACCGTGATGGTGCATGCAAATATTCCAATAAAGTTGAAATTTCATTGAAATTAATTATAAAAACACCGAGAATAATCGGCTCCCAAACATAAAAAATGAAAATCTTGAGCCAGATCCGCGCGATCCGAGGGTTGTCGATGACCCTGATGGTGGTCGGAACCGCATCCGTCGCCCCGGCGCAGACCATCAACTGGGGCAATGCGGCGTCGCTGTCTGGGATCAACTTCGACAGCGGGGGATCGCTCCTCGACGGGAGCTACACCTTCACGCTGGGGGTGTTCGATGCCGGTTTCGACCCTTACACCGCCGATCCGACGACCTGGTTTGCCAACTGGACAGAACTCGATACGGCCACCTACAACGCGCCGGTCAGCCTGTTCAGCGACACCTTTCTGGTCACCGACAACACCCACGCCGGGCAGCAGGCCTACATCTGGGGCTACAACCAGACCACCCCGGTCGATCAGACCGCCGAGTGGGTGTTGATCACGGACGACGACGGCAAGGACGGCAACGATTGGGTGATCCCCAACCATTCAGACCAGACCGCTCTCACCCTCGAATGGCGTGTGAGCAGCGCGACTTCACCGGTTTTCGGCGGCCTGAACGACACCCAAGGGCCCGGAGATTTCTCCAGCGACCCGACGCCCTACCAACTGCAGACCCACACCTTTCCCGCCCCGGTGCCCGAGCCGGGCGCGTTGGCCTTCCTCGCCTACGCCGGCTTCCTCACCGCTCGGCGCCGGCGCCGCTGAGCGGCTGCCATGGTCCCGGATGCGATGCCGCGGAAGCAGCACATCGGGGTAGCCCTCGCCTTCTGGGCGGCAGCCCCGGCGTGCATCACCTCCTGCAAGGAGGAGCCGCCCATCGCCTCCGGCCGGGTCGATCCCTCCCCCCTCCAGACCGGGGCGAGCACGCTGGTCGGCAAAGGCTCCCAACCGGCGCGCGACTTCGCCGGCGAGTTCGAATCGCTGCGGGCGCTGCCCATCGACGGACGTGGTGCAAAGCTGCTCGCGCTGTATCGCGATTGGGGCTCGAGGTCAGGCGAGGTCGCTATCGAACACGCGATCGCGCACGGGTCGGCGCTCGCGTCGGCCTCCCTGCGCGAGGCCTTGCACGGCTGGCACCTGGCGGCGCCGGAAGCCGCGAGGGGCTATGTGTCGACCGAGCCGAACCGCCGCCGCGCCCGCCAGCTCGGCATCGCGTATGCGCTCGTACTGCCTACGGAGGAGCGGCGCGCCGAATTGGCGCTGGCGTTGGGCGACCCGGAGGTGCGCGCGGCGGTCCTCTCCCAAGCGGTCGCCCGGTGGGCGGCATCGCCCCGGCCCGGGGATGGCCTGCGCTGGCTGGCCCGACAGGATGGGATGAGGGATGGAGACCGCGGCCTCCTCGCCGATGCGACTGGCGACCTGGTGCGGATCTGGGCGCGGCGCGACCCTGGCGCCGCCAGCGGCTCTCTGATCGACCTGCCGCCCGGCGAGCTCCGCGACGCCGCCGCCGGCGCGTTGGCGATCGCGGTCGCTGCCGATGAGCCGGGCGCGGCCCGCAGCTGGGCGGAGTCGATCGCCTCCGCCGAACGTCGCGCGTCGGTGCTGGCGATCGTCGACAAGGTCGATGCTGCAAATCCCTCCCCCGCCCCGTGAAGATCCCTCCCCCCACCCTGCTGCACTGCATGGCCGTCATCTCCGCGGTGACCGGCGCCGGCGCGGCCGAACAGATCAACTTCCTGTCCACGCCCGGCTCGACCAACTACACGAGCGCCGGCGCCCCGCAGACCCTGGACGCCGACTTCGTGTTCGAGCTCGGCGCCTTCGCGGACGGCTTCGTCCCTTCCGTGGCGAACACCGGTGACTGGGCGGACCATTGGGTCACGCTCGGCCGAGCGAGCTATAACCCCGCGGTCGGCTGGTTCACCGCCCGGACTTTTTTGGACAGCAACGCGGCGCCCTTCCGCCAGGGCGACCCGGCCTACATCTGGGGGCATGATGACGGCGGCGAATGGATCCTCATGGGCAACCCCGGTTGGCAGTGGCCGGCGGTGTCGGGCGGCGTCGGCACCCCGGGCGGCACCAGCTTCTCGGTCTCGAGCCCGGGGACCGTCGCCGTCCTCGGGGCGGTCGCGGGGCAGGGCTTCCAAATGATGACCGCAGCCGCGCTCGGAGCGGTCCCCGATGTGGGCGCCGGCCCATGGCTGGCGCAGCACTTCACGCCCGCCGAACTCGACGACCCGGCCGTGTCGGGGTGGGGCGCCGACCCGGACGGCGACGGCTCGACCAACTTGGAGGAGTTCGCCGCCGGAACCCGGCCCAAGGACCCCGCCAGCCAGCGCCGCGCCACCCTCCGCATCGCCGCTCTGAACGGCGAGCGGTTCGCCGAGGCCGAACTCGAGCGCAGCGCGCGGGCGATCACCGATCACCGACTCGGCACCAGTTCCGACCTGCGGGTCTGGGACCTGAGCGGTGGCGCCGTGACGGTCGTCGAGGACAGCTCGACGCGGCTGCTGCTGCGCGCCTCCGACCCGGTGGGCGCCGATGACCGAACCTTCTACCAGCTCTACTTCGGCGAACCGTAGGGGGCTGTCGGAGCCCAGGACTTTCGGGCCCGGACGTTTCCGGATTGCGATCCAGATCGTCACGATGGTGAGGAGCTGGTCGAAATCGGCGACGGGACAGCGGGGTGGATTGGGCATAGGATACAACGATTCGCGCCGGAACGGGCAAGTCCGACAGCCTCCTAGCCCGGATCGATCACCACCTCCGCAGGCGAGGCGCCGCCATTCGTTGATGCTGAGTAGGCGGCGGCAGGGACAGGCGAAGCGGCTGGGTGAACACCCTGCCCGAGCCGGTCACCACGCCAACACCCTCAGCGTCAACGAGGGCAAGCCGCAGCCCGGAGCTTGGTGAGCGATTCGGGCTAGCCGCCCGCCGAACCGGCGGGGCGGGCGAGGATGCGCAGGTGGGTGTAGGGGAGTTCCTCGAGGGTGCCACGCAGGCAGGCGAGGACATCGACCGTCCCGTCTGAGGAAGCTTCGCGCTCCACGTAATCGACAGCGTCGGTGACGTCGTCCCAACGCAGCAGATCCGCGGAGGCGAGGACACGGTACTCGACATCGTCCGCCGCGAGCATCTCGCGGTAGCGGATGCCGAGGTGCCGGCCGCGCTCGCCCACGAGGAGGTGACAGCTCACCGGCGGCTCGGCGGGGTCGAAGCGCAACGGGTCGAACCCGAAGGCGTACTCCTCGAAGTTCGTCCACCGGTCGCGGTCGGGATTCGACGCGGGGTCGACCATGGCCGGCAGGGCGAGCCAGTCGCCCGGCATGAAGGCACCCGCCTGCCAGGCCTCGAAGGGCCTGATCTCCGGGGGCTCGACGCCGCCGTCCTCAGCGCCGCCGACATCGAACCGCTCCTTGCCGAAGTGGCCGAGGTTCGAGAGCACGACGAATAGGTAGCGGCCCTCGCGCAGCGAGCCGAAGCGGTAGTTGTGGCGCACGGTCTGGACCCCGCCGCCGCCGGGCGGCGCGATCAGGCGGTCCTCGGGCGCCTCGCCGATTTTGTGGTAGCGGGCGACGGCGACCAGCACGTGGCCGAAGTGCCGGACCTCGCCCCAATCGATCGCCCAATCGTCGGGGGCGGCGAGTTCCTCCGGCAGCTCGAGGGAGACGTTCGCCCCCCATTCACCGGTGGCGGAGTGGACGATCTCGATCGCCGTCCCCAGCGGACCACCGGGGGGTTCCGGCCAGATGTCGACTTTGAACCCGCCGATGCGGCTGCCTCCGAGGTGGTTGCCGGCGAGGTCGCGCACTTTCTCGGGCTCGATGTGGACCGCGTAGCGGCCGCGGTCGTCCACGTCCCACTCGCCGCCGGGGGCATCGACCTCGTAGCGGGCGCTGGCGCCGGTCGAGGGCAGATCGTCGGTGCCCGCATACGAGAGGAGGCGGGCCTCGGCCCGGTAGCCGAGCCGCTCGTTGACCACCCAGACCGCGGCGTCTTGGATCGATTCGTGGTCGAGCCCGCCGGCGTCCGAGAACTGGACGCCGAAGCGGTGCGGCGCGGCCTCCGGCTCCTCGATGTTCGCCGCATCGACGCGCACCTCAGGGGGTTCGTTGTCGCCGCCAGGCTCGCGCACGCGCCACTCTTTCGAAAACACGGGGTCGCCCTCGTGGACGACGTGGAAGGAGTAGCCGCCGGGCTCGAGCGGGCCGAGCGGGTAGGTGTGGCTCACGAGCCGCACCGGGAAGTCCGGCGGCAAGCCGTCGGCGTTGAACACCTGCGGCGGGTCGACGCCGGGGTCGGGACCGCCCACCGGCACGGGGCCGACTTCGATCTCGACGAAGAAGCGGTTGCCCTCGCGGCGGGGCTCGCCCCAGCCGAGGACGCCGATGCCCGGGTCAGGCAGGATCACGAAGACCTCCGCGGCCCAGGAGGCGTCGCCCTCGTGGATGACGATGTCGTGGACCATCGGCGGTTCACCGCCCCCGCCGCCGCCGGTGATCCTGAACGCGGCGCGAGCGTAGTCATATCCATTGATTTGATAGAGCACCCGGTACTCGCCCGGCGAGAGCTCCGGGATGCGGTAGGCGTGGCTCTCGCCCCCCGGGGGTGGGAAGACGACCGGGTCATCCGGGGGGGCGATGCCGCCGCCCGCCGGGTCGTCCGAACCCCCGGGGACCGGATCGACAACCACCCGGGCGGCGTCTGCGTTGATGACGAACGTGCCGTCGTCGGCGCGTTCGACGGTGCCGGGTTCGGTGATCGCCCAGCCAGGCTCGAACCACGACACCCGCGCCCGCACAACCGCCCAGTCGTCGCCGGTGGCGAGGTGCAGGCCGACCTCCGCCGGCGGCCGGCCGCCGCCCGGCCGGTCGGGGACCGTGAAGGCCTCGCCGCCCAGCGTGCGGTCGCGCGAGGTGAGAACGAACCGGTAGTCGCCCGCGCCCGGGGCGCCGAGGTGGTAGGTGTGTTCGAACACGGGCGGCACGCCCGGCGGGACGATGATGTCGCCGGTCGCGGGGTCGATCGGCCACGGGCGCACCACCGCCAACACTTCGGCGGTGAAGGTTTGCCCATCGCGCTCGACCTCGCCCCAGCTGACGATCTCCACCCACCCCTGTTCGTTGAACTCGAGGCGGACGTCGGCGACATACTCGGCGGGAGGCGGCGGGAAGATGGCGATTTGCGGTAGCGGGCGGACGTCGATCCGCACCTCCGTCGGGAACGCCGGAGCCGGGTCGGGGTCGTCCTCGACCTTCCATTGATCCGCGGCGATCTCCTCGCCGAAGCTGGTGGCCAACATCTTGTAGTCACCCGCTTCGAGCCTGCCGATCGGGTAGGTGTGGGTGAAGCGGCGGATCGCGGCGGGCCGGTCGGCGCCGTCCGGGTCGATATCGGCCCCCGGTGTTCCGACCGCCTCGACGTCGACGAAGAAACGGTGGCCGCTATCGTCGCGGCGCAGCTCGCCCCAGCTGGAGATCTCGACATCGCGCGAGTTGTAGAACAGCTCGAGGTTCGCCACGTAAAAGTCGCCGGCAGCGCCACCGTCGCCGTTGCCGGCGATCACCGGCGCGGGGGCCACCGACAGCCGTGCCTCGACCGGCAAAATCGGCCCGGGGCCATCGGCGACGCGCACCACGAAATGCCCGAGCAGATCGGCGGCGAAGGCGGTGCCGTCGGACTTCGTCACCTCGCGCGGCTGCAACAGCACGGCGTAGAGGCCGTCGTCATCGGCGTCCCAAGCGTCGCCGGTGCCGGGCTTGAAGAGGTAGGTCGCGCGGACGCCGTACCACGGGAACGGGGCGATGATGCCGCCGCCGGGATCGACGATCTCCCCGTCCGGGCCGATGATGACACCGTCCCCACCCGCCCCGTTCGGGTCGATGGGTTCGCCTGGCTCACCGAAGGGCGAGGGCAGCTCTTCGAAGCCCCGCAATTCGCCCGTCTGGTTGTAGCCGTTGCGGCTGACGGCCCAGATGTCCTCGCCGTCCAGCGACTCGGTGTCGATGGGGACCGAACTCCGGTAGGTGACCTCGACGACTTGCGGCCCCTCGAGCGGGGCGGTGATGCTGCTCACTTGCATCGACACGCTGTCTCCGAAAACGGGCGGGTCGATGATGATGACGTCTTGCGCGGCGGCGCTGCCGGCGAGCGTGGCGGCGGCGAGTGCGGCCGCGGCGGTGGTGCGGCGCCCTTCCGGCCGCGGTTTCGTTGAACTCCTCATCGCGAATATTGGGTTCTGGTTTGGGGTGGTTTGGTTCGCTGGACGGCTGCGAGCGATCTCCCCCGGGGGCGCGACCCCCGAAAGCAGCCTTCGTGTCCGGCGTCCTCTCTGATACCAGAGCGGGCGACTCCCGGAAAGGGATAATTCGTAGAATTCACTGATCCTGTTCATGTTACGTTCAGAGCGCATTCATTTCGGGTTCACATTTCCACCTCCTCCGACGCGGTTTTGGGTTGGCTCGCGAGGTGGTTTTGCTAGCCTCGGCACCCTTCATGTTTTGGCTCCCCCCCAACCTCGTTTCCAAGGCGGCGGCGGCGACGTTCGCCCTCGCCGTCTGCGCGCCGGTGCAGGCGACCGCGCTGGGCGCTTGGTCGAACACCCGCGTCAACGCCGGCACCTCGCTCGGCGGGGTCGTCTTCGGCGACGGCGTGTGGGTGACGGTCGGCGAGCTGGGCGCGATCTCCCGCACGACCGATAGCGCCGCGCGCTGGACTGTCGTCTCGGAGCCGTCGGCGCTCGCCGCGACCCTCGAATCTGTGGCCCACGCCTGCGGTGAATTCGTAGCGACCGGCGAGTTCGGCACCATCCTGCGCTCCGCGGACGGGGGGATCACCTGGAATGCGGAAAGCTCCGGGACCACCCAATTCCTCAACGACGTCACCTACGGCGAGGGGCGGTGGGTCGCGGTCGGAGGGGCGATCGACGGCTCAGCGGCCGCGGTGCGCACCTCCGCGGCCGGCGGTGGCCCGTGGTTGCCCGCGGTGCCCGGGACGAGCGCCTACCTCAGCGGGGTCGCCTACGGCGGAGGTCAATTTGTCGCCGTCGGTCTCGGCGGGGCGATCATCCGTTCGGACGACGGCACCAACTGGACGGCGGTGGCATCGCCCACCTTCCGCTACCTCAGCGGCATCACCTTCGCCGACGGCCAGTTCGTCGCCGTGGGCCAGCGCGGTAGCGTGCTGCGATCTGAAGACGGCAGCTCATGGGAGGTCGGGACGGTCGGCGTCGGCACCTGGCTGTTCGGCGTCACGCACGCGGACGGTCTCTTCATCGCCTGCGGCGAAGGCGGCGCTATGTACACTTCGCCCGACGCTGAGACTTGGACGCCGGTTGCTTCGGGCGTGGCGAACGACCTGTTCGCGATCGCCCGCGGCGCCGTCGAGGTCATCGCGGTCGGCGGCGCCGAAGGGCTTTCGGTGTCGCGGGTCGCCAGCGCCGACCCGCCGCCCACCGACACCTACCTCGGCTGGCAGATCGCGAATTTCGGGGCGGCGGCCCTGGCCGACACGGGGCTGACCGGCGCCGCCGCAGACCCTGATTGCGACGGCATCCCGAACGCGGTCGAGTGGTCGCAAGACTCGGATCCGCTCGCGGCCGGCACCCCGGTGCCGTGGGGGATCAGCCGCCAGGCGCCCGGCGCGACCGCGGTCATCGAATACCGACAAGTGACCGCGAGGCCGCTCTGGGTGCAGCTGGTCGTGAGCGACAATTTGAGGGATTGGAACCCGAGCGGGATCACCGCGAGCGTCAGCGACGGCGGCGCCGGGATCGAGATCCTCCGCTTTCCAGAGCCCTCCCCCACCGACAGCGCACGCCGATTCTCCCAGCTCCGGTTCGAGCCTTAGCCCGGATCGCTCACCAAGCTCCGGGCGGCGGCTTACCGTCATTCACGCAGCCGCTTCGCCGGTGCTCGCCACCTGCCGCCTACCGCCGCCTGCTCATCGTCAACGAACGGTGGCGCCTCGCATGAGGATGTCGTGATCGATCCGGGCTATTCCGTCCCGTGACGGCTCCGCCAGCGTTCACACAAGTCCTCCGCCGCGCCGGCCCACTCTGCGAACTCGAACCCCATCCCCGCGTCGAGCAGGCGCGCCGGCACCACCCGCCGGCTCTTGAGCACCAGCTCGGTCTCGGTGCGCATCAGCAGCGCACCGATCTCCAACAGCGGCCGCGGGGCAGGCAAGCCGAAGCGGATGCCCCACGCCGCGCGCAAGGCCCGCATGAACGCCTCGTTCGGCAGCGGGTTCGGCGAAGCGATGTTCACCGCGCCGCAGAGTTCGGCGCGGTCGAGCAGGAGGTCGATCGCGCGCAGGAAGTCAGTCTCGTGGATCCACGAGACAAATTGGCGCCCGTCGCCCGCGCGCCCGCCCAGCCCGCGGCGGGCCAAGCCCAACAGGGTGTCGAAGACTCCGCCGCGGTCGGGGCTCATCACCATCGCCGAACGCATCAGCACCAACCGCGTCCCGCCCAGCGCCGCCTCCTCGGCCGCCGCCTCCCAAGCCTTCGCCACCTCAGTGCTGAAACGCCACGCGTCCGGGGCACCCGCATCCGCGCCGCCGACGAGCCCGCCCGCCTCATCGTTGGCGGCATCGAAGCGGTGCGCATAGATGGTCGCGGTGCTCGACTGCAGCCACACAGGCGGCGGCGCCGCACACGCCGCCAGCGCCGCCCCCACGGCGCGCGTCGAGTCCAGCCGCGAGTTCATGATCGCCGCGCGGTTGGCGGCGCTGTAGCGGCAGTTGACGCTGCGCCCCGCGAGGTTGATCAGCGCGTCGGCACCCTCCAGTTCGTCCGCCCAATCGCCGGCCTGTGCCCCGTCCCAGACGACGGTCCGCCACGGCTCCGGCGGCGCCTGGGGGTTGCGGCCCAACACCACCACCTCGTCACCGCGAGCGTGGAAGTGCCGGGCGAGGAGCTTGCCGATCTGGCCGCTGCCGCCGGGGAGGATGATCTTCATGTCGTGTCCCAAAACACAACGCGCGGCGGGCGCGTTCGGGCGCCGCGGCGACCCCGCGGGCGTCGCGCGAGGGCGGGACGCCCTCGGCACGGACATCGGCGGGACGCCGATGCCACGGGACCCGCCTACGCGCCCGCTTTGCGCGCCTCGCGTTTGCGCTGGGTCGCGCAGAGGACGCGTTTGCGCAGGCGGATGTTCTTCGGCGTGGCCTCGACGAGCTCGTCGGGGGCGATGTACTCGATCGCGCGCTCCAGCGAAAACTTCATCGGCGGCGAGAGCTGGATGCCTTTGCCGTCGCCCGAGGAGCGGTGGTTGGTGAGGTGCTTCTCCTTGGTCGGGTTGACCGGCATGTCGTCGGCGCGCGGGTTCTCGCCGACGATCTGCCCCTCGTACACCGATTCGCCGGCGCCGACGAAGAGCTTCCCGCGCGTCTCCAGCGCGTCGAGCGAGTAGGCCATCGCGACGCCGGTGTCCATCGACACCAGCGTCCCGCTCGTGCGCCCGGCGATCTCGCCCGTGCGCGGGGCGTACTCTTTGAAGAGGTGGGACATGATGCCGTGGCCGCTGGTCATGTTGAGCAGCTCGAACTCGAAGCCGATCAGGCCGCGGGTCGGGATCGTCGCCTCGATCAGGGTCGCGCCGGCGGCGTTCGCCTCCATGTGCGTCATCTCGCCGCGCCGCGCGTTGAGGCTCTTCAGGACGCCGGGCACATGTTCCTCCGGCACCTCGACGTAGAGCGTCTCGAAGGGCTCGACGAGAACGTCGTTCTCGTCGCGCTTGGTGATCACGCGCGGGCGCGAGACCAGCACCTCGTAGCCCTCGCGGCGCATGTCCTCGACCAGCACGGCGATCTGCATCGCGCCGCGGGCGGCGACGTTGAACACACCGGCCTTGTCGCTGTCGCCCACCTCGATCGAGATATTCGTCTTCGCCTCGCGCATGAGGCGGTCGCGGATCTGCCGCGAGGTCACGTACTTGCCCTCCTTGCCGGCGAAGGGCGAGTCGTTGATCGAGAACTGCATCTGCACGGTCGGCGGGTCGATCTCGACGAAGGGGAGGGCCTCCGCATCCTCCACGGCGGCGAGCGTCTCGCCGATGTCGACGTCCTCGAACCCCGCCAGCCCGACGATGTTGCCCGCCTCGCCGACGGCCGATTCGCCCGAACCGGCGACGCCGCTGTACTGGAAGACCTTGGTCACTTTCGCCGCCGTCCGCGATCCGTCGCGCGCCAGCCGCCAGATGCGGTCGCCCTTCTGGACCTGGCCGGACAGCACCTTGCCGATGGCGACCCGGCCGACGTAGTCGTCCCAGTCGATGTTGCTGGCCAGCATGCGGAAGGGTTCGCCCGCCTCCACCTTCGGCGCCGGGATGTGGTCGACGATCGTCTCCAACACCGGCAGCACCCCGTCGCGCTCGTCGTCGAGCGCGCGCAGGAAGAAGCCTTCCTTGGCGCTGCCGTAGAGGAACGGCGCCTCGAACTGCTCCTCGTTCGCTTCCAGCTCGAGGAAAAGCTCCAGCACCTTGTCGTGCACGCGGGCGGGGTCGGCCTGCTCGCGGTCGATCTTGTTGACCACGACCACCGGCGCCAGGCCCTGCGCCAAGGCCTTGCGCAGCACGAAGCGGGTCTGCGCCTGCGGCCCCTCGGCGGCATCGACCAAGAGCAGCACCCCATCGACCATCTTCATGACGCGCTCGACCTCGCCGCCGAAGTCCGCGTGGCCGGGCGTGTCGACGATGTTGATGGTGTAGTCGCGCCAGAGGATGGCGGTGTTCTTCGCCTTGATAGTGATGCCGCGCTCGCGCTCCTGGTCGAGCGAATCCATCGCCCGCTCGGCGACCGCCTGGTTCTCGCGGTAGGCGCCACCGGCCTGCAGCAACAGGTCCACCAGCGTCGTCTTGCCGTGGTCGACGTGGGCGATGATGGCGATGTTGCGGATTTTTTCGGCGCTCATGGCGTGGCGGTGGCAGTGGCGATGGCGGACGGTCCGGGCAAAGGGCGGACCCGGCGCGCAGCGGGCGCGCCACCTAGCACCGGGCGGGGCGTTCGTCAATCGCGGGCGACCGCGGCGCGCTATTCATCCAGGGCGGGCACCGGCACGGGGGCGACGGGCAACTCGGGAAGCGAGTCCGAGCCGGGCGCCGGTTCAAGTGGCGCCTGACCCTCGAGCACGGGGATGGCCGCGTTCAGTTTCTCCTTGGCCCTCGCGCTTGGGGTGAGGCCCTCGAGCGCCCGAAAAACGGGCAATAGCCGCTGCCGAAGCTCCGCGTCACCGACCGCATCGGCGCTCTCCGCCAGCCCGATGACCGGCAGGATGAGGTCCGGCGTCGCAGCGATCTCGTCGCTGACCACCGCCTCGTAGTGATCGAGCAACACGCCCGCCCGGGGGGCGCCGCGGCGCAGGTCACGGGCGAGCACCGCGAGGTAGGAGACCGCGAGCTGCGTCCGGGTTCCCCGATCAAAGCGCGCCCCGTCAGCCGCCCACTCCCGCAGCAGCTGCGCCCAGTTGCCGGCCGCGAGGAAGATCTCGAGCCGTTCGCCCAAGCTCTCATCTCCACGCAATCCGCCGACCGGCGCGTTGATGATTGGGGTGGGCGGAGCGGGTTTGGAGAGGTGGTCCCTCGGCAGGTCGATGAGGTACTCGACCCCCTTCTCTTCGATCGCGACGACCTGATGGACGACGTATTGGGCGAGATCGATCTCCCGGTCGGAAGCCGGCCAGATCCGGACAGACCCGTCTACCGAGCCGCTGACGATCCAGTGCCCGTCTGGGCTGTAGGCCACGCTGTGCACCCAATCGCGATGCCCCCGCAATGGTTGACCGATCGGCTGGCCGGTCGCGGCATCCCACTGGCGCACGGCACTGTCGTCCCCGCCGCTGACGATCCTCTCCCCTTCATCGTCGAATGCGACACTTCTCACGAAGTCCCCATGGCCTTCGAGCGGATCCCCGATCGCCGCACCGGTCACCGCGTCCCACAGGCGCACCGTGGCGTCGCTGCCCCCGCTGACGAGGCGGGTGCCGGAGGGGTTGTAGGCAACGCTCAACACGGATCCCGAGTGACCTTCCAGCGGCGTTCCCACCGGCTCTCCGGTCGCTGCGTCCCACTGCCGCACCATCCCGTCGGCACCGGCGCTGGCGATCCGCGCTCCATCGGCACTGAACACGACCTCGCTGACTTCGCCGAGGTGCCCTTCCAAAGCCTGGCCGATCGCCTTGCCCTCGTCAACGTCCCATCTCCAGATCGCCCCCTCGCTACCGCCGCTGACGATCCGTTTCCCATCAGCGCTGTATGCGACGCACTGAACGGAGCCGGTATGACCTTCCAAAGCTTCCCCCAATGGCTCCCCCGTCCCCGCGTCCCATCGCCAGAACACGCCGCTGTGTCCGGCGCAAACAAGATGCCTCCCGTCGGCCCCATACGCGACATCCAACGCGGAGCCAGTCACACGCATCGCCTTCCCCAACAGCTGCCCCGTCGCCGCATCCCACTGCCGGACGGATTCATCGCTCGCGGTACTGACGAGGCGCGTCCCGTCCGCATTGTAGGCCACATTCAAAATCGACCCGGTATGCCCCTCCAGGGCCACCCCGAGCTGTTTCCGAGAGGCCACATCCCATTGCCGGAGCCTACCGTCGCCCCCACCGCTGACGATCGTCGCGCCATCGGGGGCGAAAGCCAACGCGCGAACGGAAACCTCATCGGGCATCTCCAACGGACCCCCGATCGCTTCGCCGGTCTCCCTGTCCCACAACCAGACCGTCCCATCGATCCCACCGCTGGCGACCCGTCTCCCGTCGGCGGTGAAAGCGATGCTCGTCACCGAGGCGAGATGTCCCGCCGGCGGGGGGCGGGGAGCCTCCCCAGGCAACCCGACCAATTCCGCACCCGTCTGTGCGTCCCATTGACGCGCAACCCCGTCGTTGCCGACGCTGATGAGGCGATTCCCTCCGGCACTGTAAGCGACGGTCAGCACGGAATCGCCGTGCTTCAGCGGTTCCCCAAAGCGCTCGCCGTCGGCCACGTTGAACTGGTGGACGCTGCCGTCATCGACGCCACAGGCGATCCGGCTCCCGTCGGCGCTGAACGAAAGGCTAAGCACAAACCCGAGCCGCTCGGCCAGCGGCTCCCCGATCGCCTCCCCGGTCGCCGCATCCCAAAGGCGCACGGTTCCGTCGCCTCCCCCGCTGGCGATCGTTGTGCCATCGGGGCTGTACGCCACTGCCCTGACGCCATCCTTGTGCCCTTCCAGCGGCGCACCGATCGCCTCTCCGGTCGCCGTGTCCCATTGCCACACCGTCCCATCGCTCCCGCCGCTGGCGACCCTCTTCCCATCCGCGGCGTGGGAAAGGCACAGCACTAGGCCGTGGTGCCCGACCGGTGGAGGGCGGGTCCCTGCCTCGTCCCCAACTTCTTCGCCAGTCTCCAAGTCCCATCCGCGCGCAACCCCATCGGTGCCGATACTGGTGAGGAGCTTCCCACTCGCTCCGTAGGTGAGGCTCAACACCCACTCGCCGTGCGGCAGCGGCCCTCCTTCGGCCCCCCCGGTCTCCACGTTCCAAACGCGCACGTTCCCGTCATCCCCGCCACTCGCGATCCGGGCCCCGTCGGGGCTGAACACCACGCTCCGGACATACTCGTCGTGCCCCGTCAGCGGATCCCCGATGGGCTCCCCGGTCACCGCATCCCAAAGGCGCACAACCCCATCGTCGCCGGCGCTGGCGATCCGGGTCCCGTCCGGGCTAAACGCCAACGCCCTGACCCAGTCGCCATGTGCCTCAAGGGGATCACCGATCTCGTTGCCGGTCGCCGTGTCCCAGCGCCGCAGGTTCCCCCCGGCGTCACCAGCGACGATCTGTTCTCCGTCTGGGCTGAACTCGACGCTCACGATCCCGTTGCCCAGAGGATCCTCGAGGGGCTGCCCCAAGGGTTCCCCGCTCACCGCATCCCATTGCCGGACCGCGCCGTCATCGCCAGCGCTCGCGATCCGCGCACCGTCGGCGGAAAACGCCACAGCCCACACCCAGTCGCTATGTCCCCGCATCGGCTCACCGACCGCCCCCCCAGTCTCGGCGTCCCACCGCCGCACCGTCCCGTCATCACCAGCGCTGGCGATCCATTTGCCATCGGGGCTGAACTCCACCGCCCGGATCCAGTCCCCGTGACCCGTCATCGGCTGCCCGATCCGCTCTCCGGTCTCCCGATCCCACACGTGGAGCACCCCCTCTTCGCCACCGACGACAAAGCGCTTCCCGTCTGGGCTCAGCGCCGCGCATAACACCGAGGCACCCGCCAGAGGCCGCAGCGCCTCCCACTGCATCTGTCCGCCCTCCGCGTCCCACTGGCGTACGGCACCGTCGTCCGCACCACTGACGATCCGTGTCCCGTCCGGGCTGTAAGAAACCGCCCGCACCCAATCGCCATGCGCCACCCATGGCTGGCCCACCGCCCCGCCGGTCACCGCGTTCCACTGACGCAGCTCGCCGTCGTCACCGCCGCTGACGATCCGCGTCCCGTCGTGGCTGAACGCCACCGCCCGCACCCATTCGCCATGCC
>JAUIGD010000419.1 GCA_030430255.1 Verrucomicrobiia bacterium
GCTCCCGCTTCTCGGCCAGCTCCAGCTTCTCCTTCTCGGTCAGCCGCGCCGACGCCGAAGATTTCTTCAGCCCCCGCTCCTGCCGCCACCGGTCCCACGCCGGCACGTTGTAGCGGCCGTCGGCCGAAGCCCCCGGGCACCCCTCCAGCTTCGACCAGCGGTTGATCGTCTTCCGGTCGACCCCCAGCTCCTCGGCGAGCACCACCTGGTTCGGCGCCCACACCCGCTCCACCCCGGACAGCCCCACCGCCGCATCGGCGTCGCCGCCCTCCGCAGCATCCCTCAGCCGGCGATACTCCGAATCCGTGAGCGGCACGCCGCCCTTCGCCTTCGCGATGATCGCCTCGAGGTCGGCGATCTGGGCGGCCTCAAGCTCAGGTTGTTGGAGCGCGGAGGACACGCCCGGCGCCGCCTGTCAAAGGGGGGACATGTCGCCGGCCCTGCGCCCCACGCCACGCGCGCGCCGCGGCGCCCCCGTTCTCCATGGGACATCTAGGAAACCGCTACCCACAAAAGAACCCTGCGCCGCTCCGCTCACCTGTAAGTCGCTCAGGATCAAATAGATTCCTTGCCCATGGTGGTGGCTCAAAAAGGATCGCAAGGCTCAGCCCCACAAATGCCGCATCGCCCAACAACCGACATCGAAATCAATCCAAATTCCGAATACATGAAGTCTTCATATTCAGCCTTCCAGCCTTGAGCAGCCTTCAAGGAATCAGCACAACAAGCTCACAATGAGTGCTCTACACCGAGCCGGACTCGGCAGGCTCGGCTCCAGAAACTCAAGGCTGAGCAGGCCGCAGGGAGCGTTCGACGGAGATGTCTGTCGAACCACTACAAATACCGCAGGCTACGCGGCACGGAATCAACTACTAGAGCGCGAGATTGCGCGGGCGCCGATCAGCCCATCTTCTTCTCGATAGCCGCGAGGCGCTTCAAGACCTCATCGCCCAGCACCGGCAGGCCGCGCATGCGCCGGAATGAATCGACGATGGCGATGGAGGCTTGTGGACCTTTGCGGCTCATCATGGCCGTGCAGCCCTCGATCAGCAGGCTGTTGACGATGTGGGTCTTCGTCCAGCCCGAGGCTTCCATCACCTGATCGACGAGCTTGTCGGCGTCTTCACTGATCCGAACCATGTTGGGCTTCGGGACAGGGTTCTTTTTGCGACCGGCAGACTTCTTTTTGGGGGTTGGGGTTGGCATGCTTGCATATGTAAGCAATATTCGCCTTAATGCAAGCGAATACCACATTTATTGCTTGGTCTAGTTGACAGGGTCATGGTTGTTGATGTAAGCAAAATGCTTACATGAACTTGAAGACTGCCGAAACGGTCGCTTGGTGGATAGGCCAGCGACACCTCCTCAAGGCCGCTCAGGCCTTCACTCGGAAGAACGAGCTCTCGGTAGCCCAGATGGTGCTGATGCTCGACATGGCGAACTCAGGGTCCGTGTATCCTGCCGAGCAGATCCGCGAGACCGGCGTGAGCAGAGGCTACCTCTACCAGATGCTGGGGAACCTGGCGGACAGGGGGCTCTGCTACCGGGTGCCAAACTCGGGCAAACTGCAGCCCTATGCCCTCTCTGAGAGTGGTTTGGACATTGTGGAACAGTTGTCGGAGCATTTGGGCGAGGCCGACGATCTCGCCCGCTTCGCCTCGTCGCTGCCTGACGATCTGAGCGCAAGAGAGCGCGCTCGCCGCATCGCCAAGTTCAAAACCGAGCGCACGGAGGCCGCCTGATGGACGATTACGGCGAGAGGCAAGGAGCCATGGACGCAGCCTACGAAGGCGAGTTTGAGCGCTGGTTCTCCAGCCTCCCACCGGCTGAGCAAGATCGCCTCCGGGCCGAAGGCGTATCCGGCCCGGCCACCGACGGCGATCGCGTCAATGGGCAGAACCCGATGCAGACCAAGGACGCGGCCGAGAAGCCGCAGTCGAGCGAGGAGGTCGATTTCGCCGCTGCTGCCGACACGCTGGCAGACCTGCTCTGCGAACAATTCGACCTCACCGAAGGGCAGGCTGCCGGCATCGTGGACTGGCACCAGGCCCAGCTCGACTCGGACGCCCTCGCGTTCCAAGCCACGCTCTTCCAGCGCCTCATCGGCGCCTTCCTGGCGACATCGAACCCCCGCGTGGAGGCCGCCGGCCTCGCCTTCGCCGCGAACCTCGCCGCGCTCAACGGCCTCGGCTCGATGCGCCAATTCTCGCGCGAGACCGGGATCTCGGTCGCCACCGTCTCGAAGTCGGCCCGCCGCTGGCGCGCGAACCTCAACCTCCCCCGCTCGCCGCACATGAAGAGCGACGCCGCCGCCGAAAAATACTCGCAGGTGCAGAAGCGCAACCACTGGCGCCGGCGCAATTCGGCCTGACCCGATCACCCGATCCTTACCGTAAGGAAACCATAGCAGAACCATGGAAACAAGCGTCACCATCGCAGCCACCCCATCGACCCATATCACGGTCACCCCATACGGCGCCAGTCTCAGCGGCGACCTGTCCCCCGACGAATTCCGCGAGGCCCTGAGCCAGCTCCGCGCCGTGAAGGACGCCTACCACAGCGCCCTCGCAGACCTCGTCGCTTACGGCCGCAACAAGTTCGGCGACGAGCACGTCGAGGCGACGCTCGAGCAGCTGCACTTCGAGCACGCCGACTGCCTGCGCGCCGCCCAGATCGGCCAGATGACCCTTGAGTTCCGCACCGGCAAAGCGCTCACCAACGAACACTACTTCGTGCTCGGCCAGCACCTCGAGGAAGAGCACCAGCGCGAGAGCTGGGCGGACCTCGCCGCCAAGCACGGCCTGACCGCCCTCGAGCTCCGCCACTCCATCGCCCGCGGCAAGGTCACCCGCACCGCCGAGATCGAGCGCCAGTCCGGCAAGAACACCGGCATCCACAACATCCAGAGCGTCGCCTTCGACTTCGAGCGCTGGGAGCGCCAGGTCGGCGGCGAGGACGAGATCCTCAAGTGGCCGCCCGCGCGCCGCGAGCAGGTGCTCGCCACCCTCGAACCCGTCGCCCGCCTAGTCGACAAACTCAGGAGCGCCAAGTGAGAACAACATCTGAACACTCGCCTAGCGCTCGCCTTGGCAGTTCGGCAGATAGGACGGGGCAGACATCGTTTCTTCAAGGGCGCCAATTGGTTTGGTTCTCGTGCGGCGCCGCATCCGCAGCCGCCGCTTGGGTCGCCGTGAACACGCACAATGGCTCCGAGCCCCTGGAGGTGCTGTATTGCGAAGTCGCAAACGAGCACGAAGACAACGTTCGGTTCCGCGACCAAGTCGAGCAATGGATCGGCGTGCCTATCAAAGGACTCAGGTCTGAGCGCTACCCGTCGATGGACATCTACGATGTGTTCGCGCAAGAGCGCTACATTGCCGGTGTCAATGGCGCACGATGCACGCGAGCGCTCAAGCGCGACGTGAGGAAAGCCTATGAATGGGGAGAGGACACTCATGTTTTTGGCTACACAGCCGATGAAGCTCGGCGAATCGCCCAGTTCGAGTCGGAGAATCCTCGGCTCAACTGCTTGTGGGTGCTCCGCGACCTGGGGATCTCCAAAAACGATTGCTACAAGATCGTTGCCGACGCCGGAATCGAGCTGCCCGCCATGTATCAGCTCGGTTATAACAACAACAACTGCATTGGGTGCGTGAAGGGGGGCGCGGGATACTGGAACAAGATCAGGGTCGATTTCCCTGAGCACTTCTCTCGAGCCGCTGCGTTCACCAGGAGGATGGGCGTGCGATTGGTGAAAGTTCGCGGCCAGCGATTGTTCTTAGACGAACTCCCCGAGGACGCTGGAAACTATGCGTTTGAAGGCAGCATCGAATGCGGGCCGCAGTGCGTCTTGCCCACTTCCGATTGAACCGAAGATGGAACGCTACGGGCCAGAGGAAGTCAAAGCGGCGATCGACCTCGTCGACATCTTCGAGCGCGACGGGCACGTCATGCGCCGCGTCGGCACGTCCCTCTTCTGCCTCAGCCCGTGGAGCGAGGAGAAGACCCCCTCCTGCAAGGTCACCTCCGACTACTACCGCTGCTTCTCCTCCGCCGCCGGCGGCGACGTCTTCAACTACTGGATGGACAGCCGCGGCTGCGACTTCCCCACCGCCCTCCGCCAGCTCCGCGCCATCGCCTTCGGCTCCGAGGACGCCGGCGGCGCCGCCCCGTTGCCCAAGGTCAAGAAGCGCGCCCCGGCCGCGCCGAAGAAGGAGGCCAAGCCCCTCGCCGGCGAAGGCCTCGAGGAATGGCTCGACGCCCACGCGCGCCTCGCAGGCTCGCAGGCTCAGCGCGACCGCATCGCCGAGTGGCGCGGCTATCGCAACGGCGCGATCGACCTCGCATCCCGCCTCGGGCTCGCCGGCCTCTACCGCTACTACCGGCTGGAGCGCGAGGCCTTCCTCGTCGAGATGCCCGACAGGGGCGCCCCCGCCGGGTCCGGCGCCCGCGTCCCCGTCAGCGCCCACGTCCGCCTCGCCCCGCGCACCCGCGGCAACGACGGCGACAAGCAGAGCTGGCGCTACTGCCCCTCCGGCGTCGGCAGCTGGCCGTTCATCATCGGCGACCTCGCCTCCGCCCGCACCGTATTCCTCCTCGAGGGCCAGTGGGACGCCCTCGCCCTCGCCGACTGCCTCGAGTGGCCGGAGCGCGGCACCGGCCGCGCCGCCGTCGTCGGCATGCGCGGCTCCACCTCCTTCCGCACCTTCCTCGACCACTACTACTGGCCGCACGACGCCGCCGCCGTCGCCGTCCCAGACCACGATCAAGCCGGGTCCCGCTGGCTCGGCGAGGACGGCTTCCTAGCCGAGGCCGAGGCGCGCTTCCGCACCCTCATCGCCTTCACCCCCGGCAACCCCGGCGACGACTTCAACGACGTCTACAAGCGCGGCGAGATCGACCGGGCATCCCTCGCCGCCCGCGTCGCCCCCGCCCTCGCACGCCGCCGCGGCCCGCGCCGCGACGTCCCCACCTTCCTCGCCTGGTGCCGCCTCCACCGCGACGCCGAGGGCGAGCTCGGCGCCGCCGCGCGGATGGCGCTCGCCGACAAGGCCATGCCCCGCGGCCGCCAGCCGCTCCACGTCCTGCAGCGATCGTGGCTCCCGCGCCACGGCGACGCCGGCACCGCCCTGCTCAGCTCCGCCTGGGAGGCCTACGCCAAACAGTTCAGCGATGACTAGATGGCAGCGAAAGGGTCTTCAGCACAGGCGCCGCCGCCCCTCCAGCCGGTCGCCTCGGGGAAGCTCGCCGCCCGGCACGGCGTCCTCCCCATGGTGCAGCTCCCCGGCGACGACGTCATGGTCTCCGAGTTCATCGGCGCCCTGC
>JAUIGD010000420.1 GCA_030430255.1 Verrucomicrobiia bacterium
GGTGTCATGATTCGGCCGTCGTCCGGGATCAGGCGCGGGAAGGAAGCGAGAAGCGGCATCGGCATGCGGAGAGCGGGGCGACGCTTCACCCGGGTCTCCCTTCATGCTTGAGAGCAGGGCGGAGGCGGGAACGACGTTCGGCACAGAACAAATCTCTGAGGCCAAAGGTCAAGAGTGAATGACGTTTTCGGGTTCGATTTGTTCACAGTGCGGCAGCGGTCATGCGGCCTCTTTGAGGGCGGAGGCGATAGGGCTGCCGGCCTTGTGCAGGGCGCTCTGGTAGCGCGCTTCGTCGTAGGGGAGGCGGTCGATCCAGCAGCGGTGGAGGATGCGGATCCACTTGTAGGCCAGCGCCCGTATGATCGACCAGTGGCCGGCCTTCTTGGCGCGCTGCGCGTCGTAGTAGGCGCGCGCCCAGCCCGGGTGCAGCAGTGTCTGGCCAACCCACTCGATGAAAGTTTAACCAGCCTTCGGCTGGCTCTGCGGGTTCGCTCCGCGATGGATCGGGTGGCAGTGGTGCTCGAAGTGTGAAGTGTGGGCAGGTGCGCTTGGTGAAGCGGCGGTGGACGTGGCGCTTGTTCCCGCTCTGCCTGGTCACCGGCGCGATGCCGGAGTAGCGCTGGATGGCTCCCGCTTCCGGGTATCGAGTGCGGTCGTCGCCGAAGGTCGCCAACAGGCGGGCGCTCAGGTTCGGCCCCGCGCCGGGGAGCGCCTCGAAGATCGCGGCGTCCTCGTGTGCCGCCATGATGTCGGCGACCAGGGCATCGTAGCGGGCGATCTGCGGGCGCAGCAGGTCGATCTGCCTGACCAGGAAGAGGGCGAGCTCCCGCTGCGGGGCGATGACGCCCTCGTCGGAGGTGATGGCGACGGCCTCGCCTGCGGCCGCGACGCGCTCCTCGACGAGGGCTTTGCGGCAGCACTTGTTGGCGTAGTAGAACGCGCGCAGCTGCCCGGGCGATGCCGCCTCCAGCGTCGCGAGGTCGGGGAACTTCTCCAGGAAGCGGCAGGCCAGCGGGGCGTCGAGGCGCTTGCCGGAGAGCTCGAGCGCCTGGGGGTAGTAGAGCTTGAGGGCTGCGGTCAGCTGGTTGGTCGCCTTGGTGACGGCGTCGACGAGGGAGCGGCGGTGCTCGAGGTAGGCGCGCAGCTGGCGCATCTCGGCCGACGCCGGGCGCCATACCTCGAGCGAGGCGTGCCGCTCGAAGACGAACCGGGCGATGCATGCGGCGTCCTTCTTGTCGTCCTTGCTGCGGGCGGTGTGGAAGGACTCGCGGTAGCTTTTGATCAGGAGCGGGTTGACGGGGAAGATGTCGATGAAGTCGAACTGCCGGAGGAAAGAGGCGATGTTCGCGCAGGGCGCCTCGATGCAGAGCGCGACGCGGCCACCGCCCGCGCGCTCGCGCAGCGCCCCCGCCCACTCGAGCAGCGCCTCCGGGCGGGTGGATATTCTCTTGCGGCAGGCCCGCGAGCCGGCGGCGTCGAGGGTCTCGGTATCGATGGTCGCGTCGGAGCGGTCGACGCCGACGAACAGCGCGTAGCGGGGCGCGCCGATGGGGGTGTTGATGTCAGTGTTCATGGTGTTGCTTTCGATGGGTGGTCTGGCCCACGCCGGGCTTGACCGCTGCGACGCCTTTATAGAAGAGTGGCGACCTATGGAGTGATCGCGACGCTCTCTGAGTAGTCGTTTGGATCAAGCCCGCGCCCCGCCGGCCTGACGTCTTGTTCGTATCCGTCGGATGCGGAACACGCTGGATAGTCATGGCCGGCGGGCGCGTGGTGCTCGAAGAGGGTATAGGGTTCCGGTGTCCGGCGACAGCGATGTGTGGATAACCCGCGCCGCGCGGCGGCGAGTTGTTCACAATCGGCGCGGCGGCTGGGGGCTCCTCCGGGCCCCTCCGCGCCGCTTGATGAACAACTCGTGATGTCCTATAAAGGCGGTGGAGCACAACCGTCTGCCCGTGGCGGGTTGAAGTCTGCCGTAGTTCGGGCATCTTCCCCGAGAGCGAGCCGCGCCCTCAGGCAGCCGGTGGCTCACCTTGAACGTTCTGCCTTGAACGTTCTGCCTTGAACGTTCTGCCTTGAACGGGGCCGCGAATGAACCGCCCGGCTTTCGCCTGCCAAAACGCAACCTTGCTTCGACGCTCCTGACAATGCCACGCGTGAAGGTGTTGAGGGGGCGACCATGAACCTCTCGCGCGGGCCGCTCCAGCAAATTCAATCCAGCGTGCGAGGAGAGCGAAATTCGGAGGCCGAGTGCTTCGCGGAGGGCTCACGTCCCGCGATTGGCCAGCAGAGTGAGCGACGAAGAATGGACAGATTACTGCGCGAAGTCTCGCCCCTTCAGCTGGTCCGGAAGAACGACTGCCTTGCAAGACGATCATCTGATGCCTTGCGCCGGGGGGCGCCCGGGCAAAGGGTCGGCCATGTATGATTTCGACGTCCTGCTCATCGGTGGCGGTATCATGTCGGCGACTCTCGGTGCGCTGTTGAAGCGCCTCGACCCGTCGCTGCGCATCCAGCTCTACGAGGTGGCGGAGGACTTTGCGCAGGAGGCCTCGTTCGGCTGGCACAACGCCGGTACCGGCCACGCAGGGATCTGCGAACTGAGCTACACGCCGGACCGCGGCGCCGACGGTGAGGTCGATGTCGCGAAGGCGATCAGCATTTTTGCGGACTTCGAGAACTCTCTCCAGTTCTGGGCTGCGGCTGTCCGAGACGGCATGGCGGGTGCGGCGACCGACTTCGTCAACCCGGTGCCGCACCTCAGTTTCGTCCATGGTGGGCAGGGCGTCGACTTTTTGGCTTCGCGTTTCCGCGGGCTGCGGGGGCATCACTTTTTCGAATCGATGGAGTTCACCGACGACCCCGCCACGGTGGAGGCGTGGGCCCCGTTGCTGATGGGCGGGCGAGGCGACGAGGCGGTGGCGGCGACGAAGATGGCAGCCGGTACCGATGTGAACTTTGGCGCACTCGCCCAAGCCCTGATCGGGTGGTTGGCGGAACAGGAGGGCTGTGGCGCCGAAGCGGGGCACCGGGTGGAGGACTTGGTTCGGGAAGGGGCGCTCTGGAAGGTCAAAGTCCGGCGCGGGGGAGGAGGCGATGCCTTCGGGGTGGGCGCGCGGTTTGTCTTTGTCGGCGCAGGGGGGGGATCGCTACGACTCCTTCAGCGATCTGGGATCCCCGAGGCGAAGGGCTATGGCGGGTTCCCGATCGCAGGCCAGTGGCTGGTGTGCGACAAGCCTGAGGTCGTGGGACGGCACCACGCGAAAGTGTACGGCGCCGCGCTGGGCGCCGCGCCGACCATGGCCGTCCCACATCTGGACACTCGCATCATCAGTGGGCAGCGGGCACTGCTGTTCGGCCCTTATGGCTCTTGGACGACGAAATTTTTGCACCGTGGCGGCTCGGTGCTCGACCTGCCCTTGTCGGTCCGGCCGGACAATCTCTGGCCGTTGGTGAAGACCGGCGCGTGCAACCTCTCGCTGGTTGGCTATCTGGTCGGGCAGGGCTTGCAGACGATGGAGACCCGCTTTCGCGAGCTGCACCGTTTCTACCCGGAGGCGAGGGAGGAGGATTGGCGCCTCGTCGATGCCGGCATCCGGGTGCAGGCAATCAAGTCAGTGGAGGGCGACGCCGGAATCGTCCATTTCGGGACTGAGGTTGTCACCGACGAGAAGTGCACCTTGGCGGCGCTTCTGGGGGCTTCGCCCGGCGCATCGGTGTCGACGCAGGTCATGCTCGAGGTGATCGGGAAGTGCTTTCCAGAACTGCTGGAGGGCGGCGCGCGCCGGCGCCTGCTGGAACTGATCCCGACCTTCGGGCGCGATCTGTGTGCGCCGGAAGAGGCGGAGTTTTATCGACAGCACCACGCGAAGGCGCTGGAGGTGCTTGGGATCAGGTGAGGGGCGCCCACCAGTCTACTGCGGGACTCCGGCCACGAGCCACATGTTGTCACTGAGGGGGAAGCGGTCGGGGAGACCGAAGCGGGCGATCTCGAGGCCGGCGTCGAGCACCATCTTGGCCAAGGTCGAGGGGGTAAAATAATTGACGTGATCCGGGTAGCGAAAGCCGCACCAGCGGGCGCCGCGGAAATGGCGCAGCAGCGAGTCGTAGTTCGGCACTTTGATGATGGCGGCGCCGCCTGTGGTTAGAATCCGCCGACACTGTTCCAACAGAGGTTTGGGGTTCACCTCGTGTTCGAGGAAGGCGCTCATGATAATGCCGGTGAAGTGGGCGTCCGGGAATGCGGAGGCGCCCGAGAGGGCGTCGGCGTGGACGACTTCGCCCCCCCGAGCGGCGAGGTTTTTGTTGCCTTTCTTGGCGAGTTTCTTGGAAATCTCGATCCCGAAGGGGGTGAACTCAGGCGGCAGGCGTTTGAGGATCCCGCCGGTGGCGCAGCCGATGTCCAACACCCGCCCGGGCTGGAAATGGCGGGCGATGAGCTTCGGCAGCTTGTCGCGTTTGAGGAGGCGTTTGCGGGCCGTCTTGGCGGCGTCGCTGACGACCTGCTTCGCCGGTTCGGCAGCCTTGCGTTCCACGCGCTCCTTCTCCGATGTCTTCTCCCAGGCGAACTCGACTTTCAAGGCCTCGTAGGCGGGCGGGTTCTCGAGATAGACGAAGTCGCAGTCGGGGCAGTCTTTGATCTGCCAATCGTCACGGGAGTAGCGCGACGGCGGCTCGTCCGCGTTGTCGCGGTCGCAGGCGGGGCAGGGGCGGCGGGGCATGTGGCGGAGCTTTACAAGCTCCGGGCCGAGCGTCCGTCGGCGGGAATGGGTTTCGGGAGGGGCAGTCTTGCTAGCGGCGTGGAGATCGGAAACCTCCGCCACGTCGCGGCGTTGCTTCGCCCGCTAAAGGTTCGGGAATTTGAGCCACTTCTGATCGCTGGCGCTGCTGGCGACGCAAGTCTCGATGAAGGCCAAGCCGGCAATGCCATCGGTGGCATCTGGGAAATCGTAGCCCTCAGCGGGTGGCTCGGTACCGTCGATTTTGTCGGCCATCGCTTGCGCGGCGGCGAGGTAGATGTTGGCAAACGCTTCGATGAAGCCTTCCGGATGGGCGAACGGCGTCCGGCTGTTCGCTTGGGCGGCGGCGCCGAGGTAGTCGTTGCCGCGGCGGTACGTTTTGCGAGGGGCGTTGGCGTACTTGACAATCAGTTCGTTGGGGTCTTCCTGGTGCCACTCGAGGGAGGCCTTGGTGCCGTAGACGCGGATGCTGAGCGCGTTCTCATCGCCGTTCGAGATCTGCGAGGCGTAGATGATGCCCTTCGCGCCGCCCTCGAAGCGGATCAGGTTGTTGCCGTCATCGTCGAGCTCGCGCCCG
>JAUIGD010000421.1 GCA_030430255.1 Verrucomicrobiia bacterium
AGGAGGCGGCCGTCGGGGCGGATCATGAACGGGTTTCCCGAGGCTATCCGCGGGGCGCTTCGACGCCGGCGATGATGGCGGCGATGCTGTCGTTCACGTCCTGGCCGCTGATGGCGAGTTCGGGCGAGACGGTCACGCGGTGGCGCAGGACGGCAGGCGCGGCCGATTTGACATCGTCGGGGGTGATGTAGCCGCGGCCCGCCATCGAGGCATAGGCCTTCGCGACCCGGATCAAGCCGATGGCGCCCCGGGTGCCGGCGCCGAGGCTGAGCCCGCCCGATTCGCGGGTGGCCCGGGCGATGTCGACCGCGTAGCGGACGACTTCGGGGACGGCGTCGACCTGGGTGACCTCCTCGCGGGCGGCGAGGATGTCGCTCGGCCCGCAGACTTGGGCGACGCGGGAGATGTCGAGCTGGCCGCCGCCGGTGGCGGCGGCGACGATCGCCTGTTCGTCCTGCGGGTGAGGGTAGTCGATGAGCACCTTGAGCAGGAAGCGGTCGAGCTGCGCCTCGGGGAGGGGGTAGGTGCCCTCCTGTTCGATCGGGTTCTGGGTGGCGAAGGTCATGAAGGGGGGCTCGAGGACGTGGGTTTCGCCGTCGATGGTGACGCGTTCCTCCTGCATGACCTCCAGCAGGGCGGCCTGGGTCTTCGCCGGCGCGCGGTTGATCTCGTCGGCCAGCAGCAAGTTGGTGAACACCGGCCCTTTGCGGACGCGGAAGGTCTGGCTCGCCATATCGTAGAGCGTGTGGCCCGTGACGTCCGACGGCATGAGGTCGGGGGTGAACTGGATGCGCCCGAACGCGCCGCCGAACGTTTTCGCCAAGGCGAGCACGAGGTGGGTCTTCCCGAGGCCGGGTTTGCCCTCGAGCAGGACATGGCCGCCGGCGAGCATGGCGGCGATCACCTGATCGAGCACACCGGGTTGACCGAGGAACACTTTGCCGATCTCCGAGCGGATGGATTCGGTCAAAGTCGCGGTGCGGGAGGCGGCCGCCGCGGGCGCGGGGGCGTAGTGGCCGGGGTCTGCGGGGGCGGGCGCGGCGAACCCGCCCTCGGGCGGTGGCGGATCGCTGGGCGGCTGCTGCGGAGGGATGTCGTTCATAGCTTCTGTTCGAGGATTTGGAGATCGCGGACGACCGCCGCCATGGCGGCGCCGTCGCTGGGCGAGTCAGGGCGGAGAGCGTCGGTCACCCGCCCGATCGGCAGGCCCGAGCGTTCGGCGGCCCACGGGAAGATCTGCTCGGGCGGGGCTCCGGGAGCCGCTTGGTGAAACCTTTGGACGATCGAACGGCGCAGCGGTTCGAGCAGCGCGGCCTGCTGCCCGTGCCGCCAGAGGAAGCGGCCGGCGGCGTGCAGGTGATCGCTGAAGCGCTCGCGGGCGATGGCGCCGAGGCCGATCTCTTCGGTCAGTTTGACGGGGCCGAAGCGGGGGAGGTTCCGCCACAGCCAGAAGACGACGAACACGGCGAGCGCGAGGAGGAACAGGGGGGCGTGGCGCCACAGGAACGACCACATGTGGGGGCTGCCGGAGAGCTGCAGCGAGACGCCGTAGGCTTCCTCGAGGTCGAGCAACTCGACCAGGAAGCGGGCGTGGTCGGCATCCCCGATCTGGTTGTTGCGCAGGATGCCGGCGTGGGCGAGCACGCTCACCCTGCCGCGCCCGAGCTGACCGGAGTAGAAGTAGCAAGGGGATCCATCGCTGTCGGTGATGCTGAAGCGGGATGGGGAGGCGACCGAGAACGGCCGCGCCCCGCGAGGCACCTCGAGCGTCAGCTCCTGCCCGCCGAGGACGACGGTGGGGGAGTCGCCGGCTTCGAGTTCGTGGCGCCGCTCGCGGTCTTGAGAAATGCCGATCTCGTCGAGTAGCCAATCGCGCTCGTTCTCGAACAAGCCGCTGGAGAACGGGTCGACGTCGTCCTTCGCCTCGGCCCCGGTGACGCGCGAGAACCCGCCGACGAAGTAGATCAGATGCCCGCCCGTCCGAACCCAATCGCGGGCGCGCCGCGCGATGGATGGGGTGTCGATGGCCTCCGCCGTGAGGATCAGGGCGGTGTAGCGATCGACGGAGGCGAAGCCGCGGAAGTCCTCGACCTGGTAGTCGCGCCGCTTGAGAAACTGCTTCATCGCCAGGAAGGGCTCCCGCCTGGCCTCACCGAGGTAACCGGTCTTTTGGGTGACCTCCTCCTCCTCGTAGTCGCCACCGCACCCGGATAGGAACAGGGAGCATGCGAGGGCGGGCGCGACGAGGCGCCACCCGCGGCGGATCGGTTGCTGCGGAGTCACGGCGCGGCCTCCTTCCGCCTGAGGTCGAAGGGCCAGTTCTGGCACAGCCGCTCGACCTGCTGTTTTTCGGGGGGCGCGCCACCGTAGGCGAAGGCGGTCCACGTGGCCGTCAGGTCGCTGAAGAAGGCGATGCGGTTCGGGTCGGGCATCGATCGCGAGTGGGCGATGCAGTCGCCCTCGGTGTCGCTCTCGCGCACCGGCAGCCCCTCGCGTTCGACCAACCACGAGAGCGACCCCCTGTAGAGGAGGCGCATGGCCTTGGCGACGTCGCCGTCGAGGAAGGCCTCCCACGCCGCCCCGGCGATGTCTTTGGGGAGGGTTTCCTCGGCGATGTCCATACCGAGGACGGTGCGGGCTTTTTTTGCGGGCGGGTCGTCAGCGCTGCGGTTCCCCTTGCGCGTGAACGCTTCGCGGTTGTGGTAGATGAGGAGCCCGAGGCCCACCAGGGCACCGATGACGACCATCCAGAAGAGGAGCTCGCCCAGCGCGGCGAGGCCGCCCAGGTTGGGGGCGCCGGAACCCGAGTCGGGTTGGCCGCGTCGGACACGGACGGTTCTCGTGTGTTCGTGGATTTCGAATTCGGGCTCTCCGAGCACCTCGGCGATCGACTCTTCGGGCGTTTCCGGGTGGTAGGGGGCTGCTCTAGCGGGGTTCGGCGCCGCAGCGAAAAGCAACGCAGCGGTGGCCAGCCCCACCGCCCCCCGGGCGCCGCGCATGCGTTCGAGGCGTCCGGCGATGCGCTTGAAGCCGAGTTCGACGTCCCAGCCTTCGAGGTGGGTGCGCGCGTCGATGTACTGCCCGAAGCCGGCGCCCATGTAGAAGGGCTCGATGAGCGTGATCGAGGCGAGGTAGATCAGGTAGAACCACAGCAGCTGCTCCCTGGTCATCCCGTACTCCGCGAGCTCGGCGATGAGGGCGAAGAGCTCGATCAGATCGATGAGGTAGCGCATGTGGATCTGGGCCGAGAGCACCATTTTCACGAGGAACCCGAAGGCGAACAGGGTGGCGGTTTGCAGCAGGGAGGCGGTGATGGTCAGGCCGAAGGCGTCGGCGCCGCCGGCCTTGAGGACGCGTGCCCGCGCGCCGAAGTCGCGCCACTTCGGCCGCTCCAAGAGGATCGCGGGCGCGAGGAGTCCGCGCGATAGGGACAGGCGACCGATGGTGAGGGAGTAGATCGGCGAGGCCAACCAAAGCTTCGGCGCGGCTTTGACCACCGCCCAGATGCCCGGCCGCTCGCCGAACAAGACGCGGCTGAGGTAGAGGAGCTGGGGGCGTGCGTAGAGCGGTTGGAGGAGCCAGACGGCCCCGATGGCCGCCAGCGGCCATCGCCAGAGCAGCGCGAAGATCGCCGCCCAGATCGGGACGACGGTCAGTGCCCAGATCGCCATCAGGCGCGGGTAGTGGGTGCGGACAAGGGCGCAGCCGAGGTCGGCGGACTCCCACGCCCCGCGTGGTCTGATGACGGCGGTGACGGACTCAAGCTTCATCGGCGGAGCGCCTCCCGGCGAAGAGCAGGTAGGCGGCGAGCAGGAGCCAGAAGGCGATGCCGACGGCGTACTTGGTGTTGACCGGGGCTTTGCTGGCCGACCAGAAGCCCTCGATGATCGCCGCACAGAAGGTCATGACGGCCGCGCCACAAATGAGCGGCAACACCGATTTCCCATGTTTCGCCAGCGCCTTGCCGCGGGTGAGGCGACCGGGGTTGAGCACGGCCAAACCGAGCCGCAACCCTGCGGCGGCGGCGATGATCATCGCGGTGAGCTCCGGCGCCGAGTGGCCGCTGACGAAGGCGTAGAAGGGCTCCGGCCAGTCTCCGCCGTGGAGGTGGTGGACATAGCCGGCCACGGCCCCGTGGCCGATGGCGTTCTGAACCAGGAAGTAGACGCCACCCACGCAGAACAACGCCCCGCCGCCGAAGATACGGAAGTCCCAGCCGATATTGTTCCAAATGTAGAACGCGAACATGAGGAAGTCCGCGTCGTCGCCGCCGCGACCCTCATCGAGGTCCGAGTCCGGGCCGAAGCTCGACTCGACGCCGATCAGAGAATCGGCGCCGACGAACTGCTCCGCCCACTCGGGATCGTGCGCGGCGAGGATCGCGATGCCCACCAGCGGCACGACGTAGAGCGCGGCGCTCAGCCAGAAAAGCTTCGCCTCGCGCCGCACGGCGCGGGGGAAACCGCCCGCCGCCCAGCGCAGGGCGAGGCTCAGCCCGCCGCCGACGTGGGCGTAGATCTTCCCGTAGGCGCGGATGAGGATGTGGTTGAGCTTCTCGGCGAGGTCGAGCCCGTACATGCGGTGCTGCGCCAGCGACAGGTCGCCGCAGACCTTGCGGAACAGGCGCGGCAAGCGGTGCGGGTCCCGGGGCAGCTTGCCGCGCTCCATCTCGTTGACCGCCTGCTCCAACTCGCCCCAATCGGCGCGGTTGATCTCCTCAAAGCGGTGCCGCTTCACGCTTCGCCCCCTTTCGATTGGCGCAGCCACTCGGCGATGGCGAACACTTCGCCCACCCCCTTCACCCCGCGCTCGCCGGTCAGTTCCTCCAAGGTATCCGCCATCTCCACACGGCGCCCGTCCGACCACAGCGACGCGCGGGACAGGAAGTCGGTGATCGCCACCTGCTCCTCACGGTGCAGCGCCAAGCGTGGCGGGTGCGGAGGGATGTGGAGCTGGATCGGCGGCGCGGGCCGGCTGTGGCTGTCGGCGTAGACGACGACCGTGCCGGCGACGAGGTCGCCGACGCGCTGGAACTTGCGGGAGAAGAGGGTGGCGGCGATGCCCAACCCGTACGCGAATGGCATGAAGTCGAGCACGCGCAGGATATTCCGCAGCAAGGCTTGGCCGAAGGTGATCGGGGCACCGGACTCGCGCACCACGCGCAACCCGACGATCCGCTTGCCTGGGGTGGCGCCACGTTTCCCCCTCTCGTAGAGCGTCGGGTAGAACCACTCGAGGAGGAAGAAGAGGATGAGGAAGAA
>JAUIGD010000026.1 GCA_030430255.1 Verrucomicrobiia bacterium
CGCGATCGCTTCACCATGCGACCGGTCGTCCGGCCCGAACAGCGAGCGCGGGATGGTGATCTCATACACGTAGGTGGGGTAGTCGTTCTCGAGATCGCCGCCGAAATCGTGCTCGTAGTAGTTAACCGTCACGTCGCCGAGCTTGGTCAAGGTGTGGCCGCTGGCCAGCGGGTCGAAGTTGGTGTGTTCCCAGTTGCTCGCCGTGGTCGCGTTCGCCCCGGAACCGCCGGAAGGCGGCGCCGCGCTCGCATACCAATCCCCGCTGGCTGCAGACGGGCCGTCGATGCGGCTGCCCCCGGGGTCGGCGGACGTCGCATAGAGGCCCGTCCCCATCGCCAGCGAGCGCATCCTCGGCACGGCGACGCCGGCGAAGGTGGTGTAGCTGTCGCGGTTCTCCTGGGTCAGGTTGATCCCGTAGTTGTAGTGCCATTGGGAGCCGGCCCGCTCAGAGCGCGCCGCCCCCTCGAAGAAACTGATCGCCAAGTCGCCGGACCGCACCGCCGCGCCAAATCCTGCGTCGCGTGGATCGACGACCCCGACGTCGCCGGACGGCGGGTTTGATGGATTCTCAACGAAGTGCGGGATCGAAGTGACCATCGCGAAATAGTAGTTGTCCGCATCGTTGTCGAAATACATGGCTTCGACCTCGTAGGGCTCGCCACCGGACGGGTGCCAATCCTGATCGGCCGTGCCGGGCGCCGGGGGGTGCTGAATCGTGGTCTCGGTAAAGTTGTCGAGCCACGCCCCAAACCAGTCGGCCTCCGTCCAATCGATCAGACCGGACGCCTGGCGTGGGGCAAGCGCGCTGTCGGGAACGAAAGTCGGCCAATCGAAGGGGACCCCCCCTCCGGCAGCGCGTCCGGCGGCGCCATTGAATGCCCCCAACTCCAACTCAACCCCAAACCGGTCGTAGAGCATGGTTCCTGGCCCCTGAGCCTCGGCGATACGGGCAGAGTACAGGCAACAGAGCGCCGCGAGGAGGAGATTCATCCACCCGGTCGGCGCCGCCGCCGCCGCACGCGGACGGTTCACGATGAAAACCCGCCGAAAAACGCGGGTCAAAGTGGGACGTATAACGAGATTATCAAAGTTTGGCACCATTTAATATTTCTCAAACATCTCGCTCTATCAAATTTAAATTTTAAAAATAAGAAGATCCTCAGGCCCACACTTGGGTCTATATGACGGAGAAAAATCGCCCCCGGGCGTCGCGGAACCCACTTTAGAAGAATATTTTTTAAGTCATTGGGGCTCTGGAAACGTTCGGATTCTCGCTCCCCACCCGAATTGATCACCACCTCCGCAGGCGAGACGCCGCCGTTCGATGGGGCTGAGTAGGTGGCGGCAGAGACCGGCGAAGCGGCTGGGCGAGCACTCTGCCCAAACCAGTCACAAGGCCAACGCTCGCAGCCTCAACGAAGGCCAGGCGCTGCGCGAAGGTTGGTGATCGATTCGGGTTGGGAATCGCTGGAGAGGGGCGCCAGAGTGGAGCCTGCGATGAGTCTCAGCGGGAATCGTGGAACTCCATCAGTCTGGCGACGCCGGCGCTTCGACTGCGGGGCCGCGCGGCTTGCCGACTACGGCCAAGTTCCCCCAATCCGCACCGGGCAGCTCGCGCGGCGGGAGGTCGCCGTCGCTGAGCGCGGACTCGAGGAATTTCCTGCTGCCCAAGGCGACCCCGCGGGTGAAGTGCCGCAGCCGGCAGCGTAGCGCCTCGGCGACGGTGAGCTTGCCGCCGCGCGCGAACACCCTGTCGATCTGCTTTTGTGTGAAGCCGCGCTGGCGTTTCGTCGGGCCCTCGGGCGTGGCGCCCCCCTCCCGGTGTTCCCCGACGCCGAACAGCAACAGGCGGTAGCGCTTCGCATGCCGCGCCCAAGCGCGCGCCAGATGCGCCTTCTGTCCCTCCTCGCCCCCGGCGCCCAGGCAGGCTGCGATCCCGCGCCGCGCCGCTTTGCCCCCGACCACCGCCGCCGCGTAGCTGCACCAGCGGTAGTCCTTCGGGTCGTCGCAGAGGCCGGCCCGCACCGGGTTGAGGTCGATGTACGCCGCCACCGCGAGCAACGCCGAAGGGCCGTCCGGCGACAGCCCCCCTGCGCCCTCCACGCGGGTCGCCCGGTAGCGCTCCTCCCACAGCGGCCCGCGCCGCCCGTGGCGCCGGTTGAACCACATCGAGAACTTGTGTTTGAACTCCTTCATGAAGGCGGAGAGGTCGAAGAGCCGCGCCCGCACCGACTCCGCGAGCTTCGCCACGGCGTGTCCGGAGCCGTTGGAGCGCCACATCTCCACGTCGGCGAGGAGCCTGCGCGTGTAGGCCTCGGAGTTCAGGCGCTCCAGCCGCCCGAGGAGCTCGTCCTCGCCCCAGCCCTCCAGCGCCGCCTCCTTGTCGGGGACGCGGAGCAGCAGGTGGAAGTGGTTGCCCATGAAGCAGTAAGCGAGGCATTCGAGGCCCGAGAACCGGAGCTGCCGCTCCAGCAGGCGGAGCATGAACTCGCGCTCCTCGTCCCCCAGGACGATGCGGCGCTCGATGATCCGCGAGACGACATGGTAGCAGTGCGCCGAGCCGAGCTCGCCGAGGACGTGGCTGCGGGGGATTCTCATGGACAGCGAGTCGAAGGTGGCATCACAGGTGCAGTCCGTCCATCAAAAAAGTGCCTGTCACTAATGATGTGCAGTCACTATTGGAAGCGTCGTCGGCCTTCGCAACGACGACGCCTCACTTCGCGCATGACGCGGGGCAGGCCGTGGGCGAGGGGAAGCAAATGCCCAGCAAAGACTACACCGGCCTCGAATCCGAATTTTACGACCTGTTCCGCGGCGGCGATGAATTGGACGAAATCGGGCTCTACATCGACGCGGTGAGCGAGCAGGGCGGGACGTGCCTCGACGTCGGGTGCGGGTCCGGGCGAGTCCTGGTGCCCCTGGCCTTGGAGGGCGTCACGGTCACCGGACTCGACTCCTCGCCGGCCATGGTCGCGCGCTGTCGCGCCAAGCTGGCCGCGGAAGACCTGGAAGCGGAGGTGGTGGAGGCGGACATGGCGGACTTCGACCTCGGGCGAACCTTCCGATCGGTGATCGTTCCAGGCGCCTCGTTCCAGCTGCTCGACGAGCGCGACGAGGCCGAGGCCGCCTTGCGTCAGATGCACGCCCACCTCGAACCGGGGGGGCTGTTCGTCATGAGCCTGTTCACCCCTTGGTATGAGATCACCCACGAACCGCTCGACGGCGTCTGGCGGCTGGAGAAAGACGAGCCGCTGGCCGACGACGACGGGGAGCCGGACGGACGGCGAGCGCTCTGTCACACCTGCGCCGAGCTCGACCGCTGCGAGCAGCTGATGGAGGTGCGGCACCGCATCGAGGTGATCGACACCGACGGCAGAATTTCGGACTCCGAGCTCAAGAGTTCGCGCCTGCGCTGGTACGGGAAGCACGAGGTCGCGCTCATGATGCGCGCCACCGGCTTTGACTCCATCGAAACCCTAGGGGACTTCGGCGACGAGGAGGCCGGTGACGGCCACGTGGCGATGGTGGTGTTCGCGCGCCGCGCCCGATAGCGCCTGTGCGCGCGTGCGGACCGCGGGTTGAGCCGGATCGGCTACCCGGGTTCAGCCCGTGTGGGCGCTGAGCATGCGGCGGCAGGGATCGGCGCAGCGAAGCGCTAGGGTGAACACCCCGCCCGAGCCGCTCCCAACGGCAGCACCTTCAACAACAGTGAGGGCAGGCCGCAGCCCGGAGCTTGGTGAGCGATCCGAGCCCGGGTCATGGCAACCCGGCGCCGATCCCCGCGGCGGTGAGCTGGCGGCTGCTCTGCTCGATCATCTCGCGGTCGATCTCCTGCGTCAGGATCAGCATGGCGCCCTGCTGCTCGATCTCGACGCTGTCCAGCAGGGTCATCGTCGACGGCCCGACCGGCAGGTTCGCCGCGTGGATCTGCTCGAGGAGGGCGCCCTTCTGCTCGGCGATCAGCGTCTCGATTTTCTCCTTGATGAGCGGCGCGTCTTTGGGCTCCTTGCAGCGGGCGGTCAAGGTAGACACGTATTCGCCGGCACCGCGCACCGAGAAGGCGACCTCGGAGATGCTCTCGGCGAGCCACCGCTGCTCCGAGCTGAGCGAGGCCGGGAGTTCGCCCGCATGCTTGTCGGCAAAACGCCAGAGCGAGCCGAGATCGGCAGCGCCCAGAAACCACGCATCAGATGGACCGCTGCGGTCCAAGACGGTTCGGAAGGTCTGTGGCAACTCCGGCGCCGAACGCCGTTTCAAGACGTCTTTGAGCGTCTCCAGAGGCCCCACCAGCAGCGTCGACTTCGACGGCAGGGCGACCGCGAAGTCCATTCCGTAGTTGGCCATCTGCGCGTCATAGTAGATCTTCGTCCCGCCGGCGCGCACGGTGTCCGCGTCCCCTCCCCCGCCGGGGAAGAGCGTCTCGGGATCGAGCTCCCGAGTGACGGTGGCGATGACCACCCAGCGTTTCTCCAACACGTTGCCGGCGACGGTGACGTCTTGGAGGTCATTGGGGCCGATCGGCATCGCGCCGTTGACCGAGACGGGCACCGCTGCTGGATCGACCCCGAAGCTCGTCGCCGCCGACATGAGCTCCTGAACATTGAGGCTGACCACGAAGTCGGGATGGTCGGGGAGGTAGAGCAGCCGGGCCGGGACAGGGTCATCGAACAGCCCGAAGTGCTGCGCCCCGAGGTAGCCGCCGACCCCCGCGATACCGACTGCGATACAGGCGGCGACGCCGCGGACGACGAGCGTCTTGATCCGCGCCCCGAACCGTTTGTGGGGCGGCTTCGGCCGCTTCTTGGAAAAGCTCAGCGCGCCGTTTCCCCCCTCGCCCTCGCCCGCCACGGCCGAGGATTCGACCACCCCATTGGCGTCGGCAGAGGGCGCCTCCGACACGGTGCCGCCAGCCGGTTGGGCGGCGGCCAGCAGATTCTCCCACGAATTGGCGCCGGAAGACTCCGGCGCAGGCACCTCAGGCTGCGGCCCACTGTCGAGCAAGCCCGGAACTTGGATGGCCGGGGTCCACTCGGTCATCTCACGACACCACACCAAAGTGCCAGGGGTCACGACCCCAGTAGTTAAAAACTCCAAGAGCTGAGCGCGCGGGATTGGCCCGCACTTCTCGCGTCCATGCGCATAAAACCACTCGTCCATGGTGATAGAAATATGGACAAAATATTCATTATTTCAATAATTTTTATAATTAAATTAAGAATCGATTTGATCCAAGATCGATTTGCCGTCTTCCTGCCGGAGGTTTGGATCCGCGAGGTGCTCAATCTGCTCCCACGGCTCGATGTCTGGCGCGTTCCTGGTGACCTGAAGATCAAAACTGAGGTCGCTGCTGGCGGGTTCGACTTGATGGATTTCGACCGCCAAGAGGTTTTCGCCAGCCTGCAAAATCTCGCCCGCCGGGATGGCGACATCGATCCAGATCGGGTCGTTCTCGATCTCGTTCGCGGTGAAATCGAGGGCGGGGGTGTGTGCGTCGACTGGACCGGGCGGAAGTTGATCGCGGGCGATCTCCCGGCCGTTCAGGTAGACGACGGCGCCGTCGTCACGGACCAGCGAAAGGTGCAAGGTCTGAAACTCCCCCGGATCGCCGACTTCGAATACGGTGCGGAAGTAGGCTGTCATCGGTTTGTGCTCGGGGTCATCGCCGAAGTTCAGCTCGGTCGCCTCGTCGCCGTCGCCGTAGCCCAGTTGGGCTTCGCCAGCGTCCCATGCGGAGTCGTCGAAGCCCCTGCCCTGCCATCCCGCAGGCGGCCGCTCCGGTTTGTCCCAGTAGCGCCAGCTCGAGCCCATCGGCAGCAGGATTTCGCCGGCGCCGCCCTCGCCGAGGGCAGACTCCAGCTGGCGGATGACGCCCGCGTCCATCGCCAGGTGGATGTCGCGCTCGCCGTGGCCCGGGGGGACGCGCTTCAGATTGATGCTGTGGGCGACGCGATACCAACGCAGCGCCCCGCGCAGCGATTGTGGATCGCCGCTCAGCCTGTAGCCGAAGCCGACGTTCGCAGAGGCGGTGGCGAGGTCGTGCCAGCGCCCGGCGTCCGCCGGCGATGCGCTCAACAACGCCTGACGCACCCGCGCCGCCGCGCGCCAGTGATCGACCGCCGAGGCGAGGTCGCCAGCCTCCTCCCGGCGGTCGGCCGCGATCTTCAACACCCGCGCTTGGCGGTCGAGGTTATCCTCGCGCCCGGCCTCCGACTCCGCCAGTTCCGCGAACAGCCGGGCGGCGGCTTCGTAGAGCTTGGCGGCATCGGCGACGGCATCGGCGTCGCGGAACCCGTCCGCCAAAGTGCCAACCGAGCGGCGCAGGCGGTCGTGGGCGGAGGCGTTGGTGGGGTCCGCGCGCAGCACCACCGCCCATTGTTCGAGGCAGGCGGCGCCGGCATCCGCAGCTGCTGGGAGGTCACCCGCGGCCAGCTGGTTCATGGCCCGGTTGAACTCCGAGTTGGCGAGATCCGAGCGCCAGCTCGCGTTGGCCGGATCGAAGGCGATGAGCTCGCGCCGGATGCCGCGGGAGCGCTCGAGGAAGGCCGCGGCCCGCCCGTGTTCACCGGCGTCATCGAGCATCGACCCGAAGTTGTTGAGCAGCGACGCGTACTCCTTGCGCCACTTTTTGCGCGCGGGCTCGATCTCGATCAGGCGCTCGGCGATCCCGGCGGCGGCCTCGGTGTCGGCTTCCGCGCCGTCGAAATCCTCGAGTTCCATCCGGCATTGGCCGCGGTTGGTCAGGCAGACCATCTCGACCGCGAGGTAGTTGACGTCGTCGGGGAACCCGGCACGCGCCCTGGCGGCTTCGGCGACGGCTTCGCCATAGCCCGCGAGCGCCTCTTCGAACGCCCCCGTCCGGTGGTCGGCGGAAGCGATCCCGAACAGGCTGAGCGCCGCGCCATGCGCCCAGGCGGGATCGTCGGGTTCGGTTTCCGCGAGGCGCCGGTAGACCGCCAGCGCACGGCTGCTCGCGGCGCGGCTGGCCTCGAGTCGGCCGGCGTCGAGCAGAGGGAGCGTCGACTCGTTGAGGGCGTGGGCATAGGTGTCCGCCATCAGCGGCTCGGCACCGGCCGCCCCGGCATGCGGCTCCAGCAGCGCCACCGCTTTGGCGAAGGCCTCGCTCGACTCGGCCAAGGCGCCCTGTGCGTGGTGTGCCCAACCGCGCAGGATCAGCATCTTCGCGTGGTGCCAGTCGCTGCCCGCATCGGCGTCGCCCGGCGGCAGGGCTTCGAAGTAAGCCTCGGCCCGCCGTGCCGCCTTCTCTAGCAAATCCGTGCGCCCCACCGCCGCCATCTCATCGCGCAGCTCATCGGTGAAGTAGGAGAGCAGCTCGGCGGCCTGATCGCGCGCGCGGCGGGCGCGGTTGGCCGCATCGCGGGCCTCGCGTTCGGCGGCGGCCGCGCGCGCCTCGGCCCCCTCCAGCCGGGCGGTCAGATCGGCCGAATCGGAGCGCGCGACCCAGGTCCAGGTGGCCAGCGGCGAAACGCCCGCCGCACCCACCGCGAACGCGGCGGCGAAAAGCAGGGGGCGGCGGCGTCTCGGCTCCATCGCCACCGACTATCCCCGCGCGCCGGGCGCTGTCGAGCTTCAACGGATGGCCGCGCCCCGCCCGCGGATGTGGTGATCGATCCGGGTCAGTCGCGGTGCCGGTTCGAATGGGGCGAGCGCGCGATCGCCCCCCACCCCTCCGTCGGGCACCTGGTCGCCGCAGACCTGGCAGCAGTCGGAGGCGAGCTCGACGATCCTCCCCAACGCCACGGATTTATCGAAGCGTTTCGCAAACTCCTGCGCCTGGGCGGCGAGCAGTGCGCGCGCGCCGTCGCCCATGCTGCGCGTCCGGTTCAAGCAGTCGCGCAGACCGGAGACATCGCCCGCCTCGTGCTCGAGGCAGAACCCGCCGGTGGCCTCGGGGATGCCCCCCGTCCGGGTCGTGATCACCGCGCCGCCCCCGCCGGCGAGCATCTTCTCGGCGAGGGCGATGCCGAAGGTCTCGGTGAACTCGGGGCAGGGTTTGCTCGGCAGGCTGTAGGCGAAACATCCGCGCATGAGCGCCTCCTTCTCCTCCTGGCTGACGCTGCCGAGCACATGGATGTCGCGCTCGTCGGCGGTCATCGCCCGGATCTCCGGCAGGTGCGGGCCTGCGCCTGCGATCACCAGCTGCTTCCGCCCGCGCAGCGAGCTCGCCCGGAACGCGGCGACCAGGTCGTCGACGCCTTTGGCCGGGGCGACCCGCGAGAGGAAGAGGACGTAGCCGTCCTCCTCGAACCCGAGCCGCGACAGCACGCCTCGCGTGCGGCGCGGGTCGCCGGCGAGCTCGAGGTATTGGGCGGTGTCGATCGCGGGGTAGACGACCTCGACCCGCTCGGCGAGCTGCGGGGCGAGCATCGAACCCGCGCCCGCATCGACCTCGGCCGCCGCCTGGAGGATCATCTCTTTCGTGAAATCGCTGACCGCCACGGGGACATCGTGATCGAGCATGTTCTGCAACACCAGCTGGGCGGCGCCGAGCGCGCCGGCTTCGACGGCGTTGGAGACGACGTTGGTGATGTCGGAACCGACCGCTTCGGCGACCGTGACGACCGGTTTCGCGGGGTCGTGCTTGCGGTAGGCCTCGACGGCGTTCATCACCATCTGCCCGTGCGGGACGAGGTAGAGATCCATCACGATCACGCCGCCGGACGCCCGGCCGATGAGGTCGACGAGCAGCCCGCTGATGCCGAGCGAAACCCTCCCGTCCAACACTTTGTAATCCCCCAGCGGCTCCGGCCGGTGCACCTCGATCCCCGGCGAGTACGGCGGGATGGAGTCGAGCGGCTTCAGCGGCAGCCCGCTCTCGCGCAGCAGGTCCAACGGGTAGCTGACGATGTCGACCTTCTCGAAGCCGGAGAGCAGGGCGGCCTCGGCCAGGTTGCGCGCCTCCGTGGAATGGCCGCAGATGATCGGGTCAGCCCGGACGAGCAGGATCAGGTTCGTGAAAGGAACATCAAGATCCTCGCCTGCGCTGAAACGGGGGGCATCGGTTACCATATTCTGCGAATGACGCACGATGCGTGCCAGCTTTGTTCACCGCCTCGTGAATTCTCGTTCAGGTCGAGGGTGCCGGATGCGACGGCGGGCGGGCTCCGGGCGCCGAAGCCCAGCCGTTCGGCCGGTCGGCCATCTGCAGGTCGAGCACCCCTCCCGCGGCCAAGGTCCGCCAGTGCAAGTAGGCGCGATCGAGGGGCTCGCCGTTCAGTTCCGCGGAGATGACGTAGCGGTGCGACGGCGCCGCCCTGTGGGCGCGGATTTGGAAAGTCCGCTCGAGGCGCAAGGAGGCGCGGTCGAAGAGCGGCGTCCCGATCAGGAACACGTCCTGCCCTGCCACCGGGAACAGCCCGAGTGCGCTCCACACGTACCACGACGACAGGGCGCCCGAATCGTCGTTCCCCGGCAGGCCGCCCGGCGTCGCCGCGAACTTCTGCTCCATCACCTCGCGCACCACATCGGCCGTGCGGTCGTGGCGGCCGGCGTAGATGTAGGCGTAGGGGGTCTCGAAGTCCGGCTCGTTGTTGAGCCCTTCGAAACGTGTCCCGCCCCAGTCCGGCGGCGGTTCGGCGAAGCCGAAGAAGACGTCCAGCGCCTCGACGAATCCCTCCTCGGTCGGGAACAGGCCGATGCGGCCGGCCATGTCGTGGAAGAGCCGGAAGGCGTAGTTCCACATCTCGCCCTCGTAGAAGGTCGACTCGATCAACATCGCGCTCCCCGGGTCGTAGGCGTTGCGCCAGAACCCGGCGCGCTCGCCGAAGGTGGCCGCCATCTCGCTGTGCCCCAGCGCCCCGGCCAGCTGGGCGGTCAGGAAGGAGGCGTAGGCGAGGTCGAGCGTGTGGCTGACCGGGTGGACGAGGCCCTCGCCGACGAACTGCTGCCGGACGTCCTTGTTGATCGAGTGCGCCATGAGGCGCAGCGCCCGCTCCCAGTCGATACCCGGGATGCCGCGCACGAAGGCATCCATGACCGTGACGTGCCCGAGCGCGCTCGCCTGGCGACCGAAGCGTTCGGGCGCGCGCTCCATGAGGTAGCTGATCGGGAAGTTGCCCTCGCGCTCGGCGATGTCCAACAACGCGTTGACCAGGTTCCGCCCGCGGTTGCGGTAGAAGGTCAGCATCAGCGGCAGCTGCGTCCGGTAGAGGTCCCACATCGTCGCCAGGTCGAAGAAGATCGGCCCGTCGGCATCGCGGAAGGGGTTCTCGTTGTAGCAGTCGGCGGGCTTGAGGAGGCTGTGGTAGAGCGCGGTGTAGAATGTCCGGCGCTGCGGTTCCGTGCCGCCCTCGACCCGCACCCGCCCGAGCCGCCGCTCCCATTCCCAGATGCTATCGTCGCGCACCGAGTCGAAGCACACCGGCGCCGCCTCGCGGAGGGCGTTGGCACGCAGCTGGTCAGCGCTGCGCAGGGAGAAGGTGAGCCTCAGGCACAGCGGTTCGACCGCCGCCGCCGGCGCTTCGAAATACACCCCGAACGGCTCGGGGTCGGCTTCGTCCCCAGCCGGCGCCATGCGCAGCGCCGTCCCCGCCCTGGGCTCGCGACCTTGCCACAGCCGCGCCGGACAGGCCGCCCCGCCGCACTCGGCGAGCACCTCGAACTGGATGAGGATGCCGTCCATGTCAGCCCGGCCGACCGCCCGGCCGCTCCCGCCGTCGATCTCCACCTCGACCTCCCCGGGCCGGGTGCGCATCCCCTCGATCCGCAGGCCGCCGTTGGTGAGGTCGACGCGCACCCCGCGCGGCTCCCCTCCCGGCGACGCGAACTGGTAGCGGTGGTAGGCGGCGCGCTCGCCGACCGTCACCTCGGCGACCACCTCGGGCCGGTCGAGCTCCGCTTTGTAATACCCGGGTTGCGCCTCTTCGCTCAAGATGGCCGAACGCTGCCCCACCGCCCCTGCGAAATCCCCGGTGTAGGGGCTGACCAAGAAGTAGTTGTAGTAGGCCCGGATGCGGCCGGTACCGCTGTGATGGAAGTGCGAGAACCCGAGCGCGGTGCGCCCTTCGAACAGCCTGTCCGGGGTCGCGGGCAGCCCGTCGAGGGACAGGGCATAGCGTCCATAGCCGGTCACGTATGCGCCTGAGTAGGCCCCGGCCGACACCATCCCGAACGGCCGGCAGGCGCCGGGGTGGGTGTTGCCGATCACCGGCTTCGCCATCCACCATGCCGACGCCAGCCCCACCGGCTCGGGGAGGTCGGCCGCCTCCGCGCCGACGAAGGGATCGACGTGCCTCCAGTGGCAGGTCGGCGAGAATTCTCTGGGCGCTTCGGACAAGGGGCTGGACTCATATAGCAATTCCGATGCCACCCGGAGGCTCAGCTCCCCATTCCCGCGCAACGGAAGCGTCCGGCAGCGAGGGCGAGGCGCGCGCCGGACGGCTGGGTGGCCATCCCCGACTGAGGCGGAGCAACCCCTTTGATCTCAGAAGCTTGTGTCCGGGGCTCTGAGCTCCCGCCAAACCGGCGAAGGCGTTGATCTGAAATCCACCTCCCAAGCGAAACGATGGGTTGCGGAGATTTTCAACACCCTGCTAGGCTCCCCGCCCATGCGCGACCGACTCGACGCCCTCTACCAACGCCTGACCGGGACCGTGCTCGGGGCCGAGGAACCTGCCTACCTCTTGATGGTCGCGCTGGTCGCTGACGGCCACGCCCTCATCCAGGGCGCGCCGGGCATCGGCAAAACGAGCCTCGCCGAAACGCTGGCGAAGTCGCTCGGCGGGCGCTTCCACCGCGTCCAGTTCACCCCCGACCTGTTGCCCGCCGACCTGATGGGATACTCCATGTTCCACCAGGGGCGGGGCGAGTTCGAGTTCGTCCCCGGCCCGGTGTTTTGCAACGTGCTGCTCGCCGACGAGATCAACCGGACCAGCCCGCGCGTGCAGAGCGCCCTGCTGGAGTGCATGAACGAGCGCCAGGTCTCGATCGACGGCGTCACGCGCCCGCTCGACTCGCCTTACATGGTGGTGGCGACGCAGAACAGCCTCTACGCGAGCGGCACCTTCCCGCTGCCGGAACCGCAGCTCGACCGCTTCCTGGTGTCGATCTCGATGCTCCTCCCGGACGCGGCGACGCAGTCGCGGATCCTCGCCCTGCACGCCTCCGGGCGCCTCGAGGGCGACGCGAAGGAGGCCGGGGCGATCATCTCGCCGGAAGAGGTCTTGGCCATGCAGGAGGCGGCGCGGGCGGTTCCCGTCTCGGGGAAGGTCTGCGATTACATCACCGCCATCTGCGAGGGCGCGCGGCGCCAGCGCGGCCTCCTCCAGGGCATCAGCGCGCGCGCGGCCATCGCCCTGATGCGGGCGTCGCAGGCGGTCGCGTTCATGGAGGGCCACAGCGCCGTCTTCCCGGACGATGTCAAAGCGGTGGCCGCCCCCGTGCTCTGCCACCGGATGGGCGAGGGGGGCAACAATGCCATCAGCCCCGCAGCGGCGGTCGAGGAGGTGCTGCGCACGACGGAGGTGCCATAGGTGTCGGAGCGGACCCGCCCATCGATGTGGAATATCCGAGATTGAACCCAGACCATGCCAGCGACCATCGACCTCCGCAGCGACACCGTCACCCGCCCGACCGTGGCGATGCGCGAGGCGATGGCCGCCGCCGAGGTGGGAGACGACGTGTTCGGCGACGACCCCACCGTGCAGCGCCTCGAAGAACTCGCGGCGGGGATGCTCGGCAAGGAGGCGGGAGCGTTCGTCACCAGCGGGACGCAGAGCAACCTCTGCGCCCTGCTGGTCCACTGCGCGCGCGGCGATGAGTACCTCGTCGGCCAGGAGGCGCACTGCTATCTCTTCGAGGGGGGAGGCGGCGCCACGCTGGCCAGCGTGCAGCCGCAGACCGTGCGCCAGCGCGCCGATGGCACGCTCGACCTCGCCGAGCTGGCGGCGCTGGTGAAGCCGGACGACTTCCACTACGCGCGGACGCGCCTGCTGTGCCTCGAGAACACCACCTGGGGCAAGGTCCTGCCTGTGAGCTACCTCGCCGGGGCGCGGGGGTTCGCCGACCGACACGGCTTGGCGATGCACCTCGACGGGGCGCGGATCTTCAACGCGGCGGCCGCCGGAGGGACTGCGGCAGCGGAGATCGCGGCGCCCTTCGACAGCGTTTCGGTGTGCCTGTCGAAGGGGCTCGGCGCGCCGGTCGGCTCCGTTTTGTTAGGTCGGCGCGACTTCATCAGGGAGGCCAAGCGCTGGCGCAAGATGCTGGGCGGGGGCCTGCGGCAGTCCGGCCTGCTCGCGGCGGCCGGCATCCACGCGCTCGAGCACCACGTCGGGCGCCTCGCCGAGGACCACGCGAACGCGAAACGGCTGGCGCGGGGCTTGGCCGATCTGGGGGTCGATTGCGACCCCGTGCAGACCAACATGGTGTTCGCCCACCTCGACGCCCCCCAGATCGCCGGGTTCGTCGAACACGCGCGAGCGCGGGGGGTTCTCGTCGCGGGCTACGCCGGCGACCCCGTGCGGATGGTGACGCACCTCGACGTCGATGCCGGGGGCGTCGATCGGGCGCTGGGGGTGTTCGCGACCTTCCTCGGAGCGTAGCCGCACGCGGCCCGGGTCGATCACCGGGTCCGCCGCTTCGCCGCCATGACGAGGCGGAAGAGGGCGTTCCGCTCGGCGGAGCGGTAGCGCCACCCCTCGCTCGAGGTGTCGTTCGCGTGGGCGACGACGAGATCCTCGCCGGGCAGGACGGCGATGTATTGCCCGCCGACGCCGCGCGCCGAGTATGCGCGCCCCTCGATCTCCGCCCCGAAGTGCGACCCTTCGGCGCCGGTCCACCACAGCATCCCGTAGCTCTCGCCGGCCGGAAGCTGCGCGGGGTCGCTGTCGTGGTCGGAGTAGGGGCGTGCGGACCGCGCGATCCACGACTCGTCGATGACCCGGCGCCCGCCCCATTCGCCACCGCGCAGGAACAGCAACCCGAAACGCGCACGGTCGCGGGTGCTCATCTTGAAATGGTAGGCCGGGAACCGCGAAGCGCGCCGGCCTGCGTCGTCATGCCAATACCAGGTGTCGCGTTCGCGGTCGAAGTCCTGCATCCCGATCGGCGCGGCGATGTCTTCGGCGAAGGCGTCGAAGATGCGCCGGCCGGAGAGCTTCTCGAAGATGCCGCCGAGCGCGTTGAAGTCCCAGTTGTTGTAGTAGTAGGACGCCCCCGGCCCGCTGCTGCCGCGCGCGGGTTTGCGCCGCTTCATCGCCGCCGTCTCGGCTTCGGCGGGCAGGTAGATGCCGGAGCGACACTTCAGGAGGAGATGCACGGGCACCGACCGCTCGTCGGCGTCCAGCGGCGTGAGGTCGTCGATCCCCAACGCGCCCAAGGTTTGCTCCAGATCGAGCGCCCCGGCGGTGTCGAGCACGCCGAACAAGGCGTTCAGGAAACTCTTGCGCACCGAGTGGCACTTGTAGGGTTTCTCGACATCGCCGAAGCCCGCGACGACGTAGCCGGAATCGACGATCAGCAACGCTGCGGAGAGTCTCGCCTCGTGCATCTCCTCCCACTTCGCCCGGACACGCGCCAGCCCCTCGCGGTCCCAACGCGCCTCTAGGAACGCTTCCGGGGCGTGCGCCCACTCCGCGCCGGGGATGCGCCCGCCGTCCCGGGCACCCGGTCCGAGGGACGTTTGTGCGGGGGCGCAGGTGGCGAAGGCGGGCGCGGCGAGCACCAGCGCGAGCACGGCCAGCGGTCTGGCGGGCGGGTGGGCGTTCATGGCGGACATTCGCCCCGCCGGGCCGCGGCGCAACGCGGGAGGCGGGAGGCGGGGGCGGGACCGGGCCGCGCCCCGGCCGCCGCACGCGAGGTGGGCGCGAGGTGGGCGCGACTCGCCCATCCCACCACCCACCATGAAACCGGACAGTCCATGCGCCATGACCCCATCCCGACTCCGCCCCCTCCGGCTCGCCCTCACCTACAGTGCCGCCACGCTCAGCCTCGGCGCCGGCGCTCCCGCCCTCGAACTCATCGTCGCCAACAACGGCGGCGGCTCGGGCACCCACACCCTCCGCTGGGCGATCGAGACCGCCAACGCCAACGCCGGCCACGACACCATCGACCTGCGCTCGATCAGCGGCACCATCGTCCCGCACACGCCGCTGCCGACCATCACCGGACCGGTGACCATCATCGCCGATGGCGACGTCACCCTCCACGGCGGCGGCAACCACCGCCTGCTCGATTTCGAGACCTCCCTCCCCGGCGACAGCTACAGCGTCGTCATCGAGGGCGTGGACTTCGAGCGCGGCCGCGGCGCCGCGGGCGGCGGCGTGCGCGCCGGTTGGGGCGGCGCCATCCGCGCGCAGGGGGACATCGACCTCACCGTGCGCTCCTGCGTGTTCCGCGAAAACACCGCCGAGCTGCTCGGCGGCGCCATCGTCGCCTACGTGCCCGGCCTCACCCTCGACGCCTGCACCTTCATCGACAACCGCGTCGACGAGGACGCGATCGACACCCCGGACGGCGGCGCGCTGGGCACCGGCGGCACCAACGCCACGATCCGCAACTGCACCTTCACCGGCTGCCGCGCCCCCTCGGGGGATGGCGGGGTCGCGATCCACTACGCCTCCGGCTTCATCAACTACGTCCATTGCACCTTCGTCGACAACCACTCGGCCACCGGCGGCGGCGCCGTGCATCTCGCCGGCGGCGGCGCCGACATCAACAACTCCGCCTTCTTCGCCAACAGCAGCGGCAGCGGTGAGGTCAACACCGGCGCCGAGCCCGGCGCGGCGTTCAGCCTGAGCGGCGCCAACTGGACTTCGGGAGACCCCCTGCTCGGCCCGCTGGCGGTCTACAAAGGCGGGCGCATCCCGACCTTCAACCTCGCCCCGGGCAGCCCGCTGCTCGACGCCGCGACCGGCGCGGCGACGGCGGCCACCGACGCCCGCGGCAAGGCCCGCCCGCAGAACGGCGCGCCGGACATCGGCGCCTTCGAGGCCGAAGTCTACACCGTCACCCGCACCGGTCCGGCCAGCGACAGCGGCGCGGGCACCTTGCGCAGCGCCCTGAACTCGGGTGCCGACTACATCGTCATGCCGCAGCCCCTCCTCGACGGCATCTGGGTGCAGAGCGCGCTGCCGCCGGTCGAGGGCATCGTCATCGAGGGCCGCGGCCCGCTCGTCCCGGCGATCCGCCCCGCCGCCGACGCCCCGCTTCTGGAGGTCACCTCCGGCGCCCCGGTGATCCTCTCCGGCCTGCGCGTCGAGCCGCAGGCCGACCTGGACGGCGGCCGCACCGGAATCGTCTGCACCGGCAACACGCTCTGGCTCCGCGACTGCGACTTCGACGAGCTCGTGTCCTTCGAGGGCGGCTCGGCGCTCGCCGTCTTCGAGGGCGAGCTGCGCGCCGAGCGGTGCACCTTCCGCCGCTGCGAGAGCTGGATCGACGGCGGCGGGGCGGTCTTGGTCAGAGATTCCAAAACATTGCTAGAGAACTGCACCTTCTTCGACAACGAGGCGCGGCAGGGGGCGGGCGGCGGCGCTCTGGCGCTGGTCGGCGACGTCGCGGACCCTCCACACATCGACATCAACCACTGCACCTTCTACCGCAACAGCGCGGAGGGCGACGGCGGCCACCTGCTCACCGCGGGCGACTTCTCCGGCCCCGGCCTGCGCAACTCGATCCTGGTCGCCGGTTCCGCCGGCGGCTCGGGGGCATTGCTCTGGGACCCTCGCGGCACGCTGGCGCAGGCCTCGAACTACGGGGGGAGCACCGCCGCGGGGGTGCTCGCGGCCGACCTCAGCTACCCGCCAGGCGCCGTCCCCGTCCTCCCCCTGCTCCCGGGTTCGCCCGCGGTCGACAGCGCGGTCGGCGGCACCGGCTTCCTCGCCACAGACGCCCGCGGCGTCGCTCGCCACCGCGAAGGCCCCCGTGCCGACATCGGCGCCTACGAGCTCGTCTCCCACCCGTACCGCCGCTGGACGGTCGACCACTTCGGCGCCGCCGCCCCGGCCGGCTCCGGCCCCTACGAGGACCCGGACGGAGACGGTGCCAAGAACGTCGAGGAGTTCCTCTTCGCCATGAACCCGCGCGCCGCGGACCCGCACCTGCTGCCGCGCTACTCGCAGAACCGTGTCTTCTTCGAAACCTACGGCGGCATCGCCTTCCGCGAGAACCACGCCGCCCCCGGCGCGGTCGGCTACGAGGTCCAGCTCAGCACCGACGGCCAGAGCTGGGGCGCGGGCGCCATGCAGCGCGCCCCTTTCAGCGTCATCGGCCCCACCCACGCCGAGGTCGCCTACCACTCGCCGACCGCCATCGGCGCGCCGGTCCTGTTCGGCACCGGGAGCGAGTTCTACCGGGTCAACGTCGAGCCTCCCGCGACCGAGACCCTGTTCTGCCCGGTGCGCGATCCGGGCAACCCCGCCGACACCACCGGCCGCGGCGCGGTCGCCGAACCGTTTCAGATCGCCCGCTACGAGGTCACCAATGCCGAGTATGCCACCTTCCTCAACACCGTCGACCCCGACGGCAACGACCCCCTCGACCTCTACAACGCGGCGATGCTCACCTCCCCGGCCAGCGGCATCCAACTCACGGTCAACTTCCCCCGCGGTCAGAAATACGCGCCGGTCGCGGGGCGCGAGCACTTCCCCGTGGTGCTCGTCGATTACTGGGACGCCACCCGTTACGCCAACTGGCTGGGCAACGGCGCCTCGGCGATCAGCGATACGGAAGACGGCGCCTACACCCTGCTCGGCGGCACGCCGACGCCCTCCAACGCCGGCTCGATCGCCGGCCGCAACCCCGGTGCCCGCGTGTTCCTGCCGGACGTCGACGAATGGTACAAGGCCGCCTACTACACCGGCTCGGGCTACTCGCTCTACCCCACCGGCGGCAACACCGTGAACAACAGCCCGCCGCCAGGCGACGGAGACAGCGCCAACTTCGACGGTGCGGGCCCCACTTCGGTCGGGGTTTACCTCGGCACCGGCAACCGCTACGGCGCGCACGACCTGGGCGGCAACGTCGACGAGTTCGTCGAGAAGGCGGGCGCCGCCGACAGCGTCCTCAACATCGGCGGCCGCTTCAGCGCTGGCGAGGGGCTGCTGCGCTCGACCGCCTGGAGCGCCGTCGCCTCCACGACCACCGCCAGCTACACGGTCACCGGATTCCGCGTCGCCGCACGGGCCGAGTAGCGGGCGCCGCACGGGTGGGCGCCACTCGCCCACCCGCGCGCCTTGCGGCCTGCCGCAGACTGCCCTGTAGTGCAACACCGTCCCATGACCGCAGCCGCCAGAGCCAGCATCCTCATCGTCGAAGACGACCCCGAGCAGCTGCGCGCCTACACCAAAGCCCTGCGCGGCTACCAGCTCACCTGCGTCGGCACCGGCACTGCCGCCCTCGAGGCCCTGGCCGAATCGCTCCCGGACGTCATCATCCTCGACCACGTGCTCGCCGACGGCGAGCGGGGCGTCGACTTCCTGCCGAGGATTAAGGAGGCGGCCGCCCACGTGCCGGTGATCGTCATCTCCGGCACCCTCGACATCGCCAAGAAGCTCCAGGCCCTGCAGGGTCCGAAGTCCGCCCACTACACGCTCGAGAAGCCCGTCGGCCTGTTCGAGCTCGAGGCCACCGTCGAGGAGGCCTTGAAGGAGTGCGGGGTCGGCGAGACCGTTGCTTCCTTGAAATCGTTAGAGCGCGCCGAGAAGATCGGCACCGGCGAGCCGGAGCGGCGCTTCACCGAGCGCCTCGCGCGCCAGCACGAGATCGCCAAACGCCTGCGCGAGGCACCGGAGGAGAAACCCAACGTCTCCGCCCTCGCCCGCGAGTTCGGCGTCGACCGCCACACCGTCCGCCGCGACCTGGAGGACATCGCCGCGCGGGGCTGAGTAGCAAGGCTGGTGGCAGGGGAGCCGCCGAGGCCAGACCGCGTGTCGGACGATCGAGCCGCCGCCCCTCCCCTTGCCACAGCGATTGACAAAGCCGCACCGGCCGCGCTTTGCTCGCGGCATGAAACGCCCGGTCCTCCTCGCCCTGTTCGCCGCCTCCGTCTGCCTCCCGTTCGCCGCCTGCACCACCACCGGCTCGAGTGAACCGACATCCGCGACCGAGGAGGCCACCGAACGACGGGTCGACCACCAGCTCGACCACATCCGCAAGGTCCAGCGCAAGCGAGCCCGGCAGTGACGCCGCTCAGCGATGCCCTCGCTCCAGCTCGCCAAGCTCGCCCTCGGCCTCCGTCCGGGGGGCGGGTTCTTCCTTCCGTAGCCGCAGCGCCACCAGGCCGATGACGCCGGTGAGAGAACAGAAGATGACGTCGTTGAAGTAGCTCCAGAGCCCCAGCCCGGCGGTCCTCCCCGCCACGAACATCACTCCCCCGAGCGCGAGGTTGAAGCAGAGCAGCGCCCGGGTCAGGCCGGGGCAACGGTCTGGATGCAGGGCGCTGAAACCGTGCAGCAGGGCGACGAAGGTGAGGCTGGCCCCGCCCATGCGCAGCCAGTAGTTCAGGTGCGGCGGCGGGTTGACGTCGTAGCCCGAAATCCGCTCGAGGTGCGCGTAGGCCATCTCCGGAGGGGCGACGACGGCGAACACCGAAATGCCGAGCCCGCAGGCCGAGAACAGCAGGACGCCGCGCAAGAAGACTTCTGCGAGGCGGGCGGTGTTCATCCCGCACCTTTCGCAGCCGCGGGCGACGGTGCAAGCCCCACCGCGAACCCACGTCCGCTCAGTCCGCGAGCGGTCCCGAACCGCGCTCGGCGCCTCCCGGGGGCGCCGCTCGATCACCTTCAAAGTGCGCCAGGGGCCGCACGAGGTTCGCGCCCAAGGCCCAGACGCGGTCGTAGACTTCGGCGTTGCGCCGCGCCCCGCCGGCGTAGCCGTCGGCGAACATCTCGAGCTTGGCGTCGATGTTGTCGACGAAGTGCAGCGCCATCGCCTCCGGCGTCTTCGGCAGCACCGGCGAGCCGTACTCCAGCTGGCCGTGATGCGAGAGGATCAGGTGCAAGAGGTGCACGCGCACATGGTCTGAGGGGGGGTCGAGCTCGCGCCAGGCGCCGTTTTGCTCCTCCGCCTCGAGCTCCCGCCAGAGGGCGTTGACGAGTTCGGCACCGATCGGGATGTGGCCGAGCAGCTCGGCGCGGAAGTCGTGCGGCATCGTGAATCCCCGCTCGGGGTAGCAGTTCTCCCAGAGCTTGCCGCAGTCGTGGAACAGCACCCCCGCCAGCAGCAGGTCGCGGTTGAGGTGCGGGTAGGCGCCGGCGATGGCGTCCGCGCAGCGCATCATCTGCGCCGTGTGCTCGACGAGGCCTCCGCGGCGCGCGTGGTGGTTGCTGCGCGCCGCCGCCGCCCGCCGGAACCGCGCCCCGAACCGATCGAGGAACCGCTCGCAGAGCGCCCGCAACCGCGGCTCGCCGAGCCCGTCGCAGGTCGTCGCGATGTGCGCGTAGTCGGCGTCCTGTTTCGCCCGCAAGGACCCGCTCCCCGCGAGCAGGGCGTCGGTCTCCTCATCGGTCAGCGGCCGCAAGGTCCAGTCGCGGGCGTCGAGCCCGTACTCGCTCTGGCTCCAATGCCCGGAGGCGCAGGCGAACTCGCCACCGCGCAGCACCTCGGCCTGCGGGAAGGCTGGCGAATCCGCCCAGGCCTTGAGTTTGATCGAACCCGCGCCATCCGCCAATTCGACCTCGTAGAACGGCTTGCCCGCCTTGGTCTCGCGGCGGGCCACGGCGGCGACTTGGCCGTGCACGCGGTACTCGCCGGGCTCGCCAGCGGCGCGTTCTTTGAGGTCAGCAATTGAAAGGGTTTCCATCGGCAGAGCGTTACCATCAGTCTGCGCCCGGCCGCGGAAACCGAAAACCTCGAATTATCGCTGGCAAAATTTAATAAATGTTAAATATTTTTAGACGCACAAAATGGACGCTCCGGTGACTTCGGCGCCATCTCGCTCGTCCAATGGGACACCACCCCACCTCACTCCTCCTCCAGACCACCCCAACCGACTCTCACTCATGGGCATCCAATGGTTCCAAGCCGCCGTTTTCCTCGCCGGGCTCAGCATCCCGGCCGCCGTCCTCGTGTCCGCCGCCGCAGACACCGCCCGCGCTGAGCGCCAGAAACGCGAGGAAGGCGAATAGCGCGGCGCGGAGCCACCGCGCGCGACCACGACGCCTTTCGCCGCCAGGCGTCGCGGCTTAGGGTTGGCGAGCTCCCCGTGCCGCTCACCGAAATCGATCTCGCCCTCGACGCCCCACCCGCGGTCCCCGAACGGGTCGCCGGCCTGATCGCGACCGCCGAAGCGGAGATCGACTCCCTGTTCGACACCGAGCAGAACCGGCGCACCCCGAAGTTCCTCCCCAGCGACCCGCGCCTGTTCCACGCCGCGTTGGCGGAGGTCAAATCCCGCGCCCTCGCCGATGGCGACCTCTTCTGCGAATGGGGGTGCGGTTTCGGGCTGGCGGCCGGCATCGCTTCGCTGCTCGGCTTCGAAGCGTACGGGATCGAGATCGAGCCCGCCCTCGTCCGCCACGCCCGCGCGCTCAACGACCGCGCCGCCACCGGCGCGGAGATCATCGAGTCGAGCTATGTCCCCTACGGCTTCGAGTCCTTCACCGGCTTCGGCGGGGAGGAGCTGGTCGGCGGCGGCGACCCCGGCGACGGCACGCCGACGAGCTATGACGAACTCCCCCACCCCATCGCCGACATCGACGTCTTCTACGTCTACCCGTGGCCGGGCGAACAGGAGTTCATGCTCGACCTGTTCGGCGCCCTGGCCGGCGACGGCGCGCTGCTCCTCGCTTACTACGGCGAGAGGGACCTCTGCGCCTATCGGAAAGAGGTGTAGCCCGGACCGATCACCACACCCACCCCCCGCACGGCGATTCGCCAGCTTGATTCGGGGGGTGCTTTGAACGATGGAACCCGCCGCGATCGGGGCGCCGCCCAAGGCTCCCCCGCCTCCTCACGCCCGCCCACCATGCACTCATTCCATTACCGCGACGGCTCCCTGCACTGCGAAGAGGTCGATCTCTCCACGCTCGCAGAGCGGCACGGCACCCCGCTCTACGTCTACTCCGCGGCCACGCTGCGCGACCACTACCGGCGCCTGAAGGGGGCCTTCAGCGAACTCGACCTGCACATCGCCTACGCGGTCAAAGCGAACTCCAACCTCTCCGTGCTGCGCCTCTTGGCAGCGGAGGGCGCCGACTTCGACATCGTCTCCGGCGGCGAGCTGTTCCGGGTGGTCAAGGCCGGGGGCGACCCCGGCGGCTGCACCTTCGCCGGCGTCGGTAAGACGCGCTCGGAGATCGTCTACGCGCTCCAGTCCGGCATCTACTGCTTCAATGTCGAGAGCGAAGCCGAACTCCGCTTCATCAACGAGCTGGCGCGCGAGGTCGGCACCCCCGCCCACTGCGCGGTGCGGGTGAACCCGAACGTCGATGCCGGGACGCACAAGTACATCTCGACCGGCAAGAGCGAGAACAAGTTCGGGGTCGACTTCCAAAACATCCAGGGCCTCTACGACACCGCCGCCGCGGAGCTGCCGCACGTCGTCATGCGCGGGCTGCAGATGCACATCGGCTCGCAGCTGACCTCCGCGAAGCCCTTCATCGAGGCGGTGGAGAAAGTCGCCCCGCTCGCCGCCGAACTGAAGGCCAAACACGGCATCGAGTTCCTCTCGATCGGCGGCGGCGTCGGGATCGTGTATCGGGACAGCCTCGCCAGCGGCGACGAAGCCTGGTGGTCGAAGCAGTCCGAGGGCGGCGAGGCGCCGCTCACCCTCGAGGAGTACGCCTCGGCCCTGACCCCGCTCCTCAAGCCGCTCGGCCTGCGCATCCTGCTCGAGCCCGGCCGCTTCATCGCCGGCAACGCGGGCGTCTTGGTCTCGCGGGTGCTCTACAAGAAACACGGCAGCGCCAAGACCTTCGCCATCGTCGACGCCGGCATGGGGGACCTGATCCGCCCGGCGCTCTATCAGGGGCACCACGACATCGTCCCCGTCCGCGAAGCGGAGGCCGGCGCGGGCGCCGAGACGGTCGATGTCGTCGGCCCGATCTGCGAGAGCGGCGACTTCTTCGCCCAGGACCGCGACCTGCCGAAGCTGGAGCAGGGCGACCTCATCGCGCTGATGAGCGCGGGGGCCTACGGCTTCGTCATGGCCAGCAACTACAACTCCCGCCCCATGCCGGCCGAGATCCTGGTCGACGGCGAGGAGGCGAAGGTCGCTCGCGAACGCCAGAGCTACGAGGACCTCGTCGCGGGGGAATAGGGACCGCTGCGCTGGAGGGCGGAGCTCCGTCTCCGCCGTGACGGATCCGGGGTCAGCGACGAGAGGGCGGGGCCATCTGATCACCCGGTGACCCGGGCACCTCCGTAGTCGACCTCCACCAGGTACAGCCCCGCCGCGGGGGCGCAGTATTGGCACTTCCCCCCGCCCGGGTTGTCTAACAACTGTTGGATCCACGACAGCGGTGCCCGCCCCTCCGCCACCCGCACCGCGCCGCCGACCAGCAGGCGCACCATCTTGTAGAGGAAGCCGTCACCGGTGAGCGTCACGGCGAGGCGCTCGGCCCCGGGTCGGTCGACCGCCGCCGCAGCGATGGTCCGCTCGGTGGCCGGGTCTTTCCCGTCGCGCCGGTTCGCGGCGAAGGCGGCGAAGTCATGCCGGCCGACCACCAGCGCACAGGCCTCCCGCAGCAGCGCCGCGTCGATCGGCGGCGAGGGGCGCTGCCACGCGCGGTCCCGCCGCAGCGGGTGCGGCACGGGCGCGGTGTCGATCTCGTAGCGGTAGGTCTTCGCCACCGCGCTGAACCGGGCGTGGAAGTCCGGGGGGGCGGCTTCGCTCGCCACCACCCGCAGCGCGCGGGGCAGCTTGGTGTTCAGCGCCCGCAGCCAAGCCGCCGCGTCCATGCGCGATTCCCCGGGCGCATCGAAGTGGGCCACCTGGCCGAGCGCGTGCACCCCCGCATCGGTCCGGCCCGCCCCGTGCGCGCGCAGGCGCACGCCGGCGACCGCCGCCAACGCCGCCTCGAGGTGGTCCTGCACGGCGTTCGCAGCCGGCTGGCTCTGCCATCCGTCGAAGGGAGCGCCGTCGTAGGCGAGGGTGAGTTTGAAACGGGCCATCGCTGGAAGGTCGGTCGGGGCACCCTCAGGCCTGCACGCGCGCCTCCGGCGGCGGCTCCTCGGCCTCGGGTTGGGCGCGCACCGGCTCGAGCTCGATCATCAGGTTCACGCGCCCGCCGCTGGGGAGCGAGCGGGTCACGAGCAGGTCGATGCGCTGCGTCGGGCTGTCCTCGACGAGCTTGGCGAACTGGCGCGCGTTCTGGAACAGCACGCCGTTGCAGATCTGCACCACGTCGCCGGGCTGCAGGCGCCCCTGCGCCGGGGTGCGGGCGATGACCTCGTTGACGATCACGCCGCCAGCCGCCGCCTGCATGCCGAACTCCCTCTTCTGCGCGGCGCTCAAGTTGGACACCTCGGCCCCGAGCGCCCGGCGCAGCGAGGTCGCCGCCCGCTCCTCGGTCCACCCCTCCATGCGCGCGAAGATCGCCTGCGGGTCGAGCTCCGCGACCGTGGCCTTGAGCAGCACGTCGCGACCGTTGCGGGTGACGACCAGCGACACCTCCTCGCCCGCCTGCCGGCGGCGCACGAGGCGTTTGAAATCGTTGAAATTGTCCACCGGCTCGCCGGCGAACTCGCGGATGATGTCGCCGCCCTGGATGCCCGCACGCTCGGCCGCGGACCCCGGTTCGACGCTCTCGACCTGCACCGGGTAGTCCAGCGCCAGGTCGAAGGCGCTCAGGTGGGAGTAGACGGCCGGCACCTCGACATGGACGCCGAGGTGCCCGTACACCGGCTTGCCGCGGCGGAGGATCATCTCCAGCACATCGCGCGCGTCGTTGGCGACGATCGCCATGCCGACCGCCGTCCAGACCGGGGCGCGCTGGTCCTCGCGGTAGATGGCGGTGTTGATGCCGATGACCTGGCCGAAGACGTTCACCAGCGGCCCGCCGGAGTGGCCGGGCAGCATGCGGGTCGAGGTCTGGAACAGGTCGGCCGAGCCGTTGCTGAAGCGCCGCTCCTTGGCGCTGATGACCCCGAAGTCGCTCGACCCGCGCAGGCCGTAGGGGTTGCCGAAACTGAACGCGAACTCGCCTTGGCGCACGGTGTCGGAATCGGGGACGAAGGCCAGCGCCGGGAAGGTCTCCCCCCGGTCGGGGGCGATGATCTTCAGCACGGCGATGTCGCTGCGCGGGTTGACCCCCACCATCTCCACCGGCAGCAGGCGGTCGTCGGCGAGCCGCACCAACACCGACTGCACCCCGTAGACGACGTGGTTCGCGGTGATGATATGCCCCTCCTCGGTGACGATCACCCCGGCCCCGAGGCGCCGCCGGGTGGCGGCCATGCCGTCGTCGTCCCGCACCGTCTCGGCGGTGGTGATGCTCACCACCGAAGGGATCACCCGCTCGGCGACGCGCGCGGACTCGATGCTCATCCGCACCAGGCCGGGCACCTCCTCGGCGCTGAGCGGGGCGTCCTCCGGCAGCGTGAACGGCTCGTGTTTGCGCCCCCCGGGGGAGGCCGCACCCCCGGCGCCGGCGCCCCCCTGCTGCCCCGCCACCGCGCCGCGCAACTTCCCGCGCAGGCGGTCGAGCAGGCTGCCGTCGCCCCGCCAGACGTACAGCACGACCGTGCTGACCGCGAACAGCGCGACCAACACGGACAGGCGGAGCAGCGCCTTAGCCATGCGGGCGTGGATCCTTCATCACTTAGACAACGCCACAGCGGCGGGGTTGTCTCTGACAAATTCGGCGCCGGTCGTGTTCAAATTCCACCCCCGGCGCCCCGGGGCCGGGCGGGCGTCGACCGTCCCCGCGCGGATCGATTTCGGATCGTTCTCGAATCTTTCTCGGATCGGCCCGGATCGGCCCGCCGCCGCGTCGAAGGTCCGGGGGGGCGCCTCCCCGCCGCGCGCCGTTTAGGCTTGACTTGAGACGGCGCTCGACCGACGACGGTGCGCGACCAACACCACCCGCGGGCGCGGTATCGCCACGAAGCGGGTCCCCTTCGAACCGGGACCACGCATCGGGCGACGCGCGCCGCCTTTGACCGAAAGATGCCAGAAGCGCCCGATCCCGTCATCGACGACAACATCCGCTGCGTGACCCAGGCGATCGAGCTGCTGAGTGAACTGCCGCCCGACCGCTACGCCGCGAAGGGGGAAGCCTCGCTCGGCGCCTCAATCGGCGGTCACATCCGCCACAACATCGACCACTACAGGAGCTTCCTGCGGCAGGCGGAGGCCGGGAGGATCGACTACGACGACCGCTCCCGCGAGGCGACGATCGAGAACGATCCCGCCGCCGCCTACCAACGGCTGCACGGCATCCGCTGCGCCCTCGAGCGCTTCGCGGGCGCCGACCTCGACCGCGCCGTCGAGGTGAAGATGGACTGCGGCTGCAGCGGCGAGTGGAGCCGCTCCACCCTGCGCCGCGAACTGCAGTTCCTGCTCAGCCACACCGTCCACCACTACGCCATCATCGCCATGATGTGCCGCTCCGCCGGGATCGAGATGCCGGAGGGCTTCGGCGTCGCGCCCTCGACGCTCAAGTACCGCGCCTCGCTGGCCGACTCGCCCGCCGCCGCGCGCTGAAGCCGCAGCGCATGTGCACGCTGAGCTGGCGCTTCGAGGGCCGCGGCTACCGCGTCCTCTTCAACCGCGACGAGCAGAAGTCACGCGAGCCGGCGACACCGCCGCAGCGCGGCGAGGCCGGCGGCATCCCCTTCCTCGCACCGCGCGACGGCCGCGCCGGCGGCAGCTGGCTGGCCGCCAACGCCCGCGGGCTGACGGTGGCGCTGCTCAACTACTACGACGCCGCACCGGCGCCGCCGCCGCCGGGCCGCGGCCCCACCGCCAGCCGCGGCGCCCTGGTGCTCGCGCTCGCGGGCTGCGCCGACCTCGCCGCGCTGCGGCGGGGGTTGCCAGCTGCGCAACGCGCCGACCGCTACGCCCCGTTCTGGCTGTTCGGCATCGCCCCCGGGGCCGCCGCGGCGCTGTGGTCGTGGGATGGCATGAATTTGTTAGAACACGAGACGCCCGGGGAGCGCTTCATCACCACCTCATCGTTCGCCACCCCCGAAGTGCTCGCTGCACGCCGGCGCGAGCGCGCCGCGCTCGGCCCCGACCCCGGGGCCGATGCCCTGCGCGCCCTGCATCGCGGGCACGACCCCGGTCGCCCCGCGCACTCGATCCGCATGCGCCGCCCCGACGCACAGACCGTGAGCTACAGCGAGGTCGCGGCCGCCGCCGGCCGCGTCACCTTCCGCTACCGCCCGGAACCCACCGGGTCGCTCGGGGAGCTGCCCGAGACGGTGGCCGAGCTGCCCGCCCTTTTCGCTTGAGCCGCGGGCGCGCCGGGGCGGAAGTGGGGAGCCCGTGAACCCGCGCCGCACCGCACCGCTGATCGCCCTCGCCGCCATGCTCGGCGTCGCGTTGCTGCTCGCCGCGCAGGTGCCGCGGCTGCAGATCAACGCCGAGACCGACGCCTTCGTCGACGACGAGGTCGGCGACATGGCGGCCTACTACGAATCCCGCGAAGACTGGGGCTTCGACGAGTACGCCGTCGTCTGCGTCACCGCCGACGACTGGTTCACCCCCGCCGGCGTCGAGCGGGTCGAGGCGATCGCCGAAGACCTGCGCGGCGCCGCCCATGTCTCGCAGGTCCTGTCGGTGCTCGACATCCCGCTCGCCGACCAGCGCCCGCGCCTGTCGCTCAAAGCCCCGCTGCGGGCGCTCGGCGACGAGGGCGTCGACCTGGAGACCGCGCGCGCCGAGCTGATCGACCACGAGCTCGCGGTGGGGAACCTCATCTCCGCCGACGGCCGCAGCCTGAATTTCCTCGCCTACCTGAGCTTCGAGTTCACCGGCGACTTCACGCCCGACGTCGTCGAGCGCCGCCACGAGATGGTCGCGAGCATCCGCGGGGTCGCGGCGGGGTGGGACCGCGTGCTCGACGAGCCGGTGCGCCTGTCGGGCATCCCCTTCATCAACGTCACCCTCTACGGCGCCGTGAAGCACGACCTGCTCGTCTTCGGCGCCGCGTCGCTGGCGCTCTTCGCCGCCGCCTTCGCCCTCTTCTTCCGCCGCGCGCGCTGGGTCGCCCTGCCGATGGCCTGCTGCATCCTGCCCGCCGCCTGCGTCCTTGGCGCCATGGTGTTGCTAGGCATCCCGATCGCCATCGTCACCTCGAACATGCCGGTGCTGCTGTTCGTCCTGATGCTGCCCTACACGGTCTATTTCATCGAGCGCTTCCGCGAACGCCGGCGGCTGCGCCCGGACGAGCCGGCCGCCGCGAGCACCCGCTCAGCGCTCGGAGCCATCCTCCTCCCCTGCCTGTTCTCCGCCGCCACCACCGCGGCAGGCTTCGCCGCGCTGGGCTTCAGCGAAGTGATCCCGATCCGCGATTTCGGCCGCCTCATGGCCGCCGGGGTCGTGTTCGGCTCCGCCTTCGTGTTCCTCTTCCTCCGCACCGCCATGGACGCCTTCCCGCCGAGGCGGGAGGCGGCGGCGGCCACCAGGCCCGGCGGCGGGGCGCCCGCCGCCCGCTCGCGCGGCCTGGTGCGGCTGTTTCAGGAGCTCACCCTCGCGCGGCCGCTGCTGCCGGTGGCCGCCGCGCTGCTCGCCCTCGCCGCCGCGGTCACCGGCGTGCGGCGGCTGGACGCCGAGACCACCATCGGCAGCTATTTCTGGCCGGGCAGCGAGGTCTACGAAGGGCTGCAGTTCATCGACGCACAGATGGGGGGCACGACCTGGATCGAGGTCATCCTCACCTCCGACGAGGCCGACCACTTCCGCACCGAGGCCGGGCTCGACGCGCTGGCGACCGTCGAGCGCTACTTCGACACCGTCCCCGAGACCGGCAACATCCTCTCCCTCACCAAGCTCCGCGACCAGGCGCGCAAGAAAGTGCGCACGCGGCTCGTCCCGGACAAACTCCTCATCGGCGCCATCACCAGGGCCGCGCCGGAGATCATCGCCCAGACCAGCGACGCCGAGTTCAGGACCGGGCGCTCGACGGTGCGCATGATGGAGACCGCGCCGGACCTCGACCGGCGCCGCATCCTCGACGGGCTCGACGCCCACCTCGCCGCGAACGCCGCGGCGCTGCAGGGGCTCGACATCCAGGTCACCGGCGTCTTCCCGCTCTACGCCGACCTGCTCGACACGTTGATGGAGGGCCAGAGGCAGACCGCGCTGTGGGTGCCGGTCGCCGTGCTGTGCATGCTCGTCCTGCTGTTCCGCAGCCTGCCGCTGGCGGTCGTCGTGCTCCTGCCGCAGGCGCTGCCCGCCACCGTCTTGTTGGGTGTCATGGGCTGGGCGGGCATCCCCTTGGACCTCGTCACCACCATGATCGCCTCCATCGCCGTCGGCGTCGGCATCGATGCCGCGATCCAATACACGATCCGCTACCGCGCCGAGCTCGAGGCCTGCGCCGGCGACCGCCGCGAGGCCCTGCGCCGCACCCATGCCACCGTCGGCCGCGCCATCTGGATCGCCACCAGCATCATCGTCGCCGGCTTCAGCATCCTCGTCCTCTCCGACTTCTTCCCCTCGGTCTGGTTCGGCCTCTTCACCGCCCTCGCCATGCTCATCAGCCAGCTCGCCACCCTCACCGTCCTCCCCGCGCTGTTCCTGCTCACCGGGTATCCCAACCACCGCAAAGGCACCGCCCTCACGGAAGCGTGAAAGGGTCGGAGTCGTCCGGTTGCAAATAACCGAGATGGAGGCTGTCGATCACCGCCTCCGACAAACTCTGGCCCGGGGGCACCCGGACGACCTCGCCTGGATCGATCACCACATCCGCGGGCGTGGCGCGGCCATTCGTTGACGCTGAATAGGCGGCGGCCGGGACCGGCGAAGCGGCAGGGTGATCACCCTGCCCGTGCCGGGCGCAACGCCAATGCCTTCAGCGTCAACGAAAGCAAGCCGCAGTCCGGAGCTTGGTGACCGATCCGGGCAAGCACGAATGGCACTGGTTTAAGCATCGGCATCGACGGCTGGCAGCGTCCCGGTGCCCGCCCGCTTGGAGCCGTCAAGGCATCCGGGGCGTCCCGGCAGCTCGGCGCGCCGGTTTCATGGCGGGGTCCTTCCGGCGCTGCGCTTTCAGGATGACACAACACTTCCTTGAGAGGGCTGGTGGCCATCCCCTCACACTGCCCTGACCGCCCTCAAGTC
>JAUIGD010000422.1 GCA_030430255.1 Verrucomicrobiia bacterium
TGACGAACGGCCGCCCGCCGAAGCCACTGCGCTCCTGCTTGAACATCAGTGGGCCGGGGGACTGGAGCCGGTGCGCCAGCCACACCGCCGCCGCCATCACCGGGAACACGGTCACCAGCGCCACCGTGCTGATCGAGAAATCCAGCACGCGCTTCAAGATCCGGTTGAGCGGATCTTCGAGCGGCTCCTCGTAGATGGTCATCAGGTTGGTGCCGTTGAGGTTCATGTTGGTCACCCGCCGGCCGATGCGCTCGCCGAGGTCGTTGAGCAATAGGAACCGCAGCCCCTGCTGCTCGCACATCGCCGCCAAGCGCTTCACCGCCTCGACGTTCTCCGGGAACCCCATCACCACCAGCTGCTCGATCCGGTGGGTGGCGACGATCTCGTCCAGGTCTCCGATCCCGCCCAAGGCCGGCCAGGGCAGCGCTGACAGGTCATCCCCTCCGCGATCCGATACCGCGCCGACGATCCGCATCCCGAGCTGGCGCCCGTTGGTCACCCAGCGGCTGAACAGCGCGTGTTGCGACGAGTGGCCGATCAGCAGGGTCTTCACCCCGTCGCCCCGGCGCAGGAAGCTGAGCCGCGCCAAAATCCCCGGCAGCCACCGGTTGCTCAGATACAAGCCCAAGGTCGCCAGCGCCAGATACCCGAGCAGGAACGAACGCGAGATCTGCGTGTCTTTGGACAGCACCAGGAACAGCGACAGGCTCAGCGCCATGTAGAGCATCTGCCTGAACGCCGCCTGCAACGCTCCGGCGCGATCCCTCTCAATCAAGTTTTTGCGCTCCTGGCGGCGGGTCATCGCCTCGAGGAACACCCCCGCCACCGCCGCCAACCCGTAGCTCATGTAGGCCTCAAAGTGAAACCCCTCCGGGTAAAAGGTGCCCCACAAAAACACCAGCCACACCCAGAACAAGCCCATCACAAGGGCGGCTTGGGTGAGCACATGAAGCCTAAAGAGACCCAATATTCGGTTCGAGAGCACTATCTGCTATCCCTAATTAAATGTATTCGATGTGAAATTTTGATTGGTTATATTGCAATTCTATCAAAGATGCAACTTACGTTTGAAAAATTCCGCAAATCTGAAATTCGCCAAAATTCTAGTCAGCCGGAAGTGCGCGAAATTTCGCCTCGCCCGGACTGATCGCCCCATCCGCAGTCGAGGCGCTGCCAGTCGTTGAGGGTGGGTCGGCGGCGGTAGGGTGGACACCCCGCCCGAGCCGATCACAACGCCCACGGGCTCAGCGGCAACGAGGGCGAGCCTCAGCCCTGAGCCTGGTGGGCGATACGGGCTAGACGGGCTAGACGGGCTAGACGGGCGGCGCTTGGTCAAGCCGGGTTCTCGGCGGTTTGAGTCGAGAACGGAACCGATGCCGAGTCGCCAACCTGGGAGGCGCAAGGGTCATTCGACCCGATGGCTTCGGAGACGCGGGCCGTGGTGGGAGGCTCTTCGCGTTGCTCAGGGTGACAGTGCAGGAGTTGAATGTGGGGCGTGTGGCGGTTATGCCCCCCGCGGGGAGGATGGCGTGACCTCCTGACCAGCGCAGCGCCGGAAGGACCCCGCCATGCAACCCGCGGCCGCGCCAACGGGACGCCCCGGATGCCTTGACGGGCACTCAGCGAGCGGGCACCGCGACGCTGCCCACCATTGGGTGATCGGGGCGGTGACAGGTCCCTCGTGCCGTGCCACTCATCCCATCGGCCTGATGCGGCGCGTCCTGAATTTCGCGACCTCTCTCTGTAGGTCGGGGTAGAACCGGTCGAACTGATCCTGCAGCGGATCGAGATTCGCCGCGATCTCTTCTTCAGCGCCGACGAGGGCGGCGGCCGCTTCGGAGCGTCTGGCGATGCGGCGGAAGGTCTCGGCGATCCCTTCGAGCGAGGTGTAGCTTTCGAGCCAACACCGCGAACGCATCCTCGCGATGAGGGCGGCGGCGCGTTCGCCAAGGTCGCGCGCGCCGAAGCCGATGGTCGCGTACCCGGACTCGATGAATTCCGGCAGCGGGGTGTCGCCCCGCCCGTCCCAGTCGCGGCTCAAGGTGTAGTCGAAGGCGATATCGACGATGATGCTCGCGACCCGCCGACGGCTGGGGCTGAACAGGTCGCGCGCGTCGCCGACCACCGGGTGCCGATCGGTGAAGGCGTCGATGCGCCGATGCAGATGGATGCCCTCGACGACCCCCGGAGGGAATCCGGTCAAATCGTTGGGCAGGAAGTCGGCGAGGACGTTGCCGGCGGTCCCTTCGGCGTCGAGGTCGCGGGAGAGGTGGAGGTGGGCGAGGAGGTTCACTGTGCGAGCGGCTCCTCCTCGACCTTCCAAAACGTGCGCCTGGCATCGGTGGAGATCCGATGGCGGATCAGGCGCGGGGAGGCGTCGCGGTTGGGGAGTGTAGCGACCTCGCGCCACTGGCCGGCGAGGTGGTCGGCGGAGCGGACGGTGTAGAGGTGGTCCGGCTTGGCGGCGAATACGATGTGGGGGCCATCGGCGGCCACTTCGATGTCGGCGTCGAGCAGGCCGGAGGTGGTCAGGGTCGGCTTGAACGCGCGCCAGAAGGCGTAGTTTTCGAGGTCGGCCTTGCCCCAAGCCGTCTCCATTGCGGTCAGGACGGTGAGGAACTCGGCGTAGGTGAGCCAGAGTTCGGAGGGGCCGATCTTGGGCTGGATCGCGACGCGCGCCTCGGCGGGGAAGTTCGCCGGGGCGCGTTCGTAGGCCGTGATGTCGTCGATGCCGGCGAAGGAGTCTTTGTTGAAGGTCATCAACGAGACCCCCTCCAGGACCCCGGCGACCGCTGCAAACCAGGCGTCGCGGTCGGCGCTGTCGGCCCAGCCGACCTTGCCGTCCTCCGGGTCGGGGAGCGGCATCTTGTCCCAGGTGGGCGGGATGTCGGCGTAGATGGGAACCCAGGCGTAGCCCGCGCCGTCGAGCAGGGCGCGCAGGTCGAGGTAGGCATCGAGGAGTTGGTCGAGCATCACCCTGCGCGCGGCCGCGGTGCCGCTGTCCCAGGCGGCGAGCGCCTGGGGTTCGAGGTCGAGGTGCAGCGCCTGGAACTGCTCGGCAGGGGTGGCGGCATCGTTGAACAGCACGAGGCGCTTGGTGACCTTGTCGGCGAGGTCGAGGTGGTCCGGGTCGGTGAGGTCATCCTCGTCGGCGAGTTCGAGCAGCAGCTGGGACTCGATGCCGGCGGCGGCGAGTTTCGCGTTCCAAGGCCGGATGAGGTGGGGCTCGCTGAAGGGGCGGTTTTTGTAGCTGCCGTAGAGGCGGGTCACGCCGCAACCGGTGAGGAAAGTGACCGCGGCATCCTCGAGGGCGTCGCTCACGCCGACGATATCATCGGAGCCGTGGCTGCTGGCGGCGCCGGACGGGAGGGTGGTGCTCGCCCAGAACCAGACCCCGCGGTCGGCGCTGGCGACCGCCTGGCAGGCGAGGATGCCGAGGGTGGAGAGCAGGGGGCGGGAGAGTCTCACCCGCCACTCACGGGCGGCGGCGCCCCGAATGCAAGGTTTCGCAGCAGGGGGCACGACACCCAGCCCGGATCGAGCACCGGCCTCCGGCTGCGGCTTGGAGCGCCCCGCACCGTCGGCGAGGGTTCGGGGCGCTACGCCAGGTCCCGTTCCAGGGTCGCGACGATCGCCCGGGCGGCGGTGCCGTCTCCGTACGGGTTGCGGATCGCCGCGCGCGCGGCGTCGGCGGCCTCGTCGGCCAGCAGGGATTCCGCCGCGTCGAGGATGCGTTCCGGCGCGGTGCCGACGAGCGTGCAGGTGCCGGCGTCGACCCCCTCCGGGCGTTCGGTGGTATCGCGCGTGACGAGCACGGGTTTGCCGAGGCTGGGCGCCTCTTCCTGGACGCCGCCCGAGTCGCTGAGCAGGAAATGGCAGCGGTCCATCAGCCAGACGAAGGACTGGTAGTCTGCGGGTTCGACCAAGGCGATCCGGTCGTGGTCGCCGAGGATGCGGTTTACCGGTTCGCGCACCCGCGGGTTCAGGTGGACGGGGTAGAGCAGGCCGAGGTCCGGGTGGCGGTCGGCGAGCTGGCGGACCGCCCCGCAGAGGTCGTCGAATCCGGAGCCGAACGATTCGCGGCGGTGGCCGGTGACCAAGACCCAGCGGGCGCCGCCCCGTTCGAGGAAGCGCTCGGTGAAGGCCGCGGGGATCTGGCACTTCGCCGCCACGGTGCGGGCGTCGATGCCCTGGTCGGCGAGTCGCGCCCGCACCCAGAGCAGGGCGTCGACGACGGTGTTGCCGGTGACTTGGACCCGCTCGGCGCCGACGCCTTCCGCGCGCAGGTTGGCGGCCGAGCGTTCGGTCGGCGCGAAGCACCAGCGGCACAGTGGCGTCGTGAGCCGGCGGTTCATCTCCTCGGGCCAGGGCGAGAGGATGTCGCCGGTGCGGAGCCCGGCCTCGACGTGGCCGACGGGGAGCCCGGCGTAGAAGGCGGCCAGGGCGGCCCCGAGCACGGAGGTGGTGTCGCCTTGGACGAGCAGCGCGTCGGCGGCGATGCCGGGCAGGGCCTCGCCCACCTTCGCCAGCACGCGCGCGGTGAGGTCGGTGAGGTTCTGACCCGGCTGCATGAGGGCGAGGTCGAGGTCGGCGTGGATGCCGAACACGGCCATCGCCTGGTCGAGCATCTCCCGGTGCTGGCCGGTGGAGAGCCAGTAGGGTTCGAGTTTTGTCGATCCGCGGAGGGCGAAGTACAGCGGGGCCATCTTGATGACCTCCGGCCGGGTGCCGGCGACGAGGGCGACGCGCTTGCGGGGCATGGTGGGCGGGCGGGCGTTCAGGGTTGCGAGTCGGCGAGCTTGGCGATGCCGTCCCGGTGCAGGCGGACGATGCGCCAGCCGTCGAGGAGCTCGCCGCCGAGCCCCTCGTAGAAGTCGATCGCGCCGCGGTTCCAATCGAGCACGGTCCACTCCATGCGCCCGCAGCCGCGCTCGACCGCCAGCCTTGCGAGTTCGGCGAGCATGCCTTTGCCGATGCCCTTCCCGCGGTGCTCGGGCTGGATGTAGAGGTCTTCGAGGTAGAGGCCTTGGCGGCCCACGAAGGTCGAGTAGTTGTGGAAGAACACGGCGGTGCCCACCGTGCCACCGTCGACCTCCGCCACCAGCGCTTCGGCGGACGGCCGGTCCCCGAACAGGGCCAGCCGCGTCGAGGTCGGGGTGGCCTCGACGAGGTGGGCGATCTTCTCAAATTCGGCCAGCTCCATCAGCAGCTCGTGGATGGCGCGGAC
>JAUIGD010000423.1 GCA_030430255.1 Verrucomicrobiia bacterium
TCGGCGGCCTGGAAGTTGACCACCGAGAGCAGCGTCTGGAAGAACAGCTGCATCAGGTCGCCCGCACGCTCCGGCTCGTCGAGCGAGGCGATGATCGCGAAGCCGGGCAGCTGCACGCCGGGCGGTGACTCGAGGTGCGGGTAGGATTGTGTCGCGGCAACGATTTGATAGTTCGAGCCGAACAGGGGCAGCACATCCTCGCCGATGTCGTGCCCCGGCAGCAGGTTGCCGATGCCCGACTCGAACTTGTCGAAGGCGGGCAGCTTGGCCGCGGCGATCAGTTCCTCCCGAGCGGCATACCAGGCCGCGAGGTCGCGGTAGATCGTGCCCCCGGCGACCAGGCCGGGCACGTCCGGCAACGGGCGCGTGCCGGTCTCCGGCGGCGCCGGGAAGAACACGCGATAGGCCTCGGGCAGCTCCGCCGGGTCGGCGTCACCGACCACCTCGAGCTCGGCCCCGCCCTCCCCTAACCGCAGCGCGGCGGCCGCATAGTCCCCCCGCGCGACGAGCTCGGTCAGCCCGCCGGTCAAGAACGAGCCGAAGATGTCCTCCGCCTTCGCCGGGATGCCCAGCCGCTCCTTCGCGGCGGCGATCTGGGCGGTGTCGACGTAGGCTCGCAGCAGGGCGCCACCGGAGCCGAGGCGCTCCCGCGCCGCCACGAACGTGTCGCCGTCCGCGAGGCGGTCTCCATCGGCCGCCGCGACCGCGCGCTCGAGCAGCTCGCGCTCCGTGCTGACCGCGAACCAGGTGCGCCCGAGCAGGATGAAGGGGCGCTCGTCGTCGGCGCCCTCGCCCTTCGCCTGCCAGACCTTGATCCCCTCGGCCTCGGCGAGCGGCCCCTCGAGCACGCGCCGGCCGGCGACCATGAACAGCGGGTCGAGCCAGATGCGTTGCTTGAGGTAGGCGAAGGTGCTCTCCGGGCGGACGACGACCAGCGCCGCGGGCTTTTCCTTGTCTCCATCGCTTGGATAGAAGCCCACCCCCATCTCGCCGCCGAGGAGCTTCTCGGCTGCCTCCCAGAGGTCCATGCGCAACACGAACTCGGCGAACTTCCTGCCCTTCTGGAAACCCTGGTAACCGTCGCTCGACTCGAACTCGCGATACTCTTGGCTGTCCCAGACCGCAGCCATGAACTCCGAGTCGCGCAGGGCGACGATCGGCTCCGCCAACCCGTCCGTCTCGACGTAGGCGATCGCGCCCGCCGGGAAGCTGGCGGCGAGGGGTTCCTTCGCGGGGGCGACCAAGGGGCAGCCGATCAGGACGGCGGCGGCGGCGAGGGAGGGGAGCGAGGGGAGCGAGCGGGCGTTCATCGGTGTCGACGCTGGTTACGCGAGGGCGGAGGCGAGGGTTACGCCGCACCGGAGCGGCACCGGGGACCTGGCGATCACGATCCGGCTTGCGCGACTCAAGCAAACCGGATAGACCGGCTTCTATGAAATCCACATTGGGAAGTTGGGGGTTCGTGCTGCTGGTCGCGTTGGCAGGGAGGGCAGCCGCCGAAGATCGTTATCAACTCTGGGCACAGCAACAGTTCGGGGTCGCCACCGTCAACGATGGCGCCCTTGAACCCACGGTCTGGGGAAAGGCCGCCGACCCGGACGCGGATGGCCTGCCGAACCTCGCCGAATACGCCGGGATGTTAGACCCGCAGGCACCGCAACTGGGCACCGAGCTCTACGAGGTCGGCGTGATCGAGGACGCCGGCGTCGACGTCCTCCGCATCCTCGCCGTGCAGCGGACGGATGACCCGAGCCTGCGCGTCTTCCCCCAACTCTCCCCGGACCTGCGCGCCTGGGGGCCACCGATCCCTCAGGACGACGAAGGGTGGGACGAGCCCTCCCTCCTCATCGGCACCATCGACCGGGGCTTCGTCGGGGCGATGCGGCAGACCGAGTATCGCCTGCTGGAGCCGGTCGACCGCAGCCAGTTCGCCTCGCTGCGCCTCGTCTACGGACACTTGGGCGACTCCGTTCCCACCACCGGCCTGCAGCCCTTCTCGTTCACCGCACAACCCTACGCCCCGCCCGGCGCGGAGCAGCAGTCGAACCTCGTGATCCCGTCCGGCTTCCTCGGGAGCGCCACCGTATCTGTCTCCGGCGGCGCACAGATTTTCGTCAACGGCGAGCCGCGCGGCGCGCAGGCCGAGATCGCGGCCGGCGACCACGTCCACCTCGCCGCCACCGCCCCCGGGACCGGGGAACCGCCCCGCCTGTTCCGGGTCTCGATCGGCGACTACACCACCACGTGGCTGCTGGGCAGCCGGGCGATCGAACCCGTCCCCGACCACCCCGGCGAGGAGTCTGGCTACACCGAGGTGATGACCAACGTCTCGGAAACGGGCGCCGCGCAGATCTCGATCCCCATCGCCGTCTCCCCCGGCGTCGCCGGCATGGAGCCGAAACTCGCCATCAACTATTCCTCCCAGGCCGGCAACGGCATGCTCGGCGTCGGCTTCTCCCTCTCCGGCCTCTCCGCGGTCTCCCGCACCGGCGCCACCTACGCCCAAGACGGCTTCAAAGGCGGCATCGCCTTCGATGAAAACGACCGCTACACCCTCGATGGCCAGCGCCTCGTCGCCATCGCCGGCGCGGACGGCGGCGACGGGACCGAATACCGCACCGAAGTCGACTCCTTCAGCCGCGTGGTGTCGCATGGTGCAGAGGGCAGCGGCCCGCAGTGGTTCTCGGTCGAGACCAAATCGGGACTCCGCCACGAGTTCGGCAACTCCCCCGACTCGCGCATCAAGCCCGAGGGCGGCACCGCCGTGCTAACTTGGGCGCTGACACGGATCGTCGACACCTTCGGCAACGAGATCCGTTACCACTACGATGCCGACGGCGCAGCGCGCGGCGAGATGCTGCCGACGCGCATCGACTATACTGCGAACCCAAGCCAAGGGATGCCCGCTGGCCAAAGTGTCGTCTTTGAGTACGAGGACCGGCCTGACATCTCAAAAGCATACTCGTCCGGGCATCGCTCTCAGCAGTCCTCCCGTCTGAGATCGATATCTTCTCACCGAGGGACAACCGTTGTACGCACATACTCAGTGGACTACGGTCAGAGCCCGGCCACGGGGCGGTCCCGCGTTTTAAGCATCCGAGAATCAACCGGGACGATGGGAAGAGTCAGCACGACGAATATTGCCTGGCGCCCCAACGGAACCGGTCAGCTCTCCGAGCTCTTGAGTGTTTCGAAAGAGCATGAAGAGCTTGGAACCTCGTGGGATCAAGACCCCCAACTAGCCCCATTCGCTTCGAGTCCTCCTTCTAGGATCGTCACGGGTGATTTCAATAGAGACGGGCACGTCGATCTTCTTCACATGAACGATCACACCGCGACAACGCATCCCTATGCCCACTATATTGCATTCGGGAAAGCTGGCACAGGATTTGTATTTCAGGACCAGATTCCAGGGCTTGAGGACAAACGAATGCGATCGGGTGAGCAATCTCGGCTCAGGGTCGCCGATTTCGACGCCGACGGTGACAGCGACCTCCTTCACATCTCATCTTCACCCAACGAAAACTGGTTGGCACTGTCCAACGGAGACGGAACGTTCGCCCTACGCGAGGGCGTCGAGGAGATTGGGCCATTGGCCAGTCAGACCATGCACCCTACCTTTGCATCGCAGCTTCTCACCCTCGATATCACGGGCGACGGGCGGACGGATGTCATCTATCTGGAGTCCGGAAAGATGGCGGTTTACATCGCAGATCCGCGCGGGTTGTTTACGCGAGTGGTGCAATCGGGATTGGAAGACCTTCGGATCGACGAAGGCTTTTCACCAAACCTTGGCTGGGTGATTCCCGGCGATTTCAACGGCGACGGAGCCGCGGATATTCTTTACGCATACAATCAGGTAATTGCCGGCGACCCACCCCTCCAGTCCTGGCTGGCCATCTCCCGTGCTGACGGGACATTCGACGTGCGGGAACGCGACAGCTTGCTTGGAGTTTCCGACAAGACCTGGGAGGGTGCGCACCCCCAATTGGTTTCAGGGGACTACAACGGAGACGGCCTCACAGACGTCCTTTGCATGAACGGTGAAATCCGAGGGCAAAACTGGGTTATCTTTTCTCGCGGTGACGGGACGTTCTCCAACGGCACCCTGAATCCGGAGATCAACAACTTCAACCTATCCGCTCAAGGCTTCACGCACATTCAGGCAGCAGACATAAATGGCGATGGGCGTGCAGATTTATTCAACGCCGATGCGTTTCTACCAGATACGCTCTCTTTCATCGCTATTTCCAACGGGGAGGGAGAATTCGAACTCACTCCCCAAGGGAGCATCGAAGGACTTGCAGGGAACTCTTACCTAAAGGGAATCAACTCCCGACTTCTCGTAAGCGATTTCAACGGAGACGGATTCAATGATATATTTCATTTCGAACGAAACACAGATCACTATATCGCTAGTTCGAACGGAAACGCTTTGGATCTAATCGAATCATTTTCAACCGACCACGGCAGCAGGACACAGTTCGCCCTCACCCCACTAACCGACCCATCAATCCACAGCCCGACATCGGACCTCGAATACCCCTGTTACGAATTCTCAGCCCCAGTTCATGCGGTTGCCTCGATAACCGTCGACGACGGCGTGGGCGGCCAGCGCAGAACCACCTACCACTACGAGGGCGCCTGGACTTGCCTCAACGGGCGCGGCTTCCAAGGCTTCAAGGCGCGCACCGTCACCGACGAGACCACCGGCATCGTCTCGCGCACGGAGTACGACCGCCGCGAGTTGGTTGCCGGGCGGCCGGTGTTGACGCGGCAGACGCTCGCCGATGGGCGGGTGATCCAGGAGTCGGAATCGACTTGGGATATCGCCGAGACCACGCACGCGAACGGCAACAAGACCTTCTTCATCTCCAACGCAACCAGCGAATCGCGCGAGTTCGAGATCGCCAACCAGCCGGCCGACGACCCGCAGCCCTACAAGACCACCACCACCTCCGGCGTCCGCTACGACGGCTTCGGGAATCTGCTGACCATGACCGTCGACTACGGCGAGGGCTTCACCGAGACCACCACCAACAGCTACGACAACGTCACCACCGGCGGCAGGTGGCACCTCGGGCGCCTGCGCGAGGCGAAGGTGCGCAAGACCGCGCCCGGGCGGCCGGCGCAGACGCGTTGCTCGTCCTTCGCCTACCACCCGGATACCGGCGTGCTGGTGCGCGAGACCATCGAGCCGGATTCCGGCGTCCAC
>JAUIGD010000424.1 GCA_030430255.1 Verrucomicrobiia bacterium
AGCAGATCCCCGCCCAAGTCGATTACAAGACCCACATCGCACCGATCATGGCGGCGAAGTGCAACAGCTGCCACACCGGTCAGAAGTCGGAGTCGGACAAGAAACCCAAAGCCGGCCTCGCCCTCGCCGCCGCCGCCGGGATCCGCGCCGGCGGCGTGATCGAACGCGGCAACGCCGAGGGCAGCGAGTTCTACATCCGCGTCGTCTTGCCGCCCGGCGACGACGAGATCATGCCCCCTGAGGACGACGGCTCGCCGCTGTCGGCGAAGGAGATCGCGCTCATCAAAGCGTGGATCGATCAGGGCGCCCGCTTCAGCAGCGGTTCGGGCGAACTCGGCGAGATCCCGCCCGACCTCACCGTCCGCAAGGTCCTCGAGATGCGCGCCGGCGAGCCGAACGCGGACGGCGTCGCGCACCTCCAAGATCTGGGCGCCACGATCACCCCCGTCTCGGTCAGCACGCCACAATACCTCGCCGTCGAGTGGATCTCCACCTACCACGAGACCGACGACAGCGACATCGAGCAGATTCTGCACATCGCCCCGAACGTCACGGAGCTGGATCTGAGCCGCACCAAGGTGACCGACGAGGGACTGGCCCACGTGGGCAAACTCGCCCGCATGACGCGCCTCAACCTGAACCGCACCGGCATCAGCGACGCCGGCCTCGCCCACCTCGGCGAACTGCCCTCGCTGGAGTGGCTCAACCTCTGGGGGACACCGGTGACCGACGCCGCCATCCCCGAGATCACCAAACACCGCAAACTCAAGGCGCTCTTTCTGTGGGAGACCAAAATCACCCCGGAGGGCATGGACACGCTGCGCAAAGCTCTGCCCGACGCCCGGGTGATCGCCGACACCGACGCCGAAGCGAGCCGTTTCGACAACCTGGACCTCGACTCCCGGTTCGATATCGGCCAGTGAAGCGAACCGTCCCCAGCGACGCCTCGCCCGCGGCCGCCCCCGTTCCCCGCCGCCGCGCGCTCGGGGGCTTGGCCGCTGCCGCTTGGGCGCTCTCCGCAGGCGCCAAGGGGGACGAGTCGGATCGCGCTGGTCGCGACGACACCGACGCGGACCCCATCCCCGAGATTCCAGAGCCGGTCGAGGGTGCCCCCCTCCTCATCGTCCAGCCTCGCCTTTTTCGCAGCGAAGTCGCCGTCCTCATTCCCGGCGCCCGCAACACCTATTTCTGCGCCGCCCGTCAGGGTTTGGTCGGGGCGAAACCCTACGACCGGGTGAGCTTCCAGCGCGATTTCCCGGGCGGCTGGAGCCGGTTTTTCGCCAAGGCGCGCCGCGACGCCGCCGAACTCGTCAAAGAGCTCACCCCGCGCTACCGCCGCAGCCCGGATGGCATCATCGAGTACGCCGTGCTCCAAGCCGAACACCCGCTGACCGCCAGCACCCCGTTGGCGGAAGATTTCGCCGTACCGTTCGCCGACACCCTCGGCCCCCAACTCTACGTGGCCATGCCCGACCGGCACTCGGTGTTCGTCTTCCCGAAGCTCGCAGGGAGCATCGAAAAGCATCTCCGCGGGCTCGCCGATCTCTACGACGATGCCATCTTTCCCGCCAGCGAAGAGTTCTTCGAAGTCACGTCAGACGGTATTCAAGGTGCGGGGGCAATTCGCGCAGATTAAAATTATCGCATCCAAGACTTACAGCTTACCAAAACTGCCACCGATTTGTTTTTATAATTGTGGTTTTTATAGTTATACGATTCTGTTGTAAGGCCGTGTGTTCAATCGCGGCTGAATTCCGTGGTAATGTGACGCGTGTGTGATATAATAAGTAACCTATGGCTACAACACGCAGAACCCGGTTTTCCCGGAGAATCCCCGATCATGTTACCGACGAACTTGTCGTGGTTCTCAAGAACGACAAGACGTTTGAATTCAACAGTTTGTTTGAAGCAGTCTACGAGAATTTGAAGGAGAAGAACGCCGTCAGCGGCGGCGAAGAAATGCTGCGTCTCCGCGCCTACGAGAAGCTGCAGAACCTCGTCACCCGCGGGCTCGTCGAGAAGAAAGGCAAGACCTACCGCGGCCTCGCCGACATCGAGAAGGCCTCGAGCGCCTACGCGCTCGCCCAGCAGGCGAAATAGCGAATCCAGAGAGATTCGACCGTCTTAACTTCTCACTTCCCTTAGCCTACTCTCCCGTCAAGCGGAGCCGCCAACGCGGCTCCGCTTTTTCGTACCCATGAGCCGACAGAGGGATCCCGCGAGGCGGATTCGAACCAGCCCAGGAGAAGAGCAAGGCTTCCCGAACCCTTTGGCGGCCTGTGGGTTCTGCTGGCCGCTACCGCCGCTCCGATCGCACGGCTTGCGACCGCGCTCGTCGGCCGACCCTCAGGCGTGGTGACCGGATCGGCAGGCGAGCCCACCCGGCCGCCGCCTCGTCCATGAGATCGGACATCATGGGGATCGGAGGCCCTCCAGCACCACCTAACCCGGATCGATCACCCAGCTCCGGGCTGTGGCTCGCCCTCGTTGACGCTGAGGGTGTCCGCGTGGTGACCGGCTCGGGCAGGGTGTTCACCCAGCCGCTTCGCCTGTCCCTGCCGCCGCCTACTCAGCGTCAACGAATGGCAGCGCCTCGCCTGCGAATGTGGTGATCGATCCGGGCTAACCGCCGGGAACCCGGCTCAACCGAGCGCCATTCAATCTCGCCCCCGTCTGCCTGCTCAGCGCCGATGAGCCGCATCGCATCCGCCAAGCGGTGATCGATCCGGAAAGCGAGCAGGGCGAAGTCTCAAAGAATCGGGGGCGCGACAGCGATGGGCTCCTGTGTGAAAGTGCCGCGAGCCGGCGTTCAGGCATCGACCATGGAAATTTCAATCCGAGCTGCGGACCCCACGGATGCGGGTGGCGTGGCCTCGGTCTATCTGAAATCTCGAAAACGCTTTCTGCCGTTCGCGCCGCTGGCTCATTCGGATGCGGAAGTGCAGCGCTGGATCTCCCGTTCCCTGATCCCCACCGGCCAGGTGCTCGTTGCCGAGGGCGCAGGCGGCATCGTCGGGATGATGGCCATCTCGGTGGAGGGGGGAATCTCCTGGATCGACCACCTGTATCTCGAACCCGAGTCCGTCGGGAGGGGTATCGGATCGAGATTGCTGGACTTCGGGTTGACACAGCTGGATCCACCGATTCGCGCCCAGACCTTCGAGGCCAACTTCGGAGCGCGGAGGTTCTACGAGAGACACGGCTTTGTCCCCATCTCACACAGCGATGGCGCGGACAACGAAGAGCGCTGCCCCGATGTCCTCTACGAGCGTCCGGCCAGGCGAGGTTGAGGCAATAGGGCCCTGAGGCGTCGCCGGATTGATCGTTCTCCCTGTGTCGGGTGATGCCCGTGGCACGGTGCCCTCTCCCGCTGCGGCCTGCCGTGAGTTGGGGCGTGGTTGCCCAGCGACGCGAAGGGTCTGAAGCCAGACAAATTCGATCGACGCGATCGGTTGACCCGGCGGTATTGCGATGCTCCCGGTGGCCTCGCGCATGAATGAACCCATTCAATCCCGACAGCCCCGCTGCGTCGCCCGCCCGGGTCGAGCATCGGCCTTTTTCTGCGGGTTGGATTTCTCCAAACGGCCAGCGTTGGAGCTACGACTAGTTTGGGCCGGGTGTTCCCCCAGCGGCCCCGCCGATCCACGCCGCGTGTTCGGCGCTAGGGGGTGGCGGCGCCTCGCCTGCGGAGGTGGTGATCGATCCGGGCGAGCGAGGCTCCCGAAGCGAGCGTTCAGCGGCAACGACCCGCTTGCTCCGCGAGGCGCGCTGTCCGCAGCGGGTAGCGGTTCGGGGGCATCTGCCAAACGATGAGGGCGGACACTGGCGAGAGCGGCACGATGCCGACGGTGAGGGGATATGTCTCGATCGTCGTCGCGGGCACGCTCTACGCGATCGCCCTGAAATATTTCGTGTTGCCCTCGAAGGTCGTCCTGACCGGAACCGAAGGCATCGCCACGGCGCTCTCCTACTATTTCGATAGCTATCTGTTGTTCATCGTTCTCTACATTGCGTTCCAGACGGCGCTGCTCAGTTTTGGGTTCTGGAAAGTCGGTAAGGTGTTTGCCCAACGTTCGCTCGTGGTTGTGGTGACCGTCGTGCTCGGGCTCCTCGTGTTGCCGGAGTTGCGGTTCGCGCAGCCTGAGCCGCAGAACGAGCGGATTATATTGGTGCTCTTCGGAGGCATTCTGGCCGGAGTCGCGAAGGCGATCGCGTTTAAGAATCGGGGCTCATCGGGTGACGAAGACATCCTCGGCGCCTACTTCGCGATCAGATTCCTCAAGCCGGTCGGCTCGATCGCGATCATCGCTTCCATCGTTTCGACGGCGTTCGGGTTGGCGATGGACTTCGCCAAGAACGGTGATTTCGAGTCGGTGGTGAACACGCTGATGTACACCTGCATCTACATTTTCGTATCTGCGGAGACCCTCAACAACCTCTATCGAAAATTTAAGATCACGATGCTAGCAATCATCACACGCCACCCCGAGTCCGTCGGGGAGGCGATCACCTCGACCTCGTCGCACCGCACGTACACCCTCCATCAGGGGACGGGCGGGCGCAGCCGAGAGTCGTTCCAGATTGTGAGAACCATCATCACGCATGAGGAACTGCCACAGATGATTTCAGCGTTGCAGGCGAGCGACCCAGAATGCTTCTTCTACTATCACGACCTCGAGGGGATATCGAGCCGCTACTATATCGCACCGATCGGTTGAGCTCTGAGATCAGCGGGAGGTGCAGTGGGGACGAGTGACTGTTGAAGCGGCGGCGTTTAGAGGATGGTTTTGGGGGGATAGCTTGGGATTGGATGCCGCCCTGAGCCCGAATCCATCGGAACGGCTGGTCGCGTTCGTCACCCGCGCTGTCGCGAACGCCTCCTCAGCGTCGCTGCAGGGCGTTCCGGTAGGCGACGCAGGCGTCGGCGATCCCGGTGCCGATGAGGGCGCGGTACGATTCGGAGTGGACCTTTCTCGCCTCCTCGCGGTTGGAGAGGAAGCCGCCCTCGACCAGCACGGCGGGGCGGTGGATGCCGGCGAGCACGTAGAAGCGGTCGCGCTTGATCCCGCGGTCTTCGGCCCGGGTGTTCTTCAGGATGCGGGCGTGGATCGCGGTCGCCAAGGCGATGTTCTCCGAGTCGCGGGCGTTGCCGAGCAGCGACCGGCCGTCCGGGCCGCCATCGTTGTGGGTGCCC
>JAUIGD010000425.1 GCA_030430255.1 Verrucomicrobiia bacterium
CGCGGCCGCCGTCGCCGCCAAGCACCCCGGCGCGACCGTCGTCGGCGACTACTCCGGGAGGCTCGGCAACAATGGCGAGCGGGTCGTGCTCGAGGATCCCGCCGGCAACCCGGCCGACGAGGTGCGCTACTACGACTCGGGCAAATGGCACCCGGCGGCGGACGGCGGCGGCTCGAGCCTGGAACTGCGCGACCCCGGGGCGGACAACGCCGTCGCCGGCGCTTGGGCGGCGAGCGACGAGTCGGTTCGGAGCGGCTGGCAGACCTACAGCTACGAGGGCGTCGCCGCCAACGACGGCATGGGGAACAACGTCTATCACGAGTTCCTCATCGCCCTGCTCGACGCCGGCGAGTTCCTGCTCGACGACGTCAGCGTCGTCGAGGACGGGAGCATCGAGTTCATCCAGAACGGCGACTTCGAGGGCGACGCGATCGGCTCCGCGCCGGACAAGTGGCGCGCGCTCGGCACCCACGGCAGCCACGGGCGGACGGTCGTCGTCCCCGACCCCGACGCCCCGGGCAACCGCTGCCTGCACGTGGTGGCCACCGGCCCGACCGAGGACAAGCACAACAAGCTCGAGACGACCTTCGCCAACAACGAGCGGGTGGCGCTCGGCAGGAGCTACCGGATCACCTTCCGCGCCAAATGGCTGAGCGGCTCGAACCAGGTCAACACCCGCCTCTACTTCAACTACCTCCAGCGCACGACCCACATCGACGTCCCGGAGGTCTGGGGGACGCCGGGGGCCGCCAACTCGACCGCGGTGGCCAACGCCGGGCCGACCCTGGACGGGCTCTCCCACCTCCCGGTCGTCCCCGGCGCCAACGCGACGGTGACCGTGACCGTCGAGGCCGCCGACCCCAACGGCATGGGGGCGGTGAATCTGTTCTACTCCGTCAACGGCGGCGCGTTCCTGAGCCGCAGCATGAGCGCGGTCGGCGGCGGGCGCTACCGGGGGACGGTCCCCGGACAGAGCGCGGGTCGCATTGTCCGCTTCTACGTGCGGGCGCTCGATTCGGCCGGCGCCGAGAGCTTCTACCCGGCGCGCGCCGCGGAGGGGGGCGCGTTCTACAAGGTGGAGGACGGGCTCGCCGACACGAGCGGGCGGCGGCACAACATCCGCCTCATCATGGCCGAATCCGACCGCGCGTTCCTGTTCAACACCACCAACCGCCTCAGCAACGACCGCTTCCCCGCCACCCTGATCGAGGATGGGGAGCACGTGTACCACGATGTCGGCCTGCGCCTGAAGGCGTCCGGCTTCGGCCGCTTCCACAGCGGGCACTACGGCTTCAACATCGAGTTCCAGCCGGACCGCCTCTTCCGCGATGTCCACAACACGATCTCCATCGAGCGCAGCCCGAACTTGAAGGAGGTGCTCGCCAAGCACCTGATGAACCGCGCCGGGGGCGGTTACTGGTCGTTCTACGACGACGTCGCCCACATCGTGCCGCCGACGGCGGGCGACCGCGGCGTCTGCCTGCTCTCGATGGCGCGCCACACCGAGACCTTCTGGGGGGGGCTGTTCCCCGACGTCGAGGGTTCGGGGACGCTGTTCAACCACGAGCTGCTCTACAACCCGAACGGCACCACCGGCGGCGCGGAGGGGCTGAAGATCGGCAACCCCTACAACCACACCGGCGGCATGTACGATCTGGTGGACCGTGGCGACGACAAGGAACCCTACCGCTGGGGCTTTCAAATCCGCAGCGCGCGCGGCCGCGACGACTACTCGGGGATCATCGCCCTGAGCAAAGCTTTGGGGACATTGAGCGGACAGGCTTTGAGGGAGGCGGTCGACCCGATCATCGACATCGACCAGTGGATGCGCACCTTCGCCATGATGGGGCTCAACGGTACCGACGACGTCTACGGGCGGCTCTACGAGCACAACTTCCGCTACTACGTGCGGCCGACCGACGGGCGCGTGATCATCCTGCAGTGGGACCTCGACCGCTCTTTCCAGTTGGGCTCCGGGGTGAGCCTGGCGCCGACGAGCAACACGGTGACGAAGCTGTTCGCGATCCCGCAGTACCGGCGCCTCTTCGACGGCCACCTGCTCGACCTCGCCGAGACGACCTGCAACAGCGACTACGTCGCGCCCTGGGCCTCCCACTTCTCGACCCTGACCGGCTCGGGCCTGTCCGGCTTCGCCGGCTACCTCGACGCGCGCGCCAACACCGCCCGGGCCTCCATCCCGGCGCCGGTCCCCTTCGCCATCACCACCAACGGCGGCGCCGACTTCGACGAGCCGGACAGCGTGGTCGAGATCGCCGGCGATGGCTGGGCCGATGTGTTCGAGGTCGAGCTGAACGGCGTGCGGGTTCCGGTCGAGTGGACGGAACGCGACCGCTGGCGGGTCGATGCGCCCCTGGCACTGGGGGCCAACCTCCTCGAGTTCAAAGCCTTCAATTTCCGCGGGCAGCAGGTCGGGGCCGACTCGATCACGGTGACCAACACGGGCGCCATCGACCTCGCGCGCGCCGGGAACACGGCGCTGAGCGAACTGCACTACCACCCCGCCGACCCGGACGCCGACGAGATCGCCGCCGGCTTCGCCGACGCCGACCAGTTCGAGTTCATCGAGATCGTCAACACCGGAGCGACCGCCACCGACTTCACGGGCGTCCGCTTCGTCGAGGGCATCACCTTCGAATTCCCCGCCGGGACGATGCTCGCCCCCGGCGGGCGCTTGGTCGCCGTCTCGGACCCGGCCGCGTTCGGGTTCCGGTATGGCGCCGGCGCCGCGACGGTCGTCGGCGCCTACAGCGGCAACCTCCGCAACAGCGGCGAGCGGGTCCGCCTCCAGGCCGCGGACGGGACGCCGATCTTCGACCTCAGCTACGGCGACGATGGGGCGTGGCCCCCGAGCGCCGACGGGGCGGGCTACAGCTTGGTGTTGGCCGGCGCCGACCCCGCCGACCCGCTCGCTTGGCGGCCGAGCGTCGAGATCGGCGGCACGCCCGGCGGCAGCGACTCCACCCCCTTCGGCGGTGGGGACCTGTTGGCCTACGCCTTGGCCGGGACGCCGGCGGTGGTGATCAGCGACGGCCAGCTCGTGTTGTCAGTCCGGCGCCACCTCGGTGCGGACGGGGCTGTGGTCGGCGTCGAGTTCTCCGATGATCTGGAAACCTGGCTCCCCGCCGGGCAGGCCGAGTTGATCGGTCGAACCCACCTCGGTGATGGGACGGAACAACTCCAGTTCGGTGCGGTGATCGGGGTCGAGATCCGCCGATTCGCCCGCGGGAGCGTGGTCGAGAGGCAGTAGCCTCCTGGCGCGTCCCGCGGATGGGCGCGAAGCGGGGGACGGATGCGGGACGGCGACGGCGGAGATGGAGTGTCGCCCTCCAGCGGGAACGGCTCAGCGGCGGGACGCCGCTGGCACGGACATCGGCGGGACGCCGATGCCACGGCGCTGTGCGCGTGCCTAGCCCGGATCGATCACCACATCCGCAGGCGAGGCGCCGCCATTCGTTGATGCTGAGTAGGCGGCGGCAGGGACCGGCGAAGCGGCTGGGGGACACCCTGCCCGAGCCGTTCCCAACGGCAACACTCTCAGCATCAACGAGGGCAAGCCGCAGCCCGGAGCTTGGTGATCGATCCGGGCTAGCGACCCTCCAACCAAACCCGCAGCGCGGCGAGCGCACGGGCGCGGTGGCTGATCCCGTTCTTCACCTCCGCCGGCAGCTCGCCGAAGGTGGCGTCGTGGCCGTCCGGGCGGAAGAGGGGGTCGTAGCCGAAGCCGCCCGCGCCTTGCTCGGCGGTCGTGATCGTTCCCTCGCACGCCCCGTCGAAGGTGGCCTCGACCTCCGGGGCATCCCCGGCGCGCGCGAGCACCAACACGCAGCGGAAGCGGGCGGCGCGGCGGGCCACATCGGTCAGCGCGGCGAGCAGCTTGGCGCGGTTGTCGGCGTCGGTGGCCCCCTCGCCGGCGTAGCGGGCGGAGTAGACCCCGGGCGCGCCGTCGAGGGCGTCGACCTCCAGCCCGCTGTCGTCGGCCAGCACCCAGCTGCCCGCCGGTAGCGCGGCGGCGGCGCCGAGCGCCTTGAGCGCCGCGTTCGCGGCGAAGGTCGTGCCGGTCTCCTCGGCGGGGACGACCTCGGGGTGGGCGCGCAGGTCGGCGACCTCGGGCACGAGGTCGGCGAGCACGGCGCGGATCTCCTCGGTCTTGTGGGCGTTGCCGGTGGCGACGATCAGGCGGTCGATGGTGGGCATATTATTTCTGTCATTCCGTTCGATCCTGTCTAAGGAAGGCGCCACCCTACAAAACCATGTCCGAACGCCGCAAGCAGTACCCCTTCGACGAGATCGAGCCCAAGTGGCAATCCCGTTGGGACGACCGCAAGACCTTCCGCGCGCCGAACCCCGGCGAGGAGGGCTTCGACCCCGACAAGCCCAAGTTCTACGCGCTCGACATGTTCCCCTACCCGAGCGGGCAGGGCCTGCACGTCGGCCACCCGGAGGGCTACACGGCGACCGACATCGTCTCGCGCTACAAGCGCATGAGGGGCTTCAACGTGCTGCACCCGATGGGCTGGGACGCCTTCGGGCTGCCGGCCGAGCAGTACGCGATCAAGACCGGGAAGCACCCGCGCGCCACCACCGAGGAGAACATCGCCGGCTTCACCGGGCAGCTGAAGCGGCTCGGCTTCAGCTACGACTGGGACCGCGAGGTGAACACCACCGACCCGGGCTACTTCCGCTGGACCCAGTGGATCTTCCTCAAGCTCTACAACAGCTACTTCGACGCCAAGGACAAGGCGGCGCGCCCGATCGACCAGCTGGAGGCGCGGCGCGCGGCGGAGATGCCCGACGAGTCCCCAGAGGAGCGCGCCGCATACCTGGACGGCATGCGCCTCGCCTACGTCGCGGAGGTGCCGGTGAACTGGTGCCCGGCGCTGGGCACCGTCTTGGCCAACGAGGAGGTCGTCGATGGCAAGTCGGAGGTCGGCGGCCACCCGGTCGAGCGCAAGCCGATGCGGCAGTGGATGCTGCGCATCACCGAATACGGCGAGCGCCTGATCGACGACCTGGAGGGCCTGGATTGGCCGGAGGGCATCAAGGCGCTGCAGCGCAACTGGATCGGCCGCAGCGAGGGCGCCGACGTGCGCTTCGAGCTGCCCGGCACCGGCCAGAAGATCACCGTGTTCACCACCCGCCCGGACACGCTGTTCGGCGCCAC
>JAUIGD010000027.1 GCA_030430255.1 Verrucomicrobiia bacterium
CCTGCGCAGTCTAGCAGCGCTACTCAATCGCAGCCCCCAAGTCGTCCGGGAGCAGTATCTCTCCAAGCTCGTAAGGGATCGGAAGCTCAAACTGGCGTTCCCGACGAAGCCGAACCACGAACGGCAAGCTTACACGAACAGCGAGGCGGCAAGCTCGCCAGAACCCCCGACAAAAGTTCCATGACAACGCCTACCGATCAACTCGGCCGCCTCGAGCGGGTCCCTCTCCGCGACGTGTGGCAGGGGGAGGCCAGCCACTTCACGCCCTGGCTTGCCCGGGAGGAAAACATCGCGCTCCTCGGGGATAGCATCGGCATCGAGCTGGAGGTCGAGGCTCAGGAGCGCAACGTCGGCCCCTTCCGAGCCGACATCTTGTGCAAGGACACGGCCACTGATGACTGGGTCTTGATCGAGAACCAGCTCGAGCAGACAGACCACACCCACATGGGGCAACTCATGACCTACGCCGCCGGCTTGAAGGCGGTGACCATCGTTTGGGTGGCCCAGCGGTTCCGGGACGAGCATCGGGCGGCGATGGACTGGCTCAACTCGATCACCGACTCCGAATTCAACTTTTTCGGCTTGGAAGTCGAGCTGTGGCGCATCGGTGACTCCGCCGTCGCGCCGAAGTTCAACGTGCTCAGCAAGCCCAACGATTGGAGCAAGACGGTCGCCCGACAGGCGAGGGAGGGGGATGGCGGCAGCCTGACGGAATCGAAGCAGCTGCAGCTCGACTTCTGGACCGGCTTCCGGGAGTTCGTGCTTGAGAGGGATTCCATCGTGACCCCCACCAAGGCCTTCCCCCAGCACTGGATGAACATGTCGATCGGCCGCAGCGGGATCCACTTGTCGGCGATCGCCTCGCTCTGGAACTCGGCTTCGCAAAGCTACGACAAGCACGAGCTGCGGGTTGAACTCGTGCTCTCCGACACCAACTCCAAGGTGTTCTTCTCTCAGCTGGAAGCTCAGAAAGTGGAGATCGAAGCCGAACTGAAAGGGGAACTCACCTGGTACAATCCAGAGGAGAAGCGGATGTGCCGGATCTACCTGCGCCGTGAGGCCGACCTGAACGACCGTTCACGCTGGGGCGAATACCACGGATGGTTGCTCGAGAAACTTGAGGCGCTGCGCCGGGCGTTCGCGGGTCGGGTGAGGAAGCTGGAAACTGACGAACCGGATCAGGGGGTCGAGGAGTAACGCGATCGACCATCGGAGCCGATGCCCTCCACTCCCGAATCCGCCGTTGAGGAAGCCGCGCTCGATTGGTTGAACGAACTCGGCTACGAGACGCTGCACGGCGGCGCCATCGCGCCAGGCGAGCCGGGCGCGGAGCGGCAGAGCTACGGCGAGGCGGTGCTCGAAGGCCGCCTGCGGCGCGCCGTGGACTTGCTCAATCCGGGTTTGCCCGTGGAGGCCAAGGAGGAGGCCGTGCGGCGGATCCTCCGCCAGAGCGAGCCAAACCTCGTCGTGGCGAACAGGGCGTTTCACCACGATCTCGTTTCCGGGGTCGAGGTGGAGGTGAGACGCCCGGACGGAGCGGTCGGGGGAGAGCGGGTGCGGCTGATCGACTTCGACGATCCCCATGCCAACGACTGGCTGGCGGTGGACCAGTTTACCGTGCTCGAATCGGGGCATGAGCGCCGCCCGGATATCGTCGTCTTCGTCAACGGCCTTCCCTTGGCGGTCTTCGAGCTGAAGAAGCCGGACGATGGCGAGAGATGGTTCGGGAAGGCGTTCAATCAGATCGGCACCTACAAGGCGGAGATCCCCGCGTTGATGCGCTTTAACGAGTTGGTGGTGCTCTCAGACGGGTTGGAGGCGAGGATGGGTTCGCTGACCGCGGGGAGCGAATGGTTCAAGGTCTGGCGCAGCGCTGACGGGGAGCGCGAGGCTCCGGGCACAGCGCTTGGTCTCGAAACCTTGTTGCATGGCGCTTTCGAGAAGAGGCGGCTGCTCCAGCTCGTGCGGCACTACGTTGCCTTCGAGGACGACGACGAGAGCGACGCCGTCCACAAGATTCTCGCCGGCTACCATCAATTCCACGCTGTCAACGCTGCGGTGGAGGAGACGGTGCGGGCGAGCGGCCTCGGCGAAGTCGAAGATGGCGGTGCGATGCGGGATCGGCCAGGACGCTTCACCGCAGGCCCCATGCGCGGGGGCGAACCGGGAGATCGCCGCTGCGGCGTGGTCTGGCACACCCAAGGCTCGGGAAAGAGCCTCTCGATGCTGTTCTACGCCGGGCGGATCGTCGCCCATCCGGCGATGGGCAACCCGACCCTCGTGGTCATCACCGACCGCAACGACCTCGACGATCAGCTCTTCGGACAGTTCCAACGTTGCCACGACACGCTGAGGCAGATGCCGGTGCAGGCCGAGAGCCGCGAACACCTCCGCGAACTGCTCGCGGTGGCGAGCGGCGGTGTCGTGTTCGCCACGATGCAGAAGTTCATGCCGGACAATAAGGGTGGACCGATGCCCGAGCTGTCGGCGAGGCGGAACGTCGTGGTGATCGCTGACGAGGCTCACCGCACCCAGTACGACCTGATCGACGGCCTCGCGCGGAACCTCCGAGATGCGCTCCCCGGCGCTTCCTTCATCGGTTTCACCGGGACACCGATCGAGAAAGCCGACGCCAATACCCGCGCCGTGTTCGGGGACTACGTCTCGGTATACGACATCCAGCGAGCCGTTGCCGACGGCTCGACGGTGCCGATCTACTATGAGAGCCGTATCGCGCGGCTGCGGCTCGACGGTGAAGCTTTGCCGAAGCTCGATGCCGACTTTGAGGAGGTGACCGAAGGTGAGGAACTGGAGCGCAGGGAGCGCCTGAAGACGAAGTGGGCGGCGTTGGAGGCGCTGGTCGGGGACCCGAAGCGGATCGAAGTGGTCGCCCGCGACTTGGTGGAGCACTTCGAGAGCCGTAGGGGAGCGATGGAGGGGAAGGCGATGGTGGTGTGCATGAGCCGCCGGATCTGTGTCGATCTCTATAGCGCCCTGGTCGCGCTCCGCCCCAAGTGGGTGAGTGCCGAAGACGACGCCGACGCCGAGGAACCCGGCGCCTGCTATGCCAAGGTGATCATGACGGGCTCGGCGAGCGACCCGCCGGGGTGGCAGCGGCACATCCGAAACAAATCGCGGCGAAAGGAGTTGGCGGGGCGCTTCAAGGACAGCGGCGATCCGTTCCGCATCGTCATCGTCCGCGACATGTGGTTGACCGGGTTCGATGCGCCGTGCCTGCATACGATGTACGTCGACAAGCCGATGCGCGGGCACGGCCTCATGCAGGCCATCGCCCGTGTGAACCGCGTGTTTCGGGACAAGCCCGGCGGGTTGGTGGTCGACTACCTCGGACTCGCCGACCAGCTCAAAGAAGCGCTCGCCACCTACACCGAGGGCGGCGGCGCGGGTCAGCCGACCATCGACACCGCAGATGCTGTCGCGGCCTTGCTCGAAAAATATGAGGTGTGCTGCGCGATGCTGCATGGGATCGGGTGGAGGGAAGCGGCGGCCGAGGCAAAGTCCGCCTTGAAGCTCGTGCCGGAGGCGTTGGAAGCCATCCTCGCGCAGGAGAAGGGGCAGGAGCGGTTCACTGCAACCGTCGCCGACCTCTCTAAAGCCTTTGCCCTCTGCGCTGCTCACACGGAGGCGACCCGCATCCGTGATCATGTCGCCTTCTTCCAACTTTTAGCCGTCAAACTTCGCCGCCCATCCGGTGAATCCCGGAAGACAGGCGAGGAACTCGATCAGGCGATTCGCCAGATCATTTCTGCAGCCATCGTCCCGGACGGGGAGGTTATCGACGTCTTCGCCGCTGCCGGGATCGACATGCCGGATATTTCAATCCTCTCCGACGAGTTCCTCGCTGAAGTCGCCGGGATGCCGCAGAAAAACCTCGCCGCCGAGCTGCTGCGGCGGTTGTTGGAAGACGAGATCAAGACCCGCGGCAGCCGCAACGTCGTCATGGGGAGACTATTCAGCGAGATGCTCAAGGCGACCATGGCGAAGTATCACAACCGCGCCATCGCCACCCAAGAGGTCATCGCCGAACTGATCAAGCTGGCCAAGGAGATGCGGGATGCGAACCGGCGGGGGGAGGATCTCGGCCTCAACGACGACGAGATCGCGTTCTATGACGCCCTCGCCCAGAACCAGAGCGCCTTCGAGCAGATGGGGGATGACCTCAAGGTCATTGCCACCGAGTTGGTGACGAGGGTGCGGGAGAGCGTGACCATCGACTGGACGGTGCGCGAAAGCGCGAGGGCGAAGATTCGGATTCTCGTCCGCCGGATCCTCCGCAAGCACGGCTACCCGCCAGACTTGCAGGAAGAGGCGACCAAGCTCGTCTTAGAGCAGGCCAAGACCCTCTGTGCAGCGTGGTAAGAATCTTGAGTTGGTGGCACTTCGCGTTGGTTCGACCATGGCTTGCCTCGCGCGGCCTCCTGCGGGGCGACCACCACGCAGCGGATCGCCCCCTCCCGCAGGAGATGCACCCCGGACCCGTCGTCGGCGGTCGCCTCGAACGGCGAGACCGACAGCGCGGCCGCATCCATCAGGAAGTCGAAGCGATCGAACCCATGCCACGACGTCTTCCCTCCGGAGAAATCCTGTCCGGGGACGGCTTGGGGCCAGGCAAGCGCAAGCGCGATCGCCATGAAGAGGGTGGGGTAGCGTTCGCTCACGTCGGCCTCGGTGGGTCCGTCTTGTTGGTTCCCGGTGAGTTCTATCCGCGGATGGGGACGCGAGTCGATGAGCAAATTGTTGGGCCGCACGCCGAATGGCGGCTGCGTCTCGCCTGCGAGGTGGGTGATCGCGCTGGACGAGCGCAGCTCAGCGCTCCCAGCCGCCGCCGAGCGCTTGGATCAGTCGGGTGGCGGCGAGGCTGCGGGCGAGGTCGACCCCGAGGGCGGAGCGCCGCGTGTTGAGCGCCGTGCGCTCGGCGTCGACGACCTCGAAGTAATCGGCGGCGCCGGCTTGGTAGCGCTTGCGGGCGAGGTCGGCGACGCTGTCGGCGGCCGCGGCGGCGCGCCCGCGCGAGGCTGCGGCATCGGCGAGGTGGCGGGCGTCGCCGAGCGAGTCCTCGGTGTCGCGCACGGCGCCGACGAGCACCTCGCGGTAGGCCTCCAAGGCCTCGCGGTACTCGGCTTCGGCGCGGGCTTTGTCGCCGCCGCCGCGCCCGCCTTGAAACATGGGCACCGAGAGCTGCGGCCCGAGGTTCCAAAGCTGGGAGGCGGGGTCGAAGAGGTCGGAGGCCTTCAGCGATTGCACGCCGCCGGCGCCGGTGAGGGTCAGGCGCGGCAGGTAGCCGGCGATCGTGGCGCCGATGCGCTCGCTGGCGGCGGCGAGCCGGCGCTCGCTGGCGGCGATGTCCGGCCGGCGGCGCAGCAGGTCGCCCGGGACGCCGGCGGGGACCGCGGGCACGTCGGGCGGGCCGGCCTTGGCCCCGATGGTGAAGGACGACGCGTCGGCGCCGACGAGCGCGGCGAGCGCGTCGTCGAAGCGGCCGCGGTCGGCGCGCAGGGACGCCAGCTCCGCGCGCACGCTCTCGTGCTCGGTGACCGCCCGGTCGTGGTCGATGCTGCTGCTGGCGCCGCGGTCGAAGCGCACCTTCATGAGCCGCCGCGCCTCGGCGCGCAGCCCCTCGGTCTGCTTGAGCAACGCGATCTCCGCATCGGCGTAGCGCAGCGAGAGGTAGGCGCGGGCGATCTCCGCGCGTAGCGAGAGCAGGGCGGCGGCGACCTCGTAGCCCGCGGCGTCCTTCTCGGCGGCGGCGGCGGCGACCGAGCGCCGGATGCGCCCCCAAAGGTCGATCTCCCAACTCAGGTTCAGCGCGGCGCGGTAGTCGTTGTAGGTGCCGACGGAGAAATTGGAGTTCGCGCTGTCGCCCTGGCGGCGGGCGTAGGCGGCGCCGCTGACGGAGGGGAAGGCGTCGGCGCGGGCGAGCCCGAGCACGGCGCGGGCGGCGTCGTAGCGGGCGAGCGCGGCGCGGGCGCCGGGGTTGCCGGCCTCGCCTTTCCCGATCAGGCGGGCGAGCTCGGCGTCGCCGAACAGCGACCACCAGGAACCCTCCGGCGGCGCGGCGTCGAACCCGGCGCTCTTGTAGGCGGCCGCGAACTCAGCCTCGGGCGGTTCGTAGTCGGGGCCGACGGCGCAGGAGGCGAGGCAGAGGGCGAGGGGCAGGGGCGCGAGGCTACGCATGGGCGGCGGCGGTGGCGGGCGCTGGCCCGGGGTTCTTCTTCATGGCGAAGATCGCGCTGAGGACGGCGGGGACTAACAATACGGTGAATACCGTACTGACGCTCAGGCCACCGATCACGACGGCGCCGAGGCCGCGGTAGAGCTCCGACCCGGCGCCGGGCATGAACACCAGCGGCAGCATGCCGCCCACCGAGGTGAGGGTCGACATCAGGATCGGCCGCACGCGGCTGCGCACGCTCTCGACCACCGACTCGAGCGGGCCGAGCTCGCCCTCCTTCATGAAGTTGAGCGCCTGGTGGACGATGAGGATGGCGTTGTTCACCACCACGCCGGCGAGGATGACGAAGCCGAGGATGGTGAGCATGTCGAGGTTCTGCACCGGCATGTAGCGGTCCCAGACGCTGTAGCGATGGACGGCGGCGAGGCCGAGGAAGCCGCCGAAGGTGGCCAGCGGCACGCTGAGCATGATGACCAGCGGGTAGGCCCAGCTCTGGAACAGCACGACCATCAGCAGGTAGACGACGATGAAGGCCATGAACAGGCTGCTGCCGACGGTGCCGACGAGGGAGCCGTCGCCGAGCAGCGAGCCTTTGATCTCGGCCAGCTTGCCGGCCGAGCCCGCGAGCGAGACCTCGACCCCCGGCGGGATGGCGCCGTCGGTGCGCATCTTCTCGATGATGCCCTCGATCTTGCCGATGACGCTCTCGAGCGGCTGGCCGGCCGGCGGTTCGAGCTCGAGGGTGATGGCGCGCTGCCGGTCGACGTGGCGGATCTCGTCGGGGCCCTGCACGCGCTCGAGGCGGGCGATCGAGCTGATGTCGACGATCTCCCCGCCGGGCGCGGCGACCGGCAGGTCGAGCAGCTTGTCGAGCGGTTCGCCGCCGCCGGCGCGCTCGGTGAGGATCTTGATGTCCTTCAGCTCGCCGTTCTGCTCGTAGTCGCGGAACAGGACGATGCCGTCGCCGCCGGCCTGCACGGCGACGCCGAGGTCGGAGCGCGTCATGTCGAGCTCGCGCAGGCGGACGTCGTCGGGGACGATGCGCATCTCGTCGAGCGGCGTCGAGAAGTTCGACGGCGTGGGTTTGATCGTCGGGCCGTCGAAGGCTTGCATCAACGCGCCGTAGGTGGCTCCCGTCGCGGCCGCGACCTGGTCGAGGTCGTTGCCGCGGAAGTCGATCTGCACCGCCGAGCCGGTGGCGCCGCCGATGCGGAACAGCGGCATCTGGAAGGCGAAGGCGAAGGTGTCCGGCGCCGCGGCCCCCGAGGTGGCGAGGTTGAAGGCGGGGATGAGGTTGGCGACGGTGCTCTTGTCGGCCGAGATGCCGCCGTGGAACATCTGCCCCTCGAAGGAGACGAGGAAGTAGTTCTCCAGCGGCGGCGGCATCACCATCTTGCCGCTGCCGTCCATGGCCGGCACCGGCTGGCGGTTGTCGACGACCGATTCCACGCCGCCGGAGAGCCGGGTCTCGATGCCGTATTTGTCGGGGGTCGCCTCCCACAGCGGCTCGACTTGTTTCTCGATGCGCTCGCCCATCTCGGAGAGGGCGTCGAGGTTGTAGCCCGGCGGCGGGATGAGCAGGCCGAAGACGAGGTTGCGGTTGCCCTTGGGGAGGTAGTCGAGCGGCGGCAAGAGGCTGCGCGTGCCGAGCACCGTGACCAGGGCGAAGCCGATGATGACGGCGAGGCGGAGCGGCCAGGTGGCGGTCAGTTTCGCCACCGCGCCGGCGGCGATGTCGGGCATCTTGTTGAACAGCGTGCCGAGGGGGCGGAAGGGCGCGCCGAGCACCTTGAAGAAGGCCGAGCCGAACATGCGGTCGAAGGCGGACGGCCCGCCGTCGCCCCCGCCTTTCCCGCGCAGCCAGCGGCCGGAGGCGACCGGGATCACGGTCAGGCAGACCACCAGCGACAGCGTCACCGCCGCCATCAGCGCCAGCGCGATGTCGCGGAACAGCTGGCCGGCCTGCTCCTCGATCAACAGGATCGGCGCGAACACCACCACCGTGGTCATGGTCGACGCCAGCACCGCCCCGCCGACCTCCAGCACGCCCTCGCGCGCCGCTCTGACCGGCCTCTTGCCCATCTCGAGGTGGCGGAAGATGTTCTCGATGACGACGATGGCGTTGTCCACCACCATGCCCACGGCGAAGGCGAGCCCCGCGAGGGAGATGATGTTGATCGATCGGCCTAACATCACCAGGACCGTGAACGAGGCGATGATCGAGACCGGGATGGCGATCGCGATGATGCCGACCGCGCGCAGGCTGCGGAGGAAGAACAGCAGCACCAGGGTCGCCAGGATGCCGCCGAGGACGAGGTTCGAGCGCACCAGCTCGAAGGCGTCCTGCACATAGGTCGAGGCGTCGTAGGTGCTGACCAGCTCGAGGGTGCCGTCGAGCCCGAGCTGGCGGGCCTTCTCGTCGAGCAGCCCGCCGGGTTTGTTGAGGTCGGCGACCTCCGCCTCGAGCAGCTGCATCGTCTCGAGCAAATTGGCGCCCCGCTGGAGCTGGAAATTGAAGAACGCGGCGCGCTGCCCGCGCGAGCGCACCCAGGAGGTCGGCTCCTTCCAGTCGTTGCGGATGGTGGCCACGTCGCCCAGGTAGACCGGCCCGGCCTCGTCGCGGAAGATCACCATCTCGGCGGCGGCCTCCGGGGTGTCGAAGCGCCCGGTGGCGCGCACGCGGAAGTCGCGTTTGCCCTGCTCGATCTTGCCGGCGGAGAAGTTCGCGTTGGCGGCGACGATGCTGTCGCGCAGCTGGGTGAAGCTGACCCCGCGCTGGGCGAGGGCGACCGGGTCGACGATGATCTGCAGCTCGGAGGCGGTGGCGCCGCGGATGCCGACCTCGCCCATGCCCTTGATGCGTTCGAAGCGCGGCTTCACGGAGCGGTCCATGAAGTCGTAGAGGTGCTCGGGCGAGAAGGCCGGGTCGGTGGAGAACAGGCCGATCCACGAGATGTAGTCGGCGGACTCCGGGTCGATGTCCTGCACGACGGGGCGCAGCACGCCCTCCGGGTAGCCGGGCACCTCGTCCAGCTTCTGCAGCACCTCCTGCTGCGCCTCGGCGATGTCGGTGCCGGTCTCGAACTCCAGCCGCACCGTGCCCTGGCCGGCGGCGCTGGTGCTGATCATCGACTTCAGGCCGGTGAGTTCCCCCAGCACCTTCTCCTGCTCCTCGACGATGTCGGACTCGACCTCCTGCGAGGAGGCGTTCTCCCAGTTGGTGAGGACGGCGATGACCACCGACGACACCTCCGGCGTCATGCGCACCGGCACGCGGGTGATCGCCAGGATGCCGGTGAACACCGCCAGCGCCGTGAACACGGCGATGGTGATCGGCTGGCGGAGCAGCGAATCGATGATGCCTTTCAAAACGTCGCCCTAGCTCGAGCTGGATCCTCCGGGTTGAGGTTCGGCGTCGCCTCCGCCACGTGTCTCCCCCCAGGGCATCGGCGCCAGCGGCGTCCCGGGGAACAGCCGCTCGTTGCCCTCGACGATCACCCGGTCGCCGGCGGCCAGCGCGCCCGGCGCGAGGAAGGCCTCGCCGTCGCGCTCGAACAGCAGCTCCACGGGCACGCGCTCGCCGACCGGCGGGCCATCCGGCGGCGTGCGCACCACCCAGACGAAGCTGCCCGCGTAGCTCTGCAAGATCGCGTCCGAGGCCACCGCCAGGCGCGGCTCCGGCTGGCCGAGCGGCACCTCCGCCTCCACCGAGGTGCCCGGGGTGAGCCTGTTGTCCGGGTCGGGGATGTGGGCGATCAAGGTGAAGCGGCGCGAGCGGCCCTCGACGTCCGGCACCAGGGCGAGCTTGTCGGCGCGGATGGGGCCGCCGTTGCCGGGCACGCGCAGGGTGACCGAGCCCGGCGCCGCCGACTTCAGCTTGCCGGCGTGGCGCTCGGGCAGCTGCAGCCAGGCCTCGACCTCGCCGGTCGACACCAGCGTCACCAGCGGGTCGCCGGCCTGCACCCACTCGCCCAGCTCCTTGTGCCGGGCGACCACCCGGCCGTCGAAGGGCGCGCGCACCTCGAGGTCGGCGCTGCGCACCTTCAAAAGATCCAGTCGTTTGCTCGCGGCATCGATCGATTCCCGCGCCGCGTCCTCGCGCGCCTCCGCCACCTTCGCGCCGCGCACGCTGTCGAGGAACTCGCGCTCGGCGACCGCCTTGTCCCGCCAGAGGTCGCGCATCATCGCCTCGTCCTGCACCGCCCGCTCCGTCTCCGCGGCGCGCTGCGCCAGCTCCGCGCGCGCCGCCACCAGCGCCGCCTCGCCCTCCGCGAGCTGCGCCTCCATGCGGCGTCCGTCGAGGGTCGCCAACACCGCGCCCTCCGCCACGAGGTCGCCCTCCTCGACGGCGATCGCCTCCACCGCCGCGGCCTCGCGCGCCGCCACCTCGGCGCGGCGGACCGCGCGCAGCGTTCCGGTGACGCGCAGCCGCTCCACCGCCTGCCTCTCCTCGACGGCCTTGAAGATGACCGTGCTCGGCGGCGGGGCGCCTCCCGGACCGCCGGAGCCGCCCGCGGGCTCGGCGTCGCCCAGCGCCTTGAAGCCGAACCAGGCGGTGCCGACGAGCACCGTGGCGACCCCTGCCCAGACGAGCCCTTGATTCCGATTCTGTGACGAAGCCATGGAGAAAATTGACCGTTTGGTTAATCGTGGGCGACCGCGATGGGGGTGCCGTAGTCCGGCGTCAGCTCGGCGCCGATCACCCGCCCGAAGGCATCGGCGAAGTGGTGTACCCGTTCGGGGTCGTTGTGGATGCGCGCCTGCGTCGAGCAGCCCTCCACGAGTGCGAACAGCGATTCTGCGGTTGCCGCGGGGTCGGCGATGTCGAGTTCGCCGCGCGAGTTGGCTTCGTGCAGCGTGCTCTCCAGCGTCGCCTGGTAGCGCGCCAGGACCTCGCGGACTTTGGCGGCCAGCTCAGGCTCCGCCGAGGCGGTCTCGGCGCCGATGTTGAAGTAGGGGCAGCCTAAAACCCGGCCTTTCTCGGCTTGGCATTCGACGGATCGCTGATACCAGAAGGCGATCATCCGTTCGAAGCGCTCCAGCGGCGGGCAGGTCGGCGAGAAGATCTCGTTGAGCGCAGGGCGGCTCTGGGTCTCCCAGAGATGCTCCAGGGCCGCCACCGCCAGTGCGGTCTTCGATTTGAAAAAGTGGTAGAAGCTCCCTTTGCGGACGTCCGCCCGCTCACAGATCGCATCGACCGAGACCGCGCCATAGCTGCGCTCCCAGATCGCATCCACCATCGACTCCAGCAGCCGCGTGCGGCTGTCGGGGGCGGGGACCGCCTTTTGTTCTCGGGTCTTCGTCTTGGCGCTCGGCATCGGGCGACGAGACCTTAATTGACTGTTTAGTCAAATCAAGCTGCAATGTGTTTCAGATGGAGGGGTCGTCGGAGTGCGCCCAGCGTGGATCGATCACCAGCCTCGTCTGCGGCTTGGCGAACGCAAACCTCCGAGAGACCGCAGGCGTGTCCTTTACTGATCCGTGATTTCGCAATAGATGTCCGCCGATGATTGGAAGATCCCGCGAAGCCGGAACCTCCGGGAGGAGCGCGCCGCCGCCTCTGCTCTGTTTCGGCTTGGCTATCTGGGTTCCGATGCAGTGCGCCTGCGGGGCTTCTCCGAAGACGTTGGAGGTCGGTGACGGGTCGGGGTATCTCAGCTATCCCGACGCCCAGGAGGAACTCGGGGCGGGTCCGCAGCCGGATGTGTTGGCCGAGAACAACTTGGTCTTCCCGACGTGGGGCGACGCAGGTTTGTCCGACGGCGCCAATTTCGAACCGTCGGCGACCAGCCCGGCGAGGGATTCGGCCGCCGGGCAGGTGGATTACATCACCTCCGATCACCTAGGCAGGCCCCGGTATGTTGGGCCGGCTGGAGATGTGGGGGCCGTCGAGGGGCAGGGGGTCTCGGGGTCCGGGGGCGACATCCCGGCGCCGGAGAAGCCGCTCTTGAAGGAGTTCATGGGGATCAACGGTCACTTTACCTTCAAGCCGGAGCTGTATCGGCAGGTGGGGCGACTGGTGCGTAACTACCACAACGTCAATTGGGACGTGCGGCAGCCTGGCGATCCGGTCACGGTGCCGGTTTGCGTCAACGGGGTGAATTGGAAGACCGATGTCTACGGTCCTTGGGCGATGGCTGGCTACGAAACCGATATCTGCATCCAGTTCAGCGGGTTCAAGGCCGACACTGCGAACTACGAGAAGTTTTGGCGGGGGCAGGAAGCCTGGTGCTATGGCTACGGGAGGTCGATGGCCACTTCCTTCGGCCCTTCAGGTCGAGACAGGCTCTGCACTTCCATCGAGATCGGCAACGAACCCGGCGGGAAATTTGACCCCGCGATCTACCAGATGGTGTTCGAGCAGGTGGCGAAGGGCATCCGCGACGGTGACCCCCGCGTCAAGATTCTAACCCCGGCCGTGCATGCGCGCGCCGCCAACGACTACGTCCAGGATCTGCGCGGGATCTATGCCCAGCCTGAGATCCTTCCGCTCTACGACGTCATCAACCTGCATACCTATGCTGAGATCGAGAGGGCCGACGCTTCGGCAAGCCCCTGGAACCGCAGCTACCCCGAGGATCCCTCGATCGGCTACCTCGAAGTGGTGGACGAGGCCATCGCCTGGCGTGATCAGAACGCCCCCGGCAAGCAGGTCTGGATCACCGAGTTCGGCTATGATGCCTGCACTCCCGGGGCGATGGGGCATCGGGAGGAATGGTCTCTCAAGCTCGATTGGCAGGGGTTTAACGACCTGCAGCAGGCCCAATACCTGGTGCGCTCCGTGTTCGCATTCGCCGAGCGCGACGTGCAGCGCGCCTACATTTACTACTATGACGACGCCGATTCCGCGAGCGTCCACGGCAGCTCCGGCCTGACCCGTAACTTCGAGCCGAAGGCCTCGTTCTGGGCTGTGAAACAGCTCTATGATCTGTTGGGCGAATACCGGTTCAAGCGTGTGGTCACCAACCGGCCGGGAGAGCTTCTCGTGCATGCGTTCGAGCACGGCGGCGACCCGCGGCGGGTGATCTGGGTCGCCTGGTCACCGACGGGTACTCGGACCCACGAGAAGGAGGGACATGTTCCGCGCGAGTTCGACGCGACCCTCACGGGTTTGCCGGCCAGACCGTCCCGGGCGGTCGGGATGGCGACCGCCGAGGGCATCCCTCCCGCGATAGAGTTTGAGGCGATGGCGCCGTCATCGATCCGCCTGAGGATCGGCGAGAGCCCGGTCTACATCGTGATGGGGGAGTGATCGCGTTGGCGGTCCTCACTCGCCGCCCCCCAAGCGTTCGGCGATGGCCTTCGGATCGACCGCGCCCTCGTGGACGACGACACTGTAGCCGAGGCGGTAGACTTCCCCCTTCTCGACCTTGGTCGTGACGTAGGGTTCGCGGCGCTCCTTTGGCTGGCGGGGGAAGGGGTTGGCGACCATCACCCCGTAGTCGCGGGTGTGGCCCCAGCAGCGGCGCGCATTGGTGGCGTGCGGCATGACGAAGAGCCCGCAGGCTTCGCCGTCGACGGTGCCGCTGTAGTCCCACCAATCGGCCTGGTGGCCCCAGGTCTCCGCGCCGTCGGTCTGGCCGAGGCTGTTGGTGATGCGGCCGCCGCCTCCCTGCACGCGCAGCGGCGAGGCGACCCGCACGCCGAGCCCGCTCTCTTCCTGATCGCCGAACTCGAAGGCGCGCCCGGCATTGAAGAACTCGGCCTCGAGGTCGAGCTGCCATCCGCCCGGGCAGCGCGTCAGCGTGTGGAGCACCCGCTGGCGACACACCTCGCCCGTGCCGTCGGTGGTCAGGAAGCGGTTGAGGACGGCGAAGCTCAGCCGGTCGTGCGACGCCTCGACGCGCTCCAGTTCCAGCGGTTCGACGCGGGCGGTGTTGCGCCAGAAATCGTGCCCGTCGATGTCGCCGAAGCCGAACCAGACCCCGGGGTGCATGTGCGGGTGGATGATCCCGTCTCGCTCGCCGGAGTAGCCCGGGTCGATGTCCTCCGGGACGCGCGGCGGGTAGTTGCGCGTGACCTGGCGCCCGCCGGGGGTGCGGAGGTTGATCCATGCGGGGCGGAGCACCTCCTCGTGGCGGAACTGGTAGGTGCCGATGGGTTGGCCGTCGAGGAACACCTCGGCGCGGTCATGGTGCTGGCGGAGGTGGAAGCCGGCGGCGGGTGCCGACCGTTCGGCCAACAGGAACGCGGTGACATCGGCGAGCTGGCCGGGGGACAGCAGGTGGCCGAACGGCGGCATCAGCGATACGGGCTGGGTCTCCTCGGTGGCGATCTGCCCGCGGTCGAGCCTCGCGAGGCTGCCGCCGGGTTGGGCGAGCGTGAGTTGCAGGCTGCTGCTTTCGCGAAGGATGCCGGAGTGGGCGGTGCCGTCCTTCATCGCCACGGTCAGCAACGAGAAGCCCTCGGTGATGACCTCCCCGGGGGCGAGGAGCGACTCGAGGAGGTAGCGGGCGTCGAAGCGGTCGCCGGCGCCGGTCAGGTCGGGGCCGAGCGCGAAGCCGCGGCCGCCCACCGTGTGGCAGGTCGCACAGGCCGCGCCGCCCTCCGCATGGAAGAGCGCTTCGCCGCGCGCAGGGTCGGCCTCCGGCAGCGCCGCGAGCGCCGCCTCGAGGGTGCTCGGCTCCGGGCGAGGCGCCGGGGGGCGCGGCACGAGGATGACGAAGTATTGCCCTTTGCCACCCGGTTTGCCGTCGGCCGTGTTGCCCCCGAGGGCGATCGTCCCCGCGGGGAAATCTTTGGCGAAGAGGCGGAACACACAGTTGGGGTCGGTGCTGGTGATCACGCTGTCGCTGTCGCCGAACGCCCCCATCCAGCCCGGTTTGTGCCCGACGCGCTCGTCGTGCGCGAGGTAGACGGTGACGTCGAGCGGTGCGTCGAAGGTGAGGAACGCCTCGCCGGCGCTGCCGTCGTCGTCGTTCGACGTGCGGATCATCGACGCGCCGTTGAGGAACTCGGGAAACCGGTCGATGGCGTAGGGCCGGTCGATGTAGGTGGGTTCGCCTTCGCGGACCGTCCCGTTCACGTAGTTGCGCCCGCTGCGGGCGCGGATGTTGCGGGCGAGGGCGTAGGCGTCCGGGACGGCGCCCCGCTCCGCTTCGGCCGGGCCGATGCCCTTCACCTTGCTCAGCCAGTGCGCGGCGAGCCGCCGGACCGGCCCGTCTTCGTCCCCGAGGAGCGCGGCGGCTTCGGGCTCGGTCATCGCCAGCGACTCCATGCGGATGAGGACGCCCGCGCGCCGGACGCCGGGGTTCGGGTGGGAGGCCAGCGCGCGCTGCGCGGCATCGTCCGACCGGTCCATGACGGTGCGCCAGGCTGCGTGGTAGACGACCGGGTCGGTCTCGGAACGGAGCACGTCGAGAAGCGCGGCGTGCGGTTGGCGGTGGACCGCGATCGCCTCCACCGCGGCGAGGCGTACCCGCGGGTTCGCGTGGAGCACTTGCTGGGGCGCCGGGATCCGGCCCGCGCGGACCAACTGGATGAGGAGGTTCTCGTTGCCCGCGGGATCGACGTCTCGCCCCAGCCGGGCGAGGGTCCACGCCGCCCAGGTCTCCTGCGCCACGGTGGCGGGTTCCCGCAGCGCCGCCCCCAGCGGCCCGACGCTCGGATCGCCGCGCCGGAGGAGTTCGTTCTGCGCGTCCGTCTGCCAAGCGGGGATCCAGGAGCCGAGGTCGGCGAGCAGCTCGTCGAAACCCCATTCCGCGTGGGGCGTGGCCGGTCGCCGCCACTCCACGGGCGGGCGGCCTTTGGCCGTGATCCGATACACGCGCCCCTCGTTGATCTGTTCGCCATCGCGGAACGCGCCGCCGTAGTCGCGCCCCCAGCCGAGCACCCACAGCGCCCCGTCCGGGCCCATCGCCAGGTCGGTCGGCCGGAACAGGGAAGGGCCGCCGGTGACGAAGGCTTCATAGCGGTCGTCCTGCGGGACATTGAGCGCGCCGCGCCAGTCCGGACGGTAGAGGTAGACGGCCTTGCGCATCCAATCGCCGACGAACCAAACCCCGCGATGCGACGCGGGGAAGTGCGCCGTGTCCGCGAACACGATCCCGGTGTAGCTGCCCTCGATGATCGGCCCGCTGTTCGGGGCGGTGGGGAGGTGCCCCTCGCCCGGCCAGGTCGGGCTCCACGGATGCCCCCACCCGAAGTGCGCGTTCTGGAAGGGCATGAAGATGCGGTCGCCCCCGGTCTGGTCGTTGTCGGTGCCGAGCCAGTCGAACGATGCGTCGAAGGCGATGTCCCACGGGTTGCGATAGCCGCGCGAGTGAATGGTGAGCGCCCGCCCGGCGGGGTCGTAGCGGAGGATGCCGCCTGTCTGTCCCCAGTCGTCGCGCGGGTCCTGGTAGGTGGCGCGGTAGGTTTCGGGGGTGAAGACCGGGGAGGGGGGTGGCAGGTCCGGTGCGCCCTCGGGGCCCGGGTAGCCCCACAATTCGCGGAACGCCTTGGGCGCCACGCGCCCGGGCTCCTCCGGGGCCGGGCCGTCGAGGCTGATCCCCTTGGAGTTGCCTTTGCTCATGTAGAGGCAGCCGTCCGGCCCCCAGTTCAAGCCGTGCAGGCTGTGCTCGATGTTGCCGAGGTCGGTGAAGATCTTGATGTATTCGTCCGCCACGTCATCGCCGTCGACATCGCGCACGACGGTCAGGTCGGGGGAGTTGGCGACCCACAGTTCGCGGCCGTTCCAGGCGATCGCCTGCACGCTGTTGAAGCCGGTGGCGAACACCTTGCGGGCGTCGGCGGCGCCGTCGTTGTCGCGGTCCTCGAGGATGATGACCTCGTCCTTCGGCGTTTCCGGTGTCGGGCCGCGCCACTGGGGACCCATCCCCACGAACAGGCGCCCCCGGGTGTCGAAGGCCATCGCGGCGGGGTTGCGCACGAGCGGTTCGGCAGCGAACTGCGAAACCTCGAAGCCGTCGGGGACCGCCGGGAGCGCTTCGAGGTCGGCGTCCGGCGTCTCGAACGAAACCTGGGCGGGGAGGGCGGGAGCGAAGCTTGCGAGGATCAGGGGCGGCAGCGCGAAACGCATCGAGGACGAAATGCGCGCTGCATCGGGAACGCAACCCTCCGTCCACGCCGGGGCCGGCGCACCCGGGTGGGTGTGGTCGCCAACCTGATTCCGCGACCGTGGCGCGGGCGGCGATTCGCCGCGGGGGCTCGGCTGCGGGTGGGGTGATCGGACCGGTCTACCCTCGTGCCCCGTGGTCCTCCTTGTGCAGGGCGGCCGCCTGCGACTTCCAATCGTCCCGCTCGATGCGGTTCTTGAACGACAGCTTCTCGCCGAAGGCGGCCATCTGCTCGGGCGTCCATTCGGCGATCTGCCGGTAGGTGTACACCCCAGCAGCGTGGAGTTTGCCCTCCAGGACCTTGGCGACACCGGTGATCTTCTTCAAATCGTCCGGCTGCGACGGTGCCTTGGTGTAGACCAGGCCCAATTGAGGATCGAGCTTCGCGCCGGCCGGAACCTTCTTCGCCGCCTTGCGTTTCACCGTCTTCTTCTTGGCCGTCTTTTTCGCCGCGACCTTCTTCGCGGCCTCGCCACCGGACGGGACCGCTGCCTTCGCGACCTTCTTCGCCGCAGCCTTCTTCTTCGCCGCGACCTTCTTCCGGGGCGACGATTTCGTCTTCGCCGCCGCTTTCTTTTTCGCTTTGGCGGGTTTTGATTGCCGGTCTCCACGGGAGCCGGGGGCGATCGCGACCTTCGCGCCCGTCGAGCCCGCCGCCGCGTGGCGACGCGCCAACGGGGCGTTGCGGGACTCGAGGGGCGTCCCGTCAGAGTCCGGTGCCGCGTCCGCGAAGAGCGGGGTCAACTTTCCCGCCAAGAGCAGCAGAAGTGGCAGCAACAGCACAAGAAACCCGAGCAGCAACGCGATGCCGCCCAGCGGGAGCCAGAATTCGAGGTGATTCATCGCTTCGGAAATTGCTGGAAATTTGAATAAATGCGAGAATTTAATTAAATAAAATTAAATTTCCAGACCTATTGAAAACAATGCCCGCTTCCAAAGCCCTGCTCATCGTCGGTGATGCCAGCGAGACGCTCGACACGCTGTATCCGTACTATCGTCTTCAGGAGGAGGGGATCGAGCCGGTCGTCGCCGCGCCTGAGAGACGTCGCTACCAGATGGTGATGCACGAGATCAAGCCCGGCTGGACGATCACCAAGGAGTGGGAGGGCTACACCATCGAGGCCGACATCACCTTCGCCGAGATCGAGCCGGAAGCGTATTTGGGCATCTTTTTCAGCGGCGGCCGCGCCCCGGAGTACATCCGGGAGGACCCCGACCTCATCCGCGTCACGCAGTGGTTCTTCGACCGGGATCGACCGATCGCCAGCGTCTGTCACGGCGTCGAGATCCCCGCCCGTGCCGACCGCGTCCGCGGGCGCCGCATGGCCACCGTCGCCAAATGCCAATTCGACCTCGAGGTCTGCGGCGGCATCTACGTCGACGAGCCCTGCGTCGTCGACCGCAACCTCGTCTCCGGGCGCACCTACCGCGACAACGGCCGCTACCTCCGGCCCTGGATCGACCTTCTGCTCGCCGAACGGGCGGAGCGGGAAGGCCGCGCCGACCGATGACGCGCGGGGCGAAACGGATCCTCGCATCGGTGTTCGCCGGCCTCGGCCTGGTCGCCTATGCGCCGGTCCACTGGCACCTGCGGACGGACGCCAACAACGAGCGGTTCCGCGCGGCGCAGATCACCAAGGACGATTGGGTGGCGGAATCTGTCTGGATCGACATCGAGTCCACGGCGGTCGCCGTCCTCGGGGTCTTGATTTCCTTGGCGGCCATCGGGTTCGCGATGCGCCGCCGCCCGCGGTGAGGACCGAAGCCCGACCGCTCGCCCTCGCCGGATTCGTCTCGCCGCAGGCGCCGGTTCCGGTTATGTTCCGCGCATGACCGCCGCGACGCGCCGCCGAGCCCGGATCGATCACCCGCCTCGGGCTGCGGCTAGCCCGGATCGATCACCAAGCTCAGGGCGGCGGCTCGCCTTCGCCGACACGGTGGGCGCCCGGGTTGTGACCTCCGGGCTGGCAGCTGTCCTGTGGTTCGCGGTCACCCTCGCTCTCGCTGCCTGCGACGGCGACGGCGACAGCGCCGCCGTCCGCATCTCGGAACTCGCGGCCGCGCCTGGCGCGGGGACGGTGTTGCGGCAGGTCGCCCTCCACGATCCGGGGACGGGTGGCATGGAGTCCCACCACCTGCTCGCGCCCGAGGGCTGGCGGGTCTCGGGCGGCGTCGAATGGACCCCGATGGTCCTGCTCGCCTACGTCCATCTGGACGCCGCGGCGACGGCGCCGGACGGTCGCGAAGCGAGGTTCCATCGCAACGGTTCCTACACCTACTTCGACACCAACATGCAGATCCCGCGCTCGCGCGAGGGCGAGCTCGCGGGGGGCAAGATCTGGACGAAGCCGCCGCCCGCCATCGCCGACTTCATCGCCGCCAAGGTGCTGCCGGAGGCGCGGCCGGACGCCGAGGGGGTGCGCGTCGTCGCCAGCGAGAACATGGGTGACTACGCCGCCACCTGGGAGCGTGCCCTGGCGCCGCTCCTCGAGCAGCAGCGTATGATGAACCAGTTCGCGCAGGCGGCCGGTGCCGGGTTCTCGACCGAGATGCGCGTCGCCGCCCCGCGGGTGCGGCTGGCGTACACTGAGAAGGGGGAGCCCTTTGAAGAGGACTTCGTGCTCATCCACATCCACAACGACATCGCGGTGAACAGCTTCGGCCAGTGGATGCGCGGCGCCGACTGGTCGGTCTACGACGTCCGCTCGATGCGCGCCCCCGCGGGCGAGCTGGACGCGAGCCTGCCCTTGCTGCAGACCGTCGTCGCGTCGGCCCGCCCCACCGAGCAGTGGTCGGCGATGCTCGCCCGCCTCAATCAAAACCTCGCCGAGACCCGGCGGCGCGGGCACGAGGTGACGATGCGGATGATCCGCGAGACCAGCGAGAAGATCGCCGAGACCGGCGACGACATCCGCGCGATGAACCGCGAGGGCTGGGACCGGCAACAGGAGGCCTCGGCCCAGCTCTCCCGCGCGTGGAGCAACACGATGCTCGGCGTCGACGACTACGAGATGCCCGACGGGTCGACGCGCTCGCTCGACTCATCGTTCGAGCATGTCTTCACCAACGAGATCGGCGATTTCGTCTTCACCCGCGACCCGGGCTTCGACCCCAACCAGCACTCGACCCAAAGCTGGAGCAAACTCGCGCCCGTCACCCCGTTCGGCGGTGCCGCCAACCGTTGAGGCCCACCACGCGCACCGCCGCCGCCGCGCTCACCGCCCCGGTGCGCTCGCCCGCCTGTTGCGCGGTCTCGCGCCTCGGCGAACCCGTCATCAACGCCGACCAGACCGTCCTGATCCTCTGGGACGCCGAGACCCGGACCGAGCATTTCGTCCGCAAAGCCTCGTTCCGTGGAGGGGGCGCCGACTTCGGGTTCCTCGTGCCCACACCTGCATTGCCCGAACTCTCCGAGTCCGACTCCGGCGTCTTCCAGGCCCTCGCCGACATCACCCGGCCGGTGGCAGCTCTGCGATGACGCCGCGTCACATGGCATGGCATGGCCGTCGCACGGTGCCTTCCGGCTTGTCCGAAATTCTACCGGCTGATTTGTTGACAAAATGTGTGCCGGTTCATGAACCGCGCCTCTCGCCCATTCCCGATCCTGATGAACTGGTGGGCGTCGTGAGGATCCGCCCGCCATCGAACTTCGATCATCTGATCATTGACGAGTACCCATCGATCTCTCTCGCTCAAGTCCCCTTTGACGTTGAGGTTCCTCAATACGCCACCTTCGAGGAACGTGAATTCTTGCCCCTTCTCGTTCACCCAAGTCGTCCCGACCATTGCATCTTGACTCCACGCCAACGGATTCATGTCGCCCCAGCAGGCTTGCCGCCGAATTAGAATCATCTGTAGTTCTGCTTGCGCCGCTTTGGCGGATTCGAATTGCCTCTCCTTGGTGAGGCTTGAAACGAGCTCCTCGAGTTCTTTGGCATATTCACCGTAGAGGCTCTCCCTTGCTCTTGCTCGCTCACCTATCCGCTGAGCGAGGGCGTGTCGATAGATTGACCGCAATCGCCTTAGCTCCGGATGCGTCACGTCCGCGTCTCCCGCGCTGGCGCGGAACCCCTCAATCTCCCGATTCACTTCCAGCACAGAGTCGAGATCCCCATCGTCGGCAGAACGCTCCCGCAATTGAACAAGTTGTGTCTCATAACTTCGTTCGAGTTCCCCGATCGGGGTATCTAAAGCTCCCTCCCTAGCATCGAAACTCGAACGCAAATCTCTGAGCGGATCGCCCCGCAACACGCCAGCGAGCAGTGTCAGAGTAATGGTGATCAGCACCTTGCCCCTCATGGCAACGTCCCTAGCACAGGGCAATGGGCAACTCAAGAGGAGCAGCAACAGCCGCTCAGGCGCAAGGGTTGCGGGCATCGAAGCCGATCGATATCCACATTGACGCCGTGATGGTCGGGCCTCTATCATCCGACACCTCACCCCATGCGCCTCACCTCCTCTGCGGCGCTTTCGTCATCGCTCTGCCGGGGCGCAATTGGGTGGGGCGCCATCGTGACCATTCGGATCGAAATTCGAAAACGTTCGGGCTCGAGGTTCCTAAGTCCGCCAGACTCCTAGGCGGAATGGCGCTTGGCCAAGCCGGGTTCTCGGCGGATTGAGTCGAGAACGGAACCGATGCTCGCTGCGGGAGATCCTCGTGGGTGCCGCCGTTTCAATCGTGCGCGGAACCGCCCCCTTGGAGTCGAGTTCCCAACCTGGGAGGCCTGGCCCGAATCGATCACCAAGCTCCGGGCTGAAGCTTGCGCTCATTGATGCTGAGGGTGTCGCCGTGGTGACCGGCTCGGGCAGGGTGTCTACCCAGCCGCTTCGCCGACCCCTGCCGCCGCCTACTCAGCATCAACGATCGGCGGCGCCTCGCCTGCGGATGTGGTGATCGATCCGGGCTGGGATCAATCCACACGAATGGCTTCGGAGACGCGGGCCGTGGTGGGAGGCCTTCGCGTTGCTCAGGGTGACAGTGCGGGAGTGGCGTGCCGGGCGTGTGGCGGGTTTCGACCCCCTGCGGGGAAGCCGGCGTGTCCTCTTGAGAAGCGCAGCGTAAGAAGGACCCCGCCATGAAACCCGCGGCCGAGCCACCGGGACGCCCCCGGATGCCTTGACGAGGCACCCGGCGAGCGGGCACCGAGACGCTGCCCCCGTCGATGCCGATCCTCGACCCAGCGCCATTCGGCATCGGCGGGTCTGAGGCCTGACGGACTTCTTACATCTTCCGGATTGCTTTGGCCCCCAATAGAGAGCCACCCTCTCCACATGGCCAAGAACCGGATCCTCGCCTCGGCACGCCCCCGGGGAGCCAGATTGCTGCTCCCCGTCTTTCTTGCTTCGATCTCCGCTTCCCAGCTCGGCGCCCGCGAGCCTCGGGTCGATGAGGTCGATGCGATCGCCGAACTCCGGCCGGGGAAGGTGGCTCTCGCCACGAGCGAGAAGGGCATGAAATTCTTCGCCCTCGTGCCACGCAGCTACGACGAGCGCGACGGGGCTCGCTTGATCGTTTTCCTACACGGTTCGAACATGAATGGGCACCAGTATCTGGAGACCATCGATTCCCAACGTTGGTGCCGCGACGACATCCTCATATGCCCGAACGGTGAGAGCGGCTCGGGCGAGCCCTTCGGCGCCAACAATTACACCTTCGAGAGCGCACCGCTGGTGGCCGAGATCGTCGAGTCCTTCCAGGGCCACTTCAACGTCACCCAAACCTATATCGGCGGGCATTCGCAGGGGGCCTTCGTCACCTATAGCGCGATCATGCTGCATCCGGAGCTGTACGATGGCGCCTTCCCGATCGCAGGGGATTGTTGGATGCAAAACGAGCCGAACCTTTGGGAATCGAAGCCCGAACAGATGGCGAAGCAGAAGGAGATCGCCCTCGCCGTGATCCATGGCCAGGCGGATCCGGTGGTGAACTTCTCCCAGGGCGAACACGCCCACGGGGTGTTCCTCGCGATGGGCTATCCGAAGCTGCGCTTCTTCGCCCCCGAGAAGCTCGGCCATCAGTTCGCCCTAAGCCCTGTCGAAGAGGCCCTCCAGTGGCTCGACGCCATGACAGGCCGCGACCCGGCCGAGGCGATGCGGCAGGCCCGCGACTGGTTCCGGGAGGGGCAGTGGGGTTGGGTGTACCAGGCGGCCCTCGCTGTGGTCGAAGCCGATTCTGCGGATCTGAGCGCCGGGGGCGCTGCGAAGAATGCGATCGCCGCGGTGGAGAAGAAGGCTGCCGAGGGGGTGGTGGCGATGCGGGAATCGATGGGTTCGAAATCGCCGGAAGAGTGGATCTCGGGATGGTGGGACTTCCAGCAGAAATACGGTGCCACCGAGGCTGCCGCCGAACTGGTGGCGGACTACTGGGAGAGGCGCGCGGAGGAGCGCCAACGCGGTGCGAAGCTGTTCCAGACCGCCCGCGGACATGCGCGGGAGGGCCGCGATGCCGAGAGGGAGGCTGCCCTGAAGCAGATTCTCAACGAAGCCCCACACACCTACCATGCCTGGTATGCGCTGCAGTGGTTGAAGGATTGACCGGGTGGAAGGGGGGGCGACGGCGTGCGCAGGGGTGGCGGGAATACTAAAAGGTCGAGTGATCTTCGCCCTTTCTGAACGTGAGCAGGGAGCGTGGGGGCGCAGTTGCTACGGAGCGCTGCTAGCCTCGGATTTGACAAACTACAGCGCTCTGAACCGCGAAGTGTAGATCGCTGATGTCCGCTTCACGAGAGCTTCGTAGCGAAGGATTTCGGGCACAACAGACCCGTCGCTCAGCCGGTCGACAAGTTCGACAGGGGAGCCATCGTTGCGGCAAGAGACCAATGTCACGCCGAGCGCATCGAACCCGTAGTCGTCTTCGTTGGCTCTCCTTGGTAGCTCAGAGACCTTGTCTAACATGCCCAATGCGGCCCTCGGCTGATCGTGGAATGTGATCTCCTTCTTTGCGAGGCGAGACTTGTAGGCGTTGCGAAGGGGGCTTACGAAACGATCGGCCACATTGATGGACACGAAGCCCGCAGCAATCGCGCTACGCGTGTCACCAAGGATGGTCTGGAAGGAGGAAGACAGTTCATCGTACAACCTCGGCCTCGCTTTGGAATGTTCGGTCATGCATGCTTTCGCCTCCAGCGCAACGAGGGTGCTGCCCACGCTCCGGGATCGAAAATCCGGCAATCCGTCCAACGCCGCTCGCTCTTCCTCCGTGAGCGATAGAGTGTACGAGTCGGCAAGTTCTCTAAACAATATACCCTCATCGCTCCCTGCAGCAGGAGTGCATATCACGAGGTCGAGATCCTTCTTCCGGTTGACTCGAAAGTCGTGCATTCTGTGGTTGATCCCGAATCCTACTTTGCCGGCGCTGACGTGGTTTCGCAGCAACGGGCAATCGAGTAGGAGATCGAACGTGACGCCCCAGCAGGCTGCCTTGCTATGGGCATCGCTTCGCGGGTGATATTGCCAATTATTGCCGACCTTGTCGGGGCGATTCCCCTCCGAGATTGCCCTCGCGTAGATGGATGCTCCGAACATAGGGTGCCGTTTTACGCTGGAACCACCTCCTTAGCAAACGACTCCTGATGGTTCTTAAGCGCCCGCAAGAACTCTTCCGGATAGCGTAAGTTTCCTCTCGATAGGCGTTCGATGAACCCTGTGACGGCGCGGAGCGATAAAGGTTCAGGTGGATAGTTCAGGAACTCTTCGAGCGATGGACCCTGCACTCGCTTCGGCCACTTGGAAGCCAGCACTTCGAACCGTCCTTCCTCCGCCGAGCCAAAAGCGGAACTCGGCCAAGACCGGTACTGATCGAACGGGAGCGGCAATCCGCGCAGCGATCGGGGTTTGCGGGTGATGCACTTCCCGACCCATCTAGCAGCCGGAACAGAGACGGCGTTGCCGACGAGCTTCCAGCGGTGTGTCGCCCGGGCGACGGACTCCGCCGGCCTTGTCCATCCGGCTCTAAATCCCTGGAGCCGCTCCGCATCGCGCAAATCAGGCTTGGCGATGCGCCCGTCGGGGAACCAGATGGCGGGAGGTGATGGGATGCCGATGGTTGATCCTCCCTTTAGAGTCGGCACCGCATCGATGGCCCACCCCAACCCGCGGACGCCTTCGGTCCAATAGAACCCACACGCCTTTCCGCCTTCGCTCTTGTGATCCCCATCTTCCGGGGCTCCTTCGTCTTCTTGGAAGAGAAGCTGGGACGGGTCACATACTTTGGACGCGAACAAGAACACTCGCTGTCTGCGCTGTGGAAGTCCGAACGCCCGGCTATCGAGTACCCGATACGCCCATCGATATCCCATCGACTCCAGTGCGGTCGCGATGATCCGCATCGCCTTCCCCTGATCGAGTTGGAGCATGAACGGGACATTCTCCAAAAGGAGGTGGGGAACATCGCTCTGCCGGAGCAGGCGAAACACTTCCCCCACCAAACCCGACCTCTCACCCGATATGCCGCGCGTCTCGCCTGCTTGAGACAAATCTTGACATGGAAACCCAGCTGTAACGAGTTCGGTACCTTTTGGCAATGCTTGCAACGTGCGGACATCGCCATGAAGTGGGACTCCTGGGAAGCGTTCCCGGAGGACAGCCTGGGCTCCGGGTTCGAACTCACAGAAAAACTCGGCCTTGTGTCCCGAGCTAGCAAGACCCAGCTCGACGCCGCCAATCCCTGCGAAAAGTGCCGATGTGCGTAGGTTCGTCATCTCTTAGATTCAACTCAAATGTTCGCATGAACAATTGAATTTTCGATAGGCTTCAAAGTGAACTTGGATGAATCATTGGCTGATGGGTCATGCAAGGGCAAGCTGAGATCTCAAGCTGGTGATTCGACCCATATTCCCACCGTCTGGCTTTGACACCTCACCCCATGCGCCTCGCCCTGCTCGTCACCCCGTTTTCGGATCAGAACCTCCAGCTCGCCGCGCAGGTGGGTGCGGAGGAGATCGTCTGCACCTATCCGGGGCTGGACCCGGCGGCGCTGCGCGGGACGCGGGAGCGGGTCGAGTCGTTCGGCATGCGGCTGGGGGTCGTCGAGCGGCTGGTGCCGACCTTGCGCTTCGTCCACGGCTGGCCGGGATGGGAGGCGCAGACGGAGGGCTTCGTCGCGCTGGTGCGCAACCTCGGCGAGGCGGGGGTCCCCGTGCTCTGCTACAGCTGGATGCCGGACGACGACTGGCAGCGCACGGCGGTCGATGTCCCCGAGCGCGGCGGCGCGCTGGTCACCGCTCTGGATCTCGGCGGCGAGGCCTCCGTGCCGAACCCCACCGGCCACGCGGTGGAGGGCGCCGGGCCGACATCCGCCGAGCGGCTCTGGGAGAACCTGGAGCGCTTCCTCGAGCGCGTCGTCCCGGTCGCCGAGCAAAGCGGCGTCCAGCTGGCGATGCACCCGGACGACCCGCCGGTCGCGGCGCTGCGCGGGCAGGCGCGGATCATGCACGAACCCGAACACTTCGAGCGCCTGTTCCGCATCAACGACTCGCCCGCCAACGGCATGTGTCTCTGTCAGGGCAGCTTCGCGTCGAGCGCCGCCGGGCACGACATCCCGGACCTGATCCGGCGCTTCGCCGGCCGGGTGCGCTTCGCCCATTTCCGCGATGTCGTGGGCGCGGTGCCGAGCTTCCGCGAGTCCTTCCACGACAACGGCAAGACCGACATGCCCGCCTGCATGGAGGCGTATTACGCGGCCGGGATCGACTGCCCGATCCGGCCCGACCACGCGCCGACGCTGGCCGGCGAGTCGAACGCGACGCCCGGCTACCACATGCTCGGGCGCCTCTACGCCGCCGGCTACATGCGCGGCCTGATGCAGTGCGCGGCGCGCTCCGGCGCGCGGCGGACCCTCCCGCCGTGACCCTCCCTCAAGCCTGGGCGCGGATGGTCACCGGCGTCCCCACCTCGACCATGTCGTAGAGCGCGATGACATCGGCGTTGTTCATGCGCACGCAACCGTGGCTGGCCTCGGTGCCGATGCGCCCCTCCTGGTTGGTTCCGTGGATGTAGATGTAGCGTTCGCGGGTGTTGGCGTTGTGCTCCTCACGGCCGTGTAGCCAGAGGATGCGGGTGAGGACGAGGTCCTCCTCGGTCGGCGCCGCCGGGCTCCACAGGCCGCAGGGCTCGCGGCTGCGGAAGATGGTGCACGGTTCGGCGCCGGCGCCGATCTTCTCGCCGACCTCGAACTCGCCGAGCGGCGTCCGGCCGCTGTCCAGCTCGCTGCCGAGCCCGAACTTGGAGGTCGAGACGGGGAAGCGGGCGACCTCTTCGATGCCGTCGAAGACCTGCAGGAGCTGCTCCGGAACGGAGACCTCGATGCGGCGGGCGGGCGCCGCGGGCGGATGGGCTGGCGTTGGTTGCATCGGCGCAACCACGCGCTAGAATCACCGCCCCGCAAGCCGCTCGGAGCCACCGCAGCCACCCTGCGGGCGTCACAGCCATGGCCATGCCGAACGAACCGACCGTCGCGGTCGCCGGAGTCACCGGCGCCGTGGGACAGGAGATGCTCGCCTGCCTCGAGGGGCGGGGCTTTCCGGTGGGCAGATTGAAGCCGCTCGCCTCGGCGCGTTCGGCGGGGAAAACCGTGCGATTCCGCGGCGAGGACATCACCGTCGAGGAGCTGACCACCGCTTCGTTCGCCGGGGTCGACATCGCCCTGTTCAGCGCCGGTGGCGGCGTCTCGAAGGAATTCGCGCCGGCCGCCGCCGAGGCGGGCGCGGTGGTGATCGACAACTCTTCGGCCTTCCGCATGGACCCGGAGGTGCCGCTGGTGGTGCCGGAGATCAACCCCGGCGATGCGGCCGCCCACCACGGGATCATCGCCAACCCCAACTGCACGACGATCGTCACGCTGATGGGCTTGAACCCGCTGCATCGCGAATGGGGCGCGCGGTCGGTGATCGCCGCCAGCTACCAAGCGGTGTCCGGCAGCGGCGCCGGGGGCATCGCCGAGCTGGAAGCGCAGGTGAAGGCCATCGCCGAGGGCCGCCCCGTCGAGCGTCAGGTCTACCCGTGCCAGATCGCGTTCAACGTGATCCCGCAGGTCGATTCCTTCCTCGACGGCGGCTACACGAAGGAGGAGATGAAGATGCAGAACGAGGGCGCGAAGATCCTCGGCGCGCCGGGTTTCAAGGCGTCGGTCACCTGCGTCCGCGTGCCCGTCTACCGCTCGCATTCGATCGCCGTGACGGCGGTGTTCGACTCCGAGCCGGACGTCGCCCGCGCGCGCGAGCTGATCGATGCGGCGCCCGGCGTGCGCGTCTGCGACGACCCGGCCGCCGGCCTGTTCCCGACGCCCCTGGACACGACCGAGCAGGATGACTGCCTCGTCGGGCGCATCCGCAAGGACATCGTTTTGGACAAGGCGTTGACCTTCTGGGTGGTCGGCGACCAAGTGCGCAAAGGCGCGGCGCTCAACGCGGTGCAGATCGCTGAGCTACTGGTGGGGAGATGACCGGCCTGAAGACTTACGCCGCCGCGCAGGGGAGCCGCGTCGATCGCGCGCTGCGCCGGTGCCTGCCGTCCGGGCGCACCCGCCCGGCCACCCTGCACGAGGCGATGCGCTACAGCGTCTTCGCCGGCGGCAAGCGGCTGCGCCCCATCCTCTGTCTCGCCGCGGCCGAGGCCTGTGGCGATGACGGCGAGCGGGCCTTGCCGGCCGCCTGCGCCGTCGAGTGCGTGCACACCTACTCGCTGATCCACGACGACCTGCCGTGCATGGACGACGACGACCTGCGCCGCGGCAAGCCGACCTGCCACAAGGTCTACGGCGAGGCGGTGGCGGTGTTGGCGGGCGACGCCTTGTTGACGCTCGCATTCGAGCTGGTCGCGGGCAGCGCGCCCGTGCGGCGCCACCGGCCCGCCGAGATGGTGCGCGAGCTGGCGGTCGCGGCGGGCAGCCGACACCTGGTCGGCGGGCAGGTGATGGACATCGAGGGCGAGGGCTCCGGGTTGGGGCCGCGGGAGCTGCGCTTCATCCACGAGGGCAAGACCGCGGCGCTGCTGACGGCGTCGCTGCGGCTCGGGGGCATGGCGGCCGGGGCGACCCCGCGCCAGCTGCAGGCGCTGGGCGAGTTCGGGCAGGCGACGGGCCTGGCGTTCCAGATCATCGACGACATCCTCGATGTCACGCAGACCAGCGAGAAGCTCGGCAAGAGCGCGGGCAAGGACGAGGCCTCCGACAAGGCGACCTACCCGGCGGTCCACGGTCTCGACAAGTCGCGGCGCGAGGCGGAGCGGCTCACGCGCGCCGCGGTGGCGAGCTTGAAGCCCTTCGGCGGGCGCGCCGCCCGCTTGGAGCAGCTGGCGGCCTACCTGTTGCAGCGGGACTATTGAGGCGGCCTCCGCAAGGCATCTCGCCCCACCTAGCCCAAATGGCGCTTGGTCAAGGATAGGCATCGACGGGTGGCAGCGTCCCGGTGCCCGCTCGCTTGGCGCCCGTCAAGGCATCCGGGGCGTCCCGGTGGCTCGGCCGCCGGTTTCATGGCGGGATCCTTCCGGCGCTGTTACCGGTTCCAAAGTGGTTCATCAATCGGCGGAAGGGCCGCCCGCGAGCCCTCCGCCGCCGCCGATTGTGAACAACTTTG
>JAUIGD010000426.1 GCA_030430255.1 Verrucomicrobiia bacterium
GACAAGGGCGACGACAACGCGCCGCAGTGCCCGCCGTCGGCCTCGGCCAACGGCAGCGACGGCGGCCGGATCGCCCCTTTCCACGCGAGCGACTGGTGGCTTAGCGACGGCTTGTTCTACCAGTATTTTGACCGCAGCCCGCATCCGCATCGCCGCTGCGGTGTCTCGGTGTTCCAGTGGCATGGCCTGTTCAGCCTGACCCAGGGTGGGCTGGTCGACTTCCAAGCGCTGCTGTTCGACAACGGCGACATCCTCTTCCAATACAGCGACCGTAGCAACGGGGCGGTCAGCGATCCGACCATCGGCATCCAAAGCCCCGAGGCAGCCGAAGGGCTGGCCTTCCACTGTGGGGCCACGCTGAACTACACCGGCGGGAACGCCGTCCTGTTTCGCGCGCCCATGGTGGTCGTCGAGATCGGTGACCATGATTTGGCGGCTGCGATCAGCTCGGTCCGCAGCGGCGGCAAAGTCCGCTTCAAGAACAACAACGAGCCGCTCCTGCTGCCGGCGACCGTGACCTTGGACAAGATGGTCACCCTCGATTGCAGCGAGGGGTTTGGCAATCGGGACGGCTCCTTCTTCGAGCAAGCCATCGATGCCCGCGAGGCCGGGCAGGCGTTCGACATCGGTCCGGGCGGCTACCTGCTGATGATCGGCGGCGGGGTTCAGAACGCCCGCTCCGGCGACGGCGGCGCCATCGCGACCAGCGGCCGGGTGAAGCTCTGCGGTGTCGATCTGCACGACAATGCCACCACCGCCCGCGCCGGCGGCGCGCTCGAGATCAGACCCGGTGCTGAGGTCTGGCTGGACGGCTGCAACCTCTGGCAAAATGAGACCACCTCCGATGGCGGCGCGATCTCGGCGAAGGGCGCGCACCTGCGGATCGACAACAGCACCCTGTTCGCAAATCGCGCCGGGCGGAGCGGTGGCGCGATCTTCAGTGAATCATCCGACTGCGATCTCCTCGGGGTGACGCTGCACGGCAACGATGCGGGAGCGTCGGGCTCGGCGCTCGCACATCCTGCTGGAGGAGCCGGCGCTGTTCATCGATGGATCGGACCTCGCGCAACCGCCGGTGATGCAGCGGAACGACGCGCCAACCGGGGCCAACAACAACTTCTACGCGAGGGGGCTCGAGCGACGCGGCCTCGCGATTCATTCGGTAGACCTCAGTTTGGGGCGGGTGAGGACCGAGGCGGTCAATGCCTACTCCTGCGACGGCACCACCGGCATCACCGCCGACTTCGTCCGGCTCGAGGCCTCGCCCGTGCCAATCGCTCCGGACGAGCCGCAGGGGATCACCGCAGCACACGCCTTCACCGGCTTCGTCCCGCCGTCGTAGGCCGCATTGAATCCAGCGGTGAACTGGCGTAGCGACTCGCTCCGCAGAACGATGTACGAACCCGACAGCGCCACCATCGACGCCTGGCTCGCGGGCACGTTGCCCGAGGACGAAGTGGCGGAGGTGGAGCGCTTCTTCGACGCCGTCGAGACGCCGCCTCCGGCCGGAGGAGAGGGGGGCGGGATCCCGTCAAATCTGCTTGGCGCGCTACCCGATACCGGCACCCGACCAGAGGTCGCGCAGCTGGTCGAGCTGGTCAAAACCGGGCACGGCCAGGTTTCTCCTGCGCCGGTTGGCGACGAGTGGCGCGAGGTGTTGGAGCCCTCCGCGGAAGCGGGCCTGCTCGGGACGCTCGGCGGCTACGAGGTGATCGAACCCATCGCGATCGGCGGGATGGGGATCGTCCTCAAAGCGCGCGACCCGGAGCTCGACCGCCTCGTCGCGATCAAAGTGCTCTCCCCGAAGCTCGCCACCAACGCCACCGCCCGCGAGCGTTTCTTGCGCGAGGCGCGTGCGGCGGCGGCGCTCGAGCACGCGAACATCCTGCCGATCTACGGCGTCCACGACGAGGGCGCGGTGCCGTACTTCGCCATGCGCTACGCCGACGGCGGTACGCTGCAGGACGCGCTCGACCGGGGCGAGCGATTCGATCTCGAGCGGCTCTTGGCCATCGCCCGCGGGGTGGCGGGGGCGCTCGAGGCCGCGCACGCCAATGGCATCGTCCACCGCGACATCAAGCCGGCGAACATCCTCTTCGGCAAGTCCGATGCCGACGAGGTCTGGGTCTGCGACTTCGGCATCGCGCGGTCGGCGGAGGACCCGGCGCTCACCTACGCCGGGGCGATCGCCGGCACGCCGCAGTTCATGTCGCCGGAACAGGCAGCGGGGGGCGAACTCGATGGCCGCAGCGACCTGTTCTCGCTGGGGTCTGTTCTCTACCGCTGCGCTTCTGGGGAGCAGGCCTTCTCCGGCGCGACCACCGCAGCGGTGTTGAGGGAGGTGGCCGCGGGCGGCGGCAGCTTGGCGGCTGGGGCTTGCCCGGCGCTGCCGCCCTGGTTCCGGCGCTTGCTGGAGAGCCTGTTGGCCAAGGATCCGCGCGACCGCCCGCCGGACGCCGGGGCGGTGGTGCGCGCGATTGACGAACGGCATGCGCCGCGTCCGAGGCGCAGGGCACGGCGCAACCGCCGGATTGCGGCCGCCGTCACGTCGGCCGCGATCATCATGCTCGCGAGCCACTTCCTGCTGCAGGTCCCCGCCGTCATCGAGCGCGTCAACGGGGTGCTCGCGGGCCGCCACGAGCAGGCGTTCTTCATCGAGGGGAAGCTGGGGGCCTACGGGAGTCTCGCAGACGCCGTCGAGGCCGCCCCCGATGGCGGTGCGGTGCTCTTGCCCGCCGGTGGGACGGTTTTCGTCGACGGGGTGAGGATTCCCGCAAACAAAACCTTGGAGCTCAAACCGGCGGCACCGGACGGGCGGGTCGAGGTGACTGTCCGCAAGGAGGGGGCGAGGGGCATCGTGGTCGATGGCGTCCTGCGGACGGAGAGGCTCGACTTTGCCCTCAAACCCAAAGCGGGCAGCCCCGGCGTCCTCGTGGTCTCGGGGACCGCTTCGGCGCGCGCCCACGACTGCACGTTCTCCGGCCGCCGCGAGGCGAGCCGCTTCGACGACATCAAGGCGCACGCCATCGACCTCGACGGCGGTGCCTCGCTGGAGTTGCGGCGCTGCCGGTTCGACCTCGAGAACGCCAACGCGATCACCGTGCTCGACGAGCGCTTGGCGGCAGGCGAGCCGACCCGCATCGCGATCTCCGACACCGGGATCGAGTGTTTCTACGGAATCGCCCTGAGCCGGATCGCCGTTGCCGAGCCGGGCTTGGAGGTCGAGGCGGAGGGGCTGGACTTCTCCGGCGAGTGCCTGCTCAACCGGACCCTGGGCGACGCGACGCCCTCCATGTTCCTGCGGGTCTCGCACAGCGTGTTGCGCCCGCGCCACGCCCTGATCTGGCTGCGGATGCGCGAGCCGGCGATCGCCCGTTCGCGACTGCGCTGGGAGGGGGAGGGGAACCGCTACCCCGGCCGGCCGGGCGAGGTTCGCTTCGCCATGGGGCCACAGGACGAGCACACGATGAAGGTGCAGCCGGTGGCGGAATTTTCGGCGGCGGCCGCCGACCGCAACGAGGCGCAGGTTCCCAGCGACCCTGGAGATTGGGTGGAGATCGAGGCGAGCGGCGTGCGTTACCCCACTTTGGAGGAGGCTTTCGCGAAGGCGGCGCCGGGATCGACCCTCCTGCTCAGCGGCGAACATCGCTGCGACACGGTCTTGCGCGGTGCGGACCTGCGCTTGCTCGCCGCGGAGAAGGCCAGCCCCGTGGATGTGGTCGCGGGCAATCCCAACGAGGCGGCCATCCACCTCACCGGGGAGTGCGAAGTGTTCGGGATCCGCTTCGCGCGCAGCGGGGGGACGCCCTCGTCTCCCGTGGTCGTCCTCTGCGGGGGGGATGGTGCGACGGACGTGAATTTCCGCTTCTGCTGGTTCCAGACGGCGGCCGGCGCCGGCGGGCCGGGCGTTGGCGTGGTGGGGGCAGACGCCGCGACCTTCAGCCACTGTTTCTTCCAGACGCTGGCCGCCGCAGGGGTCGATGTAGACCTCGCCGCTCGCGATGGGGGGCGCTCCGTCCTCCGGCTCCGCAGCTGTGCGTTCGTCGGCCCGGCGGCCATCGGATCGACTGCGGGGCGGCACCGTTCGGCCGAGCTCGATGTGATGGCTGAGCGCTGCGTCGTGGCGTCCGACTTCCTGTGGGACAGGCGGGGTGGCGGCGCTTTGAGCGCGGTGGATTTCGAGGTGCGTTTCTCGGTGGTCGCCCCTTCCGGAGCGATGTTTCGGCTCGCGGAGATCTCGGGGGAGGACGTGGCGGCGCGACTGGTGTGGAGGGGCGTGAAGAACGTCTATCTGAGCGGCATGACCGCCCTGGTGGCGACCCGGGATCCGGGAGCGGACGGCGCTGAGGACTTCAGGGTGCCCTCACTGGAGGCACTCCATGAGGCGGTGGCTGGGTATTCGGAGATCGGCTCGAAGCGCACCACGCGCTCGATGCCGGCGATGCGCATGAGGGTGCGCATGACGGCGTCGAACCCGTCTTCGGCCGCGCGGCGGTCGATGACCTGCGGCTCGGCCAGCCAGTGATCGCGGCCCTTCCACGTCACGCGCACGCCGCCCGCGGCGCGGGAGTTGCGCAACCAGTCCGTGGACTCACCGAAGGGCAGCGGCACGTATACCGCCGTGGGCGTGGCGCGCACCACCACCGGCGTGGCGTACGCACGTCCCGTCCGGCGCCCGACGTGGTGGAGCACGCCGTAGAGCGGGAACCAGCGCTTGCCGGAGATCGGCCGGGTCGTGGGCCCGCCGAGGACCGCGAGGCGCCGCAGCGGGCTGTGCCTCGACCTTGTGCCATCAGGGGTCATGGATGATCCTCTCGATACGAACCGATGCCACGAGCCTGTGCCCGGTGAAGGATCGGCGCATCCCCGAGACCATGTAGGTGGGCTGCTGGAGACCCGCCAGGCGAGCCTCAGTCGAGGCCGTGTCGGACGGCCCAGGCAGTGGCGTCGGCACGACCGCGGGCATCGATCTTGCGGTAGATGTTGGCCGCGTGCCGCTCCACGGTATGCACCGAAAGGCCCAGCTCATGTGCGATCTCCGCGTTGGAGTCGCCGCCGGCGATGAGTGCCAGGATCTCCCGCTCGCGCCCGGTGAGCCCGGCCTCATCGAGGCTGGGTCCAGCGTCCGCGGCCAACGGACGGTCAGGTGCCACGAAGTCCGCGATGGCCTCGACGTCG
>JAUIGD010000028.1 GCA_030430255.1 Verrucomicrobiia bacterium
CTCTACGACACCCGCCGCGACCACCAGAACCGCGACCTCAACGAGGAGCGCTCGCTGGCCATCGTCGCCAAGATGCCGCTCATCGTCGCCGGTTTCCATCGCGCCCGCCAGGGCTTGGAGATCGTCGAGCCCCGCGACGACCTCAGCGAGGCCGCGCATTTCCTCTACCTGGTCAACGGCGAAGCCCCCAGCGCGGATGCCGCGAAGACGCTCGACGTGGCCTACATCCTGCACGCCGACCACGGCATGAACGCCTCCACGTTCAGCGCCCGGGTCACGGTGGCGACGCTCAGCGACATGTATTCCGCGATCACCTCGGCGATCGGCACGCTCAAGGGCCCGCTGCACGGCGGCGCCAACGAGGGCGTGATCCACATGCTCGAGGAGATCGGTAGCGAGGACAAAGTCGACGCCTACGTGGAGGACAAGCTGGCGCGGAAGAAGAAGATCATGGGGATCGGCCACCGGGTCTACAAGGTGCTCGACCCGCGCGCGCCGCACTTGCGCAAGATGGCGATCAAGCTCACCGAAGAGCTCGGCGACCCGAAGTGGATCAAGATGTCCGAGCGCATCGCGGAGATCATGAAGGAGCGCAAGGGGCTCAATGCGAACGTCGACTTCTACTCGGCGACGGTCTATTACAGCCTCGGCATCCCGACGGATCTGTTCACGCCGATCTTCGCGATCAGCCGCGCTGCGGGCTGGACGGCGCAGGTGCTGGAGCAACTCGACGACAACCGCCTCTACCGTCCGCTGACCGATTACCAAGGGCCCGAGAGCCAGCCGCCGATCCAGCCGATCGACGAGCGCGCTTAGCGTGCGGCGCTGGAGAGGGTGCGGAAACTTCGGGGCGTCGGGCGCCCAGGCTACTGAAGGCCGACCCGCAAGCGCAGCTGCTGTCGGGGTTCGGCGTCGAGGGGCTGTGCGGCTCGGAAATGGTGTAGCTCGCGGCCGCCTCCGAGCGGTGTGGGCTCCGCCACGGGGAGCGCCCCCCAGGCCCAGTCGACACCGTCGGCGGTGACTTCGACTTCGAAACGGAGCTCGGGGGCAAACGCGCGGGCGGCGAACTGCACCGTGGCATATTCGTCGCTGCCGATCGTGATCCGCCCGATCTGCAAGCCGGCGTCGGGGGAGGGGGCGGACGGGTCGAGCATGAGGGCGTACTCGAGGAGGTTGGGGAGGGTATCGCGGTCGGGGTCTGCGGAGCCGCCGCGCTGCGCGGGGTCGGGGATCAGGCGCGCCGCCCAGTCGGGGAACGCTTCGGAGAGCACCGCCAGCACATCGGCGAAGTCGCGCGCCACCAGCGGCGGCCCGCCGCCGGGGTCCGTATCGTCGCGGACGGCGACCCGCAGCCCGTAGCGCCCTGGCGCGAGGTCCGGCGGCAGCGCGAGGGCCCGCGTCTTGATCTGAGGGCCGGCCGCCACCGCGCTCGCGAATCCGGTGAGCGGGAGCTCGCCGCCGCCGGGCGGCAGGAGGGCGAGCTCGAAGCGGGCGCCGAACGCGCGGTCGGCCTCGACTTGATAGGCCGCGGTGCCGACCCAGGCCCCGCCTCCGGCACGCACCTCGCCCGGCTCCAGGGAGACGCCGGCGACTTCGGCCGCGGGCGGCGCGAAGACCGGGGGTAGCTGGAGCGGGAAGGTCCACGGCCCGCCGTTCGCCGCGGTGACGGTGACGGTCGCCGCCGCCCGGTGGCCGTGCGGCGTCTGCGCGGGGAACCCGAGCCCGAAGGTGGCGTCGGCGGTGGCGCCGTCGGCGAGGTCCGGGTAGGCGGCTTCGCTAGCAAATATTTGGAGATAGGGGTCGGCGGTCGTCACCTCCGCCTGCAGGCCGGCCGCGGGGCCGCCCCCCAAATGGCGCAGGGCCGGGGCGAGGGCGAAGCGTTCGCCGGGTTCCAGGACGCCGTCGCCGTCGCCGCCCGGGGCTGGATCGGCGAGCGAGTAGCCGCCGGAGCCGAGCTGCGGCTCGCCCGCCGCGGCGACGATCGAAGCGGCGCGGCCCCGCACGCCGGGCAGGAGCGGGTAGAGCTGGGCGCCGGGGCAGACGGTGCCGGAGGCGCAGCCTTGGGTGCCTGGGTTGCCGTCGCGGTGGCCGCTGATCCGGTCGAGGCCCAGCCCGGACGCGCTGTGGAAGCCCTGGCCGGCCGGGTCGATCGACTCCTTGCACGCCTTCCAAGCGAGCAGTTGGGCGAGGCTCTCCAGCGCGGCCGGGGTGGGCTCGACGGAGGTGAAGTCGCCCATCAAGCAGACGCCCATGGTGCCGCTGTTGGTGCAGGAGAAGTGGGCGCCGATGGTGTCGTCGCCGCCGGCGCGCCCCTCGTAGATCACCCCGTCCGGGTCGATGAGGAAGTTGTAGCCGACGTCGCCCCAGCCGCGGGTGATGGTGTGGAACGACCAGATGCCGCGCACGGTGGCGGCCCAATCGCTGCTGCTGTTCGAGCCGGCGCTGTGGTGGACGATCAGGAAGCCGACCTCGCTGGCGACCGGTGCCCAGCGCGACCCTTGGCCGTCGGGACAGCCCCAAGCGGTGCGGGTCACCACCGGCGGCTTGGGGACTTCGCCGGGACCGGCGGCGGAGGCCGGGGCCGCCGGCTGCGGTGGCGGCGCCCCGCCAGGGGCGATGAAGGTGAGGGCGGCCCCGGCGGGTGGGGCGTCGAACCGAAGTTGCACGAAGCGCGCGCCGTCGCCCAGATCCGCGAGTGCGGCGGGCTGCCCCGGAGCCGAGCCGTGGTGGTCGTCGATCAGGGGGATCCAGCCACCCCAGCGCTGGCCATCGCTTGAGGCGCGGACCTCGCCGCGCCCGCCGCGCCCTTGCCAAGCCACGCCGAGCGTCGAGAAGTCGTGTGCCGCGACCAGCGGAGCGGAGATCGCGCCGCCGCCCTGCTCGCGGCGGAAGGCTTCGGCGTCGAGCCAGCGCTCGCTGACCCGCATGGCTTGGCTTTGATCGTCGCGGTCCGCCGCCGGTGGCACCGGGGGCCGCATCACGAGCGCGGCCGCCAAGGCTGCCGCGAGCGCGATCGGCAGCGTGGCGGGGTGGAGGCGCATGGTGGGGCCGGATATGGAGCCGGATATGGAAAAGGCCGCGCCCGTCCTCGGGCGCGGCCTCGGGAATCGTGGATTCCGTGGGGCTGCGCTACCGGCGGCGGCGGCGGAGCGCGAGGGCCCCGAGGCTCACCAGCCCGAACGCGGCGACGGAGGGCTCGGGGATGGCTTCGACCGAGAGGTTGTCGTAGATCACGAAGTGGGGACCCTGGGAACTGAACGGATCGACGTAGCCGAGGCTGACCTGGCCGGCGCTGGCCTCGGTCGGCGTGCGGATGATGGGGGTGCCATCGAAGGAGTAGGTGATGTCGCCTCCGTCGATCACATCGATGGTCAGTGTCGTCCAGCGGTTGCCCGGTGAGCCGGGGAAGTCGCCACCGGCGAAGATGGTCTGGTAGGTGTCGCCGGTCGCGTTGGTGGTCATCAGGTCATTGAGATAGCTGGCGTCGCCGGAAGGGACCGAGGTGACGCTGGGGTTGTAGTGGCGGAAGTCGGAGGAGGAGCCGCCCTCGCCGGTGACGGAGAGGAAGTGGCCGCTGCCGGAGATCGGCGAGAAGATCGAGTTGAAGGTGGCGCCGTCGCCGGCGACCCCCACGTGCATCATCTCCGTCGAACCGGGTCCGGTCTCGACGCCCATCCAGACATCGACGCTGAGCCGGTAGGAACCGCTCACGGCGGTGGTGTGGAACGCGGTGTAGGCGTCGGCTGTCCCTGCCGAATCGTTCACGGTGAACCGGAGGCCACCCATGCTGCCTCCGGCGCTATTGGGGGCGAGCGGGATCCCGGCGCTCACATAGTCGTAGGCGAAGGTCACGGTACCGTCGGGCGTGCCGTCGTCCACCACCGTGTAGCTGCCGGACGAGTCCGACTCGAAATCATCCATGATGAGGGCGGCGCCGGTGCCGGTGATCCCGGCGAGCGCCGAGACGAGTGAGGCGGCAAGAAATTGGGTTTTCATAGTCGGACTTTGGGAATTTACGGGTTCCAAGAGAGCTGGGTCAACGCAAAATGCGTAGCAGATCGCGTGCCGCGTGGAATTCGGGGATGCGTTCTGCAGCGGGGAGGGTATGGCTTTGCGCCATGCGCCCGATGTCCCACCGCGGCACCTTCGCCGACCAACCCGTCGCCTTCGGCCGTTCGGCCTTGGGCTCCCGGCTCGAGTACTTCCCCGCCGCCGAGCGCGCCGACCTGTTGGTGCTGGCGGGGATCCACGGGGAAGAGCCGGACACGACGGTCGTGCTATCGCGGGCGCTGCGCTCGCTGGCGGCGCCGCCGCGCCGGGCGGCGGTGATCACCGCGGCGAACCCCGACGGTTTGGCACGGGGGACGCGCGGCAACGCCAACGGCGTCGATCTGAACCGGAATTTCCCGACGGCGGACTGGCAGCCCGATCCGATCACGCACCGATGGAGTCTGCGGCACGACAGCGAGGTGGAGCTCTCGCCCGGCCCGGCACCGTGCTCGGAGCCCGAGACAGCGGCGCTGATCGGGCTCATCGCCGAACTGAAGCCGAGGCATATCATCTCGCTGCACGGCCATCTCGACTGCATCGAGGACCCAGGGCTCAGCCCGTTCGGGCGTTGGGCGGCGGAGCGGAGCGGGCTGCCGCTCGTCGAGTCGGTCGGCTACGCCACACCGGGGTCGATGGGGACATGGTCGGCTGAACAGGGGATCCCGATCCTCACTTGGGAGTTCGCGCCGGAGGCGATCGAGAGCCTCTTCCACACGCAGCTCCCGGTGCTGATCGAGATCTTGCAGGGCGAATTCGCGGCGCCGCTGGGGGCGGGTTGAGGGACGATTTCGGGTTCCATTCAGGCACGGATCCCGCTTAAGGTGTAGCCATGTCCTCTGCTACCCACCACCCGTTCGCCGCCTGCGCGACGTTTGGCTCTGTGTTGATCTTCGCCGCATCGGCGCCCGCCCAAGTGCTATTCGATGAAGCGTTCGACGACGAGGCGAGCGCCAAGGTCGCCATCACCGAGACGAGCGATACGCTCGTGGAGTTCGTCGACTATTCGAATTTCACTCTCGGGGCGGTCACGCACTCCATCCCGGAGGCGCCCAACATGCTGCCCGGCAGCACCGCGACCCGCGGTGTGGTGATGCAGGTCAACCTCACCGAGAACTTGGCCAACCTCGTCAACCTCACCGCGCTGGAGAACGTCGATGGCGACCCCGCCGAGTTCTCTGGGAATTTCCGGATGACCTTCGACATGTTCCTCGGCCTCGATCCCAGCGCGGACCGCGCATCGGCGGGAACGACCCATCAAGGGGTGTGGGCGATCGGCGGTGACGGCGTCGTGCCGTACGGCCGCGTGAACCGCACCGATGGCGCGATCGTCGGCACCTGGGGCTGGCTGGCGACCGACAGCGGGTACACTTCCGAGGACGCGAGGATGTGGGAGAACGGCACCTTGCTGGGCAGCCGCACCGACGCCGCCAACACCGTCCTCTTCGAGGAGGCGTTCCCGACCGGCGCGCCGATCGTCCCGGCGCCGAACAACAGCTGGGTGGCGGTGGAGGTGACCTCGCTCGACGGGGTCGTGACCGTCGCGTTCAACGGGGTCGAGTTCTTCAGCTTCCCCTCCGTCTCGACCTCCGGCTATGCGGTCATCGGCTACGAGGACCCATTCAGCTCGCTCTCGTTCAGCAACGACTACCAGTTCGGGCTGTTCGACAACTGGCTGATCGAGGTCGCCGTGCCGCCGACGTTGACGGTCGAGCAGACTTCGCTGTTCGAGGTCGTGCTCCAGGAGGGCTCGAGCGCGACCGCGGGCTTCCTCGCCACCAACACCGGCGGCGCGGCGGTGACCATCAGCGAGGTCAACTTCACCGGTGCCGACGCCGCCGAGTTCGCGCTCGCCGGTGCGCTGCCGATCACCGTGCCGGCTGGGGGGACAACGAATTTCGACGTCACCTTCACCGCGGGCGCCGAGCTCGGGGTGCAGACGGCGACCCTCGGGGTGGTGAGCGACGATGCGGTGTCGCCGGCGATCTCGCTGCCGTTGGAGGCGATCTATGCCCCGCTCCTGCTCGCGCACTACCCGCTCGACGAGACCGAGGGGACGACCGTCTTCGACATTTCCGGCAGCGCTGCGAACGGTGCCTACGTGGTGCGCGACGCCTCGCTGGAGCTGGCCCAGCCGGCGCTCGCCGCCGGCACCTCCGTGCGCCTGACTGCCGCCGACAGTTCCGACATCGGCAACTTCGCCTTCATGCGGCCGCTGCACGTGCCCACCACCTCCATCTCGCTCTGGGTGCGGCCCGAGCAGGACGCGAGCCCCGCCGACACGCTGTTCAACCGCGACCCGGGCTTCACCGGCACCGACACGATCTACGGTTGCCTGATCGACGACAGCGGCGCGGTGACCTTCCGCAGCGGCGGCCAGATCAACGTCCAGTCCGACCCGGGTGCCGTGAACGACGGCGAAACGCACCACATCGTCATCACCCACCTCGACGAGGACGGGTTCGGCAACTCCACCGCCACCCGCACGCGGCTCTACATCGACGGCGTGATGGTCGCCGAGAACACGGCCCCGCCTGGCTTCGACCGCTATCCGGGCAGCGCCGCGACCACGGCGTTCCACCTCGCCACCCAGACCGCTGCCGGCAACGGTTACACCGGCCTGCTCGACGACTTGCAGATCTACGCCATCGAGCTCGACGCCGCCCAGGTCGCAAACATGTTCGCCGTCCCGGGCGCGACCGCGCTGAGCGGCGCGCCACCGTCGCTCGCCTTCAGCGACGTCGCGTACGACGCCGGGGCGGGTCAGCTGACGATGACTTGGAACTCGCTGCCCGGGAAGCTCTACCTGCTCGAGGACACCACCGACTACGAGGAGTGGGAGGAGATCGATGACAGCATCGAGAGCGAGGGCTTGAGCACCAGCTATACCCTCGGTGGCGTCGATCCCGGCAGCGAACCGGAGCGGGGCTTCCGGATCCGCGAGCAGTAGGGGGGGCAGATCGCCGCGCGCGTCATGAACCGGCTCCGCTTTTTGATCGTCGTCGCAACTGCCGCGGCGGGCGCGGCTTTCGCGTCGGCCATCGATCGCGAGGACGGCGCGGATGGCGCTGTCTTGAAGCGCCCCCGGGCCTATTTCGAAATGGTGCCCGAGGCGGACGTGGGCGCCGCCGAGGCCGAGGTTCGCGAACTGCCGGTCGAGGGCGAGGAAGGTGAGGCGATCCGGTTGGTGAAGGGGGCGGTGATGACCGAGAAGCAGGTGGAGGGTGCGACAGCGTTTCTCGATGCCGGCGGGTGGAGGATCGAACTGTCCTTCGATCACGAAGGGGGCGAGATTTTTGGGGACATCACCAAGGAGTTGGCGGCGAGTGGCCGGCGATTGGCGATGCTGGTCAACGGGCGAGTGCTCACCGCGCCGGTGGTCCGGGAGCGGATCGAGGGCGGGAAAGCTTTGATCTCGGGCGACTTCACCCGCGAGGAAGCTACCGCGATCGCCGAGGGGATCACCAAGGCGGCCGGGAAGTAGCGCCGGGTTCGCTTTCGAAAATGACGAGACGAAGGAAAATCACGATTGGCATCGTCTCGATCATCATCCTTCTCACCCTATATTTCGGATCGTATTGGGTGAACTCGACGAATGGTGGGTATTGGATGAAGCCTGATCGTGATGGGCGGGATAAGTACTCAATGGGATTGTCAATGACGACGGCGATAATGTTCCAACCTGCGATCGGATATCACACGCCCTTCGGAGGTGATTTGCTGGGAACCTTCTACGCACCGCTGATCCGGTTGGATCGGCGATATTTTCACCCAACCCGATACCTTACTGATGATGGGACTTGGGAGTGGGCTCAGTCGCTGCCAATTGACGAGATGCATCCCTCATTTCGGGAGGAAGCACGCAACCACCGGGCGGAACTTGCAACAAAAACCGGAATCGAACAGGACGCGGCTGAGCAACCCGCTACCGCTGGTGAGTCGAGGTGACACTCTTAGCTCGAACCGTTAACTCTGTTTTGAAGCGGCGCTCCCAGTAGCGGGTGCCAGTGTTCAAACGCCCCCGCCGCCGCAGCGACTACGCGCTCGACGCCGCCTCTGCGCGGCGTTTATATGATTGCCATGTCGAAACGCGCCCTCGTCCTCGCCGCAGCCAGTGCCTGCCTTTGTTCGACCCCTGCCTCCGCGGACGATTGGGCGTCGTGGGGCGGTCCTTCCGGCGACGGGGTCTGGCGCGAGGCGGGGGTGATCGAAGCCTGGCCGGAGGGCGGACCCGAGGTGCTCTGGCGGGCGCCCGCCAACCGGGGCTACGCCGGGCCATCGGTCGCCGGTGGGAAGGTGTTCCTCTTCGACCGCACCTTCGCCGACCCCGAGGCCGCGCCCGGCAACCCCTTCGAGCGCGGCGAGATCCCCGGCGACGAGCGCCTGGTCTGCGTCGATGCGGAGACGGGCGAACCGGTGTGGGAGAAGAGCGACCCCTGCGCCTACACGGTCAGCTACGCCGCCGGGCCGCGCGCGATGCCGGTGGTCGATGGCGACCGCGTCTACACGCTCGGGGCTGAGGGGGACCTGCGCTGCCGGGCGGTGGCCGACGGGGCCCTGCGCTGGGAGAAAGACTTCAAAACCCTGCCGGGGGCGAAGACGCCCACCTGGGGGTTCGCGGCGCCGCCGCTGGTCGAGGGCGACCTCCTGATCTGCCTGGCGGCCGGTGAGGGCTCCACGGCGATCGCCTTCGACAAGGTGAGCGGTGAGGAGCGGTGGCGCGCGCTTTCGGCGAGGGAGCCTGGCTATTGCCCGCCGAAGGTCGTCGAGCATGGTGGCAAACGGTTATTGGTGATCTGGCACCCGGAGTCGGTGAACGCGCTCGACCCGGCGACCGGGGAACTGCACTGGACCCTCCCGTGGGCGCTGCGGTCCGGCCTCAGCATCCCGTCGCCGCAGCTCAGCGGCGACCACCTGCTGCTGACTAACTTCTACAACGGTTCCCTGTTGCTGAAGCTGGATGGGGCGCGGCAGCCGGAGGTCGTCTGGCGCAGCTCCGACCGCGTCAGCGAGCGGCGCACCGAGCACCTGCAGGGCATCATGAACAGCGCCATCGTCGCCGGCGACCACTTCTATGGCGCGTGCAGCTACGGCGAATTCCGCTGTCTCGAGCTGGCCAGTGGGGAGCGGGTCTGGGAGTCTCTGGAGCCGGTTGGGCTGGAGCGGCCGACGCGCTGGGGTACGGTGTTCGTGACCCCGCACGGGGACGGCGACCGCTTCTTCCTGTTCAGCGAGACCGGCGAGCTGGCCTTGGCGCAGCTGTCGCCCGAGGGCTACCGCGAGCTGGGCCGTAGCAAAATCGTGGAGCCGAACGGCTTCGACATGCGCCAGCGGCCGATCGTCTGGTCGCACCCCGCGTACGCGGGTGGGTGCGCCTTCGTCCGCAACGACAGCGAGCTCGTCTGCGTCTCGCTGCGGGCGGAGTAGTGTCTGCGCTGGTATTCTGGGGCTCCTGACCATGAACTCGCGCTCTTCGTCGCCGAGGACGATGCGGCGCTCGATAATCCTCCTGCTCAAGATTTATTCAAATGTATTTGGCTCTCTGCCATCTCTCGTAACTGGGAAAACACCACATAAATTCCTATATATCCAGCTCGCCAACATCCCCCCAACCTTCCATTTCTATCTCTTTGGCCAAGCCAAGCTCCGCTTCATATAAAATAGTATCTACTCTGCAATAAATCTCCCCGGATAGGGTGCGCTCTATCCCAAATCCATTATCCGCAAAATAGGTTTCCGCCCTGCAATCAAATCCACAATACAATACCCGCCCTGGAAAGACCCAAATTCCGTAAGGACTCAGGAAGGGGTAAATACCTTTATTGCTGCGAGCGTGCATGAACTCCTCCTTACTGACCGCTTCGCCTTCCCAATTGCGAAAGTACCCCAACTCCAATAGGTCATCGACATCCTCAATCATCTCTTCTCTTACAGAATTCGGAACGTCTTTACCAAAGTCCAAATATGCGGCTTCCACCCAACCCAACAGTTCCGTGACGCTTTTGGGAACGAGGGGGCTTACCAGCTCTTCATCGAGCTGATCTTCCGTGCAAAAAACTTGCAGCGGTATCCCTCTTGTGTCCTCCATGCCATAGCAGTATTCCCCGATTGGAAGAACAGACGCCCTGTCTATTACCCCAAGAAGGGCACGACCCTCCACTGCAGGGAGCCACTCTATTGAGTCAAAGAGCATATTTCTATGGGTGGTATTCTTCCCGCTCTCTCCTCACATCCTCCAACTCACGCTCAATCCTTTCCACAAACGGTTGTGAGTGGCGGTCTGCCGTATCTTCCATGACATCTACATGGAATGCCTCTTTTACCATGTCTTCAGTAGTCATTCCTCTCCTTTGAGTTAGCGGCTCCGTTCGCTCGCATAGCCCTTTAGCTTCCTTCCGCCTTCCGGGGTGCGTAAGCGGTTAACGGCGCGTCTGCCCCCACGCGATCAGGGCACCCGCCGCACCGCCGATCAGGAAGCCGAAGGCGTGGCCGAGGAGGTCGGTGCCGGGGCCGCCGACCCCGTAGAGGCCGAACAGCGCGAGCCCCGCTCCGAGCGGCACGAGCGGTGACCGCCACGGTGCGCGCCCCGGCGAACGCCTGACGAACACGGCGCTGGCGCCGGTGAGGAGGCCGAGGGCGGCGAACAGCACACCCGAGGCGCCGAGCGCGCGGTATTCCGCGGGGAATTGGGTCAACGCGGTGGCGATGTTGGCGAGCGCCCCGCAGGCGAGCGCGCCGGACCAGGCGGCGGGACCGCCAAGGGTGCGGCTCGCGAGCGGCAGCAGCAGGGCGCCGAGGCCGAGGTTGCCGAGCAGGTGGCCGAGGTCGCCGTGCAGGAAGGTGGCGGTCAGCGGCCGCCACCACTCGCCGCCTGCCAGCAGCGCGGTGCTGGAGGAGAGGTAGCGGTCGGTGAAGCCGGCGATGTCGCTCTGCGCGACCGAAGCGGCGAGCAGGGCGACGAACCAGAGGAACAGCGCGACCAGCCAAGGGTCTCGCTCCTCGCCCGCGGGGCGGGCCACGGCGGCTGCCGACGATTGCTCGGTCTCGAACGCGCTCAGCTCGGCGTCGAGCCGCGGCGAGACCGTCGAGTCGGCGTAGAGCGCGATCCCGCCGGGTTCGGCGCGCAGCCAACACGGGCCACCGACGGTGGCGAGCGCGACCAAGGCGCCGTCGCTCGCCGCCCGCATCGAGGGGTAGCGGCGGACGGGGATCGCTTCTGGGGGCGGGGCGTCCATCGGTGGTGAAGGGTCGGCCGCGGGGCCGCTATGGGCAAGAGGCATTCGCGGCGTCCCCATTCCCGCCGGCTCACCGCCAACGGTAGAGCGCCAGGGCGCCAAGCTCGCGGATCGCGAGGTACTCGCCGGCCGGGGCGAGGTGCGCCCAGCTGTCGTCCGCGAGGCTGAGCGAACCGAGCGGCACGAAGCCTTCGGGCGACGCTTCGATCAGGCGCAGGTCGCCTTTTTGGTCGAGGGCGAGGATGCGTTCGCCGTCGGTGACGCTGCTCCAGTACTCGCCGAAGCGCTCGTCGGTCTCCCACTGCGTCTCGCCCGTCTCCCAGTCGAGGCAGGCGAAGCGGCGGTTGCGGAGGTGCAGGTAGAGTGCGCCGCCGATCAGCAGCGGCGACGACATATAGGCTTCCGGCTTGCTCGACCAGACCTCCTCGACCGACCAACCCTCCCCGCCGTTCGCGATGCGGAAGAGCTGGCTCTTGCCGCCGTAGGCGGAGGTGTAGACCTGATCCCCGGCGACCGTGGGCGGGAGGATGTTCATGCCGCGGAAGGCTTCGATCTCCTGTTGCCAAAGTTCCGCGCCATCGCCGAGCGCCAAACCCGCGAGGGTGGTGCGCGTCTGCACGACCAGCTGCCGGACCCCGCCGATCTCGGCGACCACGGGCGACGAGAAGGCGCTGCCGTTCATGCCGCCGCCGTCTTCGAGCGCGCGCCAGAGGGTCCTGCCGGTCCCTTTGTCGAGCGCCAGCACCGAGCCGCCGGCCTGCACGTAGAGCGAATCGCCGTCGACCAGCGGTGAGCAGACGAACCCGAAGTCGGGCACTTTCGCGTCGAGTTCCTCGACGAAGTCGCGCTTCCAAGCGATCTCGCCGGACGCGGCGTCGAGGCAGACGAGCTGGTCGCGCATGCCGGCGACGTAGAGTTTGCCATCGGAGAAGGCCGGCGTGGAGCGGATCCAGCTGCCGTTCTTGCGGGCGAAGAAAGGCACGCGGACGAAGCCCTCCCAACCCGCCTCCCAACGTTTCTCGCCGGTGGCGAGGTCGAAGGCGTAGACCCGCTCCTGGGTGTCCTCGACGGTCGCGGTGGTGAACACCATCCCGTCCGCGATCACCGGCCCAGAGTAGCTGCGGCCAAGTTCGATGCGCCAGACTTGCTCGAGGCTGTCGTCGCCCAGCTCCTCCGGCCAGGCCGCGCCGTCGGCGACCCCGTCGCGCGCCGGACCGCGCCAACCCGGCCAGGTCGCCTCCTGGGCGGAAGCTGGGGGGAGGAGGAGGGCGCAGAGCGCCGCGGCGAGGAGCGGGGGGCGGGGCATGGGACGATGGGGCCGCGGCGCGGGCGGTGGAAACTACTCCCCGCCCACGCAGTAGAGTTTCGAGAAGGTGCGGATGTACATCTTGCCGCCGGCGACCGCCGGGGTGGCGTAGATGCCGTCGGGGAAGGTGTAGGAGCCGACCGGTTCGAACTTGTCCGAGGCCTTCAGGGTCGCGAGCTCGCCCTCTTTGCTGCAGCAGTAGATGGTGTCGCCGACGATGATCGGCGAGGCGTAGGGGGCGCCCACGGCGCGCTCCTGCCACAGCTCCTCGCCGTCGGAGGCGCGGATGCAGGTCATGACGCCGCCGTCGTTGAGCAGGAAGAGCAGGCCTTTGAAGGCGATGCCGCTGGGGACGTAGGGCAGGCCCTTGCGACCGGCTTCCCAGGCGTCTTGCGGCTTGCCGTTGGCGATGTTCACGACACAGGATTCCTTGCCGCCGCCCCCGGAACCGGCGGAGGAGAACACGATGTCGCCGGAGACGACGGGCGCGGCGACACAGCGCTGCGAGAAATCGGTCGGGTGTTCCCAGCGGACCGCGCCGGTGGCGGGGTCGATCGAGGTGATCCCGTGGGCGGTGCTGGTGTAGATCGCCTCCTCGCCGCCGCCATCGAGCTCGCGCACGATCGGTGTGCAGTAGGAGCCTTTGTCGCTGGACTCGCGTTCGAGGCGCCACTTCTCGTCGCCGGTGGCCGGGTCGAGGCCGACGATGAAGCTGCCGCCCGCCTCGCCGAGGCTGGCGACGAGCAGGTGGCCGCCGGCGAGCACCGGGGATGCGGCGCTGCCGTGCTGGGCGCTGAACTTGCCCAAGGTGACCTTCCAGGCTGGTTCGCCATCATGTCGGTAAGCGAGCGCCTGCACACCGTCTGGCGAGGTCCACGAAAGGTAGACGCGCTCGGCGTCGACGCAGGCGGTCGACGAGGCGTAGTCGTTGAAGCGGTGTTGGTTGTAGGGGGTGAACTCGTGATCGCGCCGCCACTTCTCGTCGCCGGTCGCCGCGTCGATGGCGAGCAGCGCGCGCTTGCCGTCCTCGCTGGCGGTGAGGAAGAGCGTGTCGCCCCAGAGCACGGGCGAGGAGTGCCCGGTGCCGGGGAGGTCGGTCTCCCAGCGGATGGCGTCGGCATCGGGCGCGGCGGGGATGCCTCCGGCGTCGGACAAACCGGAACCGCCCGGGCCGCGGAAGCGGGTCCAATCCTGGGCGTTGAGGGGCGAGGCGAAGATCGCGACGAGGGCGGCGGCGAGAATTCGGCGGTTCATGGTCGGAGAAGATAGCGGGCCCCGGCGGGTGGGGGAATGATGAAATGTGCCGGGCGGGGTAATGCGGAAGTAACCTGCGGGGCCTCCGTCCGGGGGCGGATTCGCGGCGGGTGGATTGGTGTGGCGCGCCAAAATGAGGAACCCCGGAGCCTCGCGGCGTCCGGGGTTGCTCGAAAAGGTGGCCTGCCGGAGCGGGCTTATCTGCGGCGGCGGAGGAGCAGGCCGGCGGCGGCGAGCGCGGCGAGGGCGCCGGAGGTGGGCTCGGGGATGAGGCTTCCGCCGGTGACGGTGACTTCGCCGAGGGCGAGCACCGCGCTGTCGTCCGCGTTGATTCCGTTGGGGTCAAAGGTGCGGTGGATGCGAACGGTCTGGCCGTTGATCGGGGCGCCGCCGTTGGCGGCGAGGAGGTCGACTGAGAGCCCGCCCTGGTTGGTGCCGCTGTAGCCGAGGGTGTTGCCGGGGTTGAGGAGGCCGGAGCTGAAGACCTCGCTGCCATTGTCGTCGTGGACGCTGATGGTGATGTCGCGCAGACGCTCGCCGCAGCAGTTGGCGCGGTTGAAAACGTCGATGGTCTCGAGGGACATCATCTCGCCGAAGTCGACCTCCCAGGTCGCGTTCTGGTCGGTGTTGATCGTGTGGGTGAAGTTGCCGGTGTTGCCATCGACGGCGAGGCCGGAGACGAAGGTGGCATTGAAGTTGGACGATTGCATGGTCGTCATGCCGACGATGCCCGCCTGGGTGAGATCGGTCCCGAGGGGGAGGAAGACATCGCTGAGGGCGCCGATTTGGACCTCGCCGATGGAGAGGATGCCCTGGGCGCCGATGGTGCTGGCGCCGTCGCGCGAGACGGTGATGATGTCGCCGGTGACTGCGGAGGGGAGATTGAGGGTGAGCACGGCCGGCCCGCCGAGGGCGTTGCCGACGTTGAGGACGCCGGAGTTGTAGACCTCGGTCGCGCCGTTGAAGACCTGCACGGTGATGTCGGAGAGGCGCTCGGGGCAGCAGTTGTCGCGGTTGTGGACGAGGATGTTGTCGAAGGTCTCGGTGCGCCCGAAGTTGCCGGTCCAGCTCGGCGCCGGGTCGCCGCTGCTGGTGTGGGTGAAGTTGCCCAGATTCCCGTCGAGGGCGTTGGTGGCGAAGCCGTTGCCGGGCGGCGTGCCGGCGACCGGGGAGGACTGGGTCGCTGTGCTGCCGGTGCCGGTGGTGATATCGATCGGCGTGAAGACGATGGTGGCTCCGGCGGGGAGGCTGAGTGCGAGGAGGGTGGCGGAAATCGGGGCTTTCATCACGAGGGGAATGAATTTGCCGGATGAGGACGGCATCGTGCAAGGCCAAAATGGCGGCGCGGCGCCAGTTTGCTTCACTCTTCGCCGATGCGGTAGAACCAGCGGGTGGCGCCGCCGGGGAAGCGGTCGATGTAGGTCGTGGAGGTGCCTTCCGAGCTGACGCCGTCGTCGATCTCTTCGATCCAAGAGGCGGGGTTGTCTGTCCTGTAGATCGTGTAGGTGGCGCCGGGTTTCGAGTTGAAGGTCAAGACCACCTCGGAGCCGCCGTAGCTGATCGAGGTGATGGCGAAGCCACCCGTGGCTCCGGCGGAGCCGCCGGTGACATAGACCTCGCCGAGCTGGATCACCGCCATGTCGTCGGCGTTGATGCCGCCCGGGTCGAAGGTGCGGTGGACGACGACCGTCTGCCCGCGCACGGCGGAGCCGGCGGCGGCGACCACGTCGACGGACAGGCCTGGCTGGTTGGTGCCGGAGAAGCCGAGCGCGTTGGCGGGGTTCAGGAGATCGGATCTGAACACCTCGGCGCCGCCGGCGTCGAGGATGGTCACCGTGATGTCGCGCAGGCGCTCGCCGCAGCAGTTCGCACGGTTGAGGAGCTCGATGTGCTCGATGAGCATCTCCTCGCCGAAGTCGACGCGCCAGGTGGGGTCGTGGTCGGTGTTGAGCGTGTGGGTGAAGTTGCCCTCGTTGCCATCGACGGCGAGGGCGGCGACGAAGGTGGCGTTGAAGTTCGAAGACTGTTCGGTCGTCATCGCGGCGATGCCCGCGTGGGTGAGGTCGGTGCCGGGCGGGAGGTCGACGTCGGTGATGGCGCCGATCTGTAGCTCGCCGATGGAGAGGATGCCCTGCGCGCCCACGGTGCTGGCGCCGTCGCGGGAGACGGTGATCTTGCGCCCGGTGACGGCGGCGGGGATCTCGACGGTGAGGATCGCGGGGCTGCCGAGGGCGTTGCCTGGGTTGACGACGCCGGAGTTGAACAGCTCGGAGTCGGACGCGTCGAACACTTGCACCGTGATATCGGAGAGGCGTTCGGGGCAGCAGTTGTCGCGGTTGTGGATGAGGATGACATTGAAGGTCTCATCGCGCCCGAGATCGACCGTCCAGCTCGGCGCGGGGTCGAGGGAGGTGGTGTGGGTGAAGTTGCCGGGGTTCCCGTCGATGCCGTTGATGGCGAATCCGTTCCCGGGCGGCGTGACGCCTTCGGCGGGGGTGGACTGGGTGGCTGTGGAGCCGGTGCCGGAGGTGATGTCGACCGGGACGAAGACGGGCGTGGCCGCGGCGGAGGTGGCGGCCGCCGCAAGGGCGGAAATCGTGATTTTCATGGGGAGCAGCGTAGCAATTTTTGCGGGAGTGGCCACGCTTTGACCCCCCTGCGCGGGCGCGCTAGGGTGGACTTCCGATGAGCAGCCCGCCCGATCCCACCACGCTCCCCGATGCCCGCGGCCACTTCGGCACGTACGGGGGGATGTTTGTCCCCGAGACCTTGATGGCGGCCCTGGAGGAGCTGACGCACGAGTATGAGCGGGCCAAGGCGGACCCGGCGTTCCGCGCCGAGCTCGATGCGCTGCTGCGCGACTACGTCGGGCGACCTACGCCGCTGACCTTCGCCGAGCGCTGGACCGAGGCCTTGGGGGGCGCGAAGATCTACCTGAAGCGCGAGGACCTGCTGCACACCGGCGCCCACAAGATCAACAATGCGATGGGGCAGATCCTGCTGGCGAAGCGGCTCGGCAAGAGCCGCATCATCGCCGAGACCGGTGCCGGTCAGCACGGGGTCGCCACCGCGACGGTCTGCGCCCGCTTCGGGTTCGATTGCACGATCTACATGGGCGAGGTGGACATGGCGCGCCAGGCGCTCAACGTCGCCCGCATGCGTTTCCTCGGCGCCGAGGTCAAGGCCGTGACCGCCGGCCAGCGGACGCTGAAGGAGGCGGTGAACGAGGCGATGCGCGACTGGGTGACGAACGTGCGCGGCACGCACTACATTCTTGGCTCGGCGCTCGGCTCGCACCCCTTCCCGATGATGGTGCGCGACTTCCACCGGGTGATCGGCGAGGAGGCGCGGTCGCAGATTTTGGAGAAGGAGGGGAGGCTGCCCGACTACCTCGTCGCCTGTGTCGGTGGGGGCTCGAACGCCATCGGCCTGTTCCACCCCTTCCTCGCCGACGGCTCCGTGAAGATGTTGGGGGTCGAAGCGGGTGGCCACGGCATCAAGCGCGGCGAACACGCGGCGCGCTTCCAGGGCGGCAAGCTCGGGGTGCTGCAGGGTACTAAGACGTGGCTCCTGGCGGACGCCGACGGCCAGATCGAGCTCACCCACAGCGTCTCGGCGGGGCTGGACTACGCCGCTGTCGGTCCCGAGCACGCGCATCTGAAGGAGGTCGGGCGGGCCGACTACACCTACGCCACCGACGCCGAAGCGCTGGAGGCCTTCCAGCAGGTCAGCCAGTTGGAAGGCATCATCCCGGCGCTGGAGACCGCCCACGGCCTGGCAGGGGTGCGCAAGCTGGCGCCCGAACTCGGCGCCGACGGACTGATCATCTGCAACTGCTCGGGCCGCGGAGACAAGGACGTCGCCCAGGCGGCGAAGGCGATCTTCGGCGAGGAGGTGTTCGGCTAGGAGCCCGTCGGACTTGCCCGTTCCGGGCCGAAACGTATTCGAATTTGCCCAATCGCCCCGCTGTCGCGTCGCTGATCTAGCCCGGATCGATCACCAAGCTCCGGGCTGCGGCTTGCCCTCGTTGATGCTGAGGGTGTTGCCGTTGGGAACGGCTCGGGCAGGGTGTCCACCCAGCCGGGATGGGGCTGGCCATCAGCCCTTCCAAGGAAGAGCTGCGTCATGCTGAGGGGCGCAGCGACGCAAGGATCCCGCGCTGAAAGCGGCGCGTCGGGCCACCGGGACGTCTCGGTTCGCCTGCGGGTCGGGGATCGCGGCGGGCGAGGCCAGCATCGCGATGTGCGATTCGCGGCCTTGCCCATCCGGGGGATTTCGCGTGTATTCCCGACGCCCCGAGCCCCACCAAGCCATGAAATCTCTCACCGCCCTCGTCCTCTCGTTCGCCCTCACGGGATTCGCGCCCGCCCAAGATGACGCGGCGCCGTCCGCCATCGATGCCACCGATGTGGCCGCGCTGGGCGACGCCATCGGCAAGCCGTCGTTCATCGTCGGCACGCTGGCTTCGGTCGAGGAGGGGGACAAGGCGGTGCCGGTGGAGATCCGCTTCGAGGGCAGCGAGCTGCAAGTGTTCGCCCAGGCGGCGGACTATTGGAAGGCCGGTGGCGGATGGGGCTTGCCCAGCCTGATCGGGAAGCAGGTCTACGTGTACGGGACCCCGCGCCAGGCGGTGGCCGGCGCGCCGCTGCGGATGCGCCTGGCGGGCGAGAGCTCCCTCCACGACTCGTTGGAGTCGCTGGTCGCCTCGGTTCCGAAACCCGCTGCTCCGAAACCCGGGCCGGGGCCGGAGGGTGAGCCGGAGGAGAAGAAGGAGTACGAGCCGGTCTCCGGGGGGGCGATCCTCCCCCGCGAGTTCGGGGCGGCGGACCTGGCCCCGGCGCGGAACGACGCGGCGGTGAAGGTGGTGCTCCCACGCGTGGTCGGCACCGCGACCGAGTATGTCGTTTCCGAGGTGAGCGCCGAGATCATGGACAACGAGGAGGCGGGGCCGATGCAGGCCACGTTCGAACTCGCGCCGAAAGTCGGCATCAACGCGATGATCGCGGCGATGACCTACCTGCCGAAGAAGTACGAGGGGCGTGGCTGGCCGAAGAACAAGGTGGCGCATTTCGTGATCGACGAGATCCAGGCCGACAGCGCGCCGCCGAACTTCGCCGCAGCCGTGCTGATCGAGGCGATGCTATCCGGCGTCGAGATCCCAGGGAACGTCGTGCTGTTCGGCGGCATGGACGCGTCCGGGAAGTTGACGCGCTCCGGTGATCGGGAGCGCGCGGATCTCTCCTACTCCGAAGCGATCCGGGTCGCCGCGAGCGCCGCGCGCCCGCCGGTCGACCCGGCCGCCGAAGGCCTGCCGAAGCCGGACAAGACCGTCTACCTGATCACCGGCGATGTCGGCGACCCGACCCTGGACGATCTGGTGATCGACGCGGACTGGGACACGCTCAACAGCGTCATCGTCCTGCGTTGCACCGATTTCGAGTCGGCGATGACCTTGGTTCGCGAGATCGCCGAGGGCGGCGAGGTCGGCGAGACGATCACCGGTTTGGCGGAGGCGCAGGGGGTGCTGCGCGAACGTTCGGTGCGCATGCTCACCGACCCCAACGTGTGGGCGCGGGTCGTCGCCGCGGGGAAGGCGCTGCCGGGCAATGCCACCGCCTACGCCTACGCGCGCATGCGCACCCGGAAGACGGCGGAGACCTACTCGCTCGACCGCTGCCTCGCGCACATCGAGCAGTCGATCGACGAGACGAAGGGCGCCGCCTTGGACAAGATGAGCAGCCGCGACCTCCGCAAGTTCATGCGTGAGCTCGACGCCAGGCTGACCTCGATCGAGGCGAAGGTGCACCCTGCTGCCGGGCCGGTGCTCGAGGCGGCGGAGGACTACCTCGGCGAGATCGGAGACCTGACCGAAGAGCGGATCAAAGTGGGGCGCGAGGGCACCCCGAACGAGCGGATCGTCGAGGCGCACAACGAGGCGCGGGCAGCCTACCAAGAGGCGCGCCAGGCGGCCTTGGCTGCCGGGGCGGGGGGCTGACGCGATAGGGTGGCGGCGTTGGGCGCCGGCGGGCGGCCGGGGTGGGACGCGGGATGGGGGATTGCCGGGGCGCATCGGCGGCACGCGGGGACGCCCGCCCTAGGAGCCTGTCGGACTCACCCGTTCCGGCGCGAATCGTTTTACAATTTGCCCAAATCGCCCCGCTGTCTCGTCGCTGATCTCGATCAACTCCTCATCATCGTGACCATTTGGATCGAAATTCTAAAACGTTCGGGCTCGAAAGTCCTAAGTCCGACAGGCTCCTAGCCCGAATCGATCACCAAGCTCCAGCCGCTTCGCCGATCCCTGCCGCCGCCGACTCAGCATCAACGATCGGCGGCGCCTCGCCTGCGGAGGTGGTGATCGATCCGGGCTAGGTCGCCAGCGCTTCCGCTGCAGCGACACCGGCGCCGCTGCGGAACGCCGTCGGCGTCTTCCGCTGCAGGCCTCAGCCCCAGACGACGGTCTCGCCCTCTTCGTCGGCGTTGTTGAGCGCCTCTTTGAAGGCGTCTTCGTCCCAACCTTTGAGGCGGCCGAGGAATTTGAAAAGGTCGGCGGAGTTGGCGATGTTGGTGGAGAGTTCGATCTCCTCCGGTTCGCTGCCGTCGGGGAGGTTGAGCGAGACGAGCGGTTCGCCGGCGTAGCTGGAGACGCGCACGCGGACGATGTCGGAGAGCGCCGCCGAACCGACCTTCTCGTCGTCCTCGAAGATCTCGATCGTCTTCGCCGTGAACTTGAAGGTGGCGGCCGATTCGTCCTCGTCGTCGTCGTCGGAGTCGATGACGCCGTCCCCGCCGTCGTCGCCGAGGCCGCCTTCATCTTCGTCGCCGACCTCGTCGGCATCGCTGCTCTTGGGTTCGATGCCGAAGCCGCTCTCGGGGTCGAAGGCGAACTCGTTGTTCTTCAGCGCCGCGAGCATATCGGCGAGCCAGCTCTCGAAGGAGTCGGCGACGTCCTCGTTCTGGTCGTCGTCGGCGACATACTTGCTGACGGCGCCGGTCTCGAGCTCGACGCAGATCATGTCGGAGCCGTCTTCGGCGATGGGCAGCCAGTCGGCCGGGCAGGAGGCGTCCTCGCCGACGTCGTCACGGATCTCCTCGAGTTCGTCCCAGCTCTCCTGGATCTGCTCCAGGGGGAGCAGGCTGAACATGTCGAAGAAGCCCGGGTTGCTCTCCTGTTCCTGCCCGTTGTGGATGAGGAGGAAGTCCCGGAAATCGGGGGGCAGCTCCTGGCCGATGTGCTCCTCGAGCCCCTCGATCTCCGCCTCGTCGGCGGGGGGGTTCATGGACTCGAGAATGGGCTTCGCCTTGGTGGCGAGCTCGGCTTCGATCTTCGACCAAATCTGCTTCATGAGGTGGCGTCGTGGTGGGAGGGCGCCGCCGCATTCGGTGCGGCCGGCGATCCCGGCTCAGCGATAACAAAATCCGCGAAGTTCGCAAGGAGCCGTTTCGGGTAGGTGGCGTTCAGCAGGATGTCGTTCCCCTCGTACTCCTCGGCGAGGATCTTGCCCTCGCGGTGGAGGAGCGCGACCAGGTCTTGTCTGGCCTGCGGCACGCGCAGGCGGTGCCGCACGACCTTGTCGATCACCATGTCGCCCATCCGCCCGACCAGCTCCTCGAGCCCCTCGCCGGTCGCGGCGGAAGTGAAGATGGCGCCCTCGAAGTGGGTGGCGAGCTCGTGGCGCCTCTCCGGGGCGAGCAGGTCGGCCTTGTTCAAGGCGACGAGCATGCGCTTCTCGTCGGCGCCGAGCTCCCGCAGGACCTCGAGGGTGGTGGTGAAATGTTCGTAGGCCTCGCGGGCGGAGGCGTCGATCACATGCACGAGGAAGTCGGCGATGACGGCCTCCTCGAGGGTGGCTTTGAAGCTCTCGACGAGGCCGTGGGGGAGGCGGCGGACGAAGCCGACGGTGTCGGTGAGGAGCAGGGTCTGGCCGTCGGCGAGCTCGAGCTTGCGGGTGGTGGTGTCGAGGGTGGCGAACAGCTTGTCTTCGGCGAGCACCTCGGCGCCGGTGAGGGTGTTGAGGAGCGAGCTCTTGCCGGCGTTGGTGTAGCCGACGATGGCGGCGCTGGGAACCGGGGCGCGGCGGCGCTCCTTGCGCTGGGTCTCGCGCTGCCTGCGCACCGTCGCCAGCTCTCCTCTGACCTTGTCGATGCGCTTGCGGGCGAGGCGGCGGTCGACCTCGATCTGTTTCTCGCCCTCGCCGCGCGCCGCCCCGGCGCCGCCCTTGCCGCCCCCGGCGCCGCCGCCCTGGCGGTCCAGGTGCCCCCACATGCGCGCCATGCGCGGGAGGGCGTACTCCATGCGGGCGAGCTGTACCTGGAGGGTCGCTTCGCGCGAGCGGGCGCGCATGGAGAAGATGTCGAGGATCACCTCGTGGCGGTCGATGACCAGCACGTCGGAGGCCTTCTCCCAGTTGCGCTGCTGCCCCGGCGTCAGCTCGTTGTCGAAGATGATGCAGTCGCAGCCGAGCGTCGCGGCCAGCTCGATGGTCTCGGCCATCTTCCCGCGGCCCATCAGGTGCGAGGGGTAGCTGCCGCGGACGCGGACCAGCGAGCGGTCGGCGATGCCGATCCCCAGCGTCTCGACCAGTTCGGCGAGCTCGGCCAGCAGGCTCTCCGCCTCCTCGGCGTCCGCTTTGTCCGAGTACACGCCGACGAGGAGCGCGCGCTCCACCATCTCGGGTTTGTCTCGGACTTCGAACATTCGGGCGCCAGCGTTCGCGGCAGTCCGCCAAAGGTCAACCTCCAGTCTCGCCGGGCGGGGGTGGCAGGTCGGGCGGCGGCGGGAAGTGGAGGGCCGCCCCGTGCGAGGGCGGGGAGGGGATCAGGGCGAGCGCTTCGATCACGGTGCGGCCGTCGCCGAGCGGCGCGTCCGGGTCGGTGTTTTCGATGCCGACCAAGATGAAGTCCGTGCGGTCTTCTCGCGTCCAATCCCCGCGGAGGTTGACGATGGCCGTGGCCGTGGCGCCGTCTTCGGCACGGTAGCCGGTCTGGGCGACGACCACGGTGCGGTCGAAGGGGCGCACCTCGAAGGGGCGCGCCCAGTGGCCGACGTCGCGACCCGCGGAGAGGAACCAGCGGAACTCGGTGAGCCGGACGCGGCCGACGAAATAGCGCGCCTCCGGCGGGGCGCCGCGGACTTCGGCTATGGCGGCGGCGAGGCCTTCGGGGGAGAGTTCCCACTCCGCCGGGTCGGGCCGGGCGCCGAAGGCGGACTTGGCAGCGATCGCGGCCACCCCGAGGGCGAAGAACCCCAGCAGCGCGGCGGGGAAGAGGTCGCCGGCGCCCCACGGCGTCGGCGCGGGCGGGGCGTCGCTTTGCAGGGTCTCCCCCCGCCGCGGTTCCTCGAACAAACGCCAGCCCGGGGCGAGCAGGCGCGCGGCGCCGGTGACCCCGGCGGCGGCGAGCAGGAAGGTGCTCCACCCGACGAAGACCGTGCCGCGGTTGAGCGCGAAGTTGCCCACCATGGCGTTGAGCGCTCCGGCGCCGACGAGGGTGGCGGCGAGCAGGGCGATGGCGAGGCGCCCGCGCGTCCGGTGGCCGGCCAGCCCGAGCAGCGTCGCGGCGAGCAGGACGGCCCAGGCGGGAGCGGCGGCGATCCCGTCGGCGGCGGCCGGCCACAGCGCCGCGAACAAGACGATGGGGGCGAACCGCCGCCGCGCCGCGAGCCACAGCAACGCCCCGAAGAAAGCGCAGCCCAGCCAGGCGCGGGCGTGCCCGCCGCCGAACCCCGGGGTCTGGAAAAATTCGAGGAACCCCGCGCCGAGGAAGGCGCGGTAGCCGGCCGGGTCGGCGGCGATGGCCTCGCGGTACCTCCCCATGAAGAAGCGGTATCGCGCGCCGCGGTCGCGGCGGTCGATCCCGGCGGCGTCGCCCTCGCTGTAGTGGCGTGCGGCCAGGTGGCGTTTCTCGCCCTCCGGGGGTTCGGCGGCGGCGCCGTAGAGCATCACCGCACTGTTCAGGTCGAGGGTCGCGACGCCCCAGTCGACCTTCTGCCGCACGACCCATGGGCCGAACACCAGCAGCGCGCCGCCGACGTAGGCGGCGCCGGCGACCGCGAAGCGCCGGAGGCCCCAGCGCCCCCGCCACGCCCGCACGGCGACGACCGCGCCGTAGAGCGGCAGGGCGAGCAGGGTGAACGGGCGCACCAGGTTGGCGAGCGCCAGCGCCGCGCCGGCCAGCAGGAAGCGCCCGGCGCGCGGCGCCGTCAGCGCCCGGTGCATCAGGTAGAGCCCCAGGGCCGCCAGCGCGAAGCCGGTCGGCTCGGTGAGCGTCAGCGGCGCGAGCTCGGTGAAGCGGGCGCTCAGCAGCAGCCCTGCTAGCAAAATGGTGGCGACCATCCAGCCGAACGCGCGGCGCGCCAGGGCGAAGGCGCACCCGGCCCCGAGGGCGAGCATCGCGGCGTTGAACAGTTTGGCGAGCAGCAGCGAGCCGCCGCCCGCGAGGGCGAAGGTGCCGCCGAGCAGCAGCGGGTAGCCGCCGCGGTGCGCCTCGAACTCGCCGTTGAAACCGCGCCCGCCGGCGAGGCTGTCCGCCATTTCGACCCAGCCCTTCGCGTCGCTGTAGGGCACGCCGTCGACGATCAGCCAGCCGTCGCTCCGGTCGCCGTGGGCGGCGAGGGCGGACAGCATCGCGGCGAGCGCGACGGCGAAGGCCAGCAGGGTCCCCGCCGCGGTGATCGCGGACCAGTCCGCGCTCGCCGGTCGCCGCCCGGGGCCCTCGGCGGGGTCGGCATCGGCACCGGCGGTGCCCGGGTGTGCTCCCGGCCGCGGCGGCGACCACCGCCTCCAGCCCAGCATCCACAGGGCGGCGGCCAGCAGCGCGACGGCGGCCGGCAGCAGGGCAGGGTGGGGCCGGCGCGGCAGGCGCACGGTGTAGCGGCGCCCGTTTTCGCGCGGGTCGCTGCCGTCGGCGGTGGAGAAGTAGAGGGTGCGCGGCGTCGCCCGGTAGCGGCCGCGGCCCAGCTCCTCGACGTGTTTGATCTTCTCGATGCGCAGCGGCAGCTCGTCGCCATCCTCGAGCAGCCTCGCGCGCTCGGCGGCGAGCTCGCTGCCGCGGAAGTCCCTGGGCATGGCGGCCCGCCAGCCCCGCCCGCCGGCCGGTTTGATCTTGTCGGCCGGCAGCTCCAACGACGTGCTCGCCGGCCAGCCGGCCTCGCCTTGAACCATCGCCGCCAGCGCCAGCGCTCCCGCCACCAGCGCGAGCCAGGGCGCGATCGCGCGGAGGCGGCGCGGCCCCGGCTGCGCGCGGGATGCGGTCTCGGCTCCGGCCATCCCGCGCTACGCCTGCCCGGCAGATTCGAGTTCGATCCGGTAGCGCGGCAGCGGGGGTTCGCAGACCCCGGCGAAGGCGTCGATGCCGCCGGCGAGCGCCCTCGTCCGCCCCAGGCCGTGGCCGATGAAGAAGGCGGCGGCGTCGAGCGCCCGTTCGCCGGTGTGGCAGACGATCACCGCTTCGGTGTCGGGTGGCCAAGCGCCGAAGGCTTCGCTCTGGAGCTCGGTGGTGAGCAGCTGGCTGCCGGGGATCTGCACCGCGTCGAACTCCTCGCGGGAGCGGATGTCGAGCAGCCTCACCTCGGTGCCGGCGTCGAGTTTGGCCTTGAGTTCGGCGGGGTCGATCTGGATGGCGCGGTCGTGTTCGGCGGCGGCCTCGAGCTGCGCGATCACGGTTTCGACGGGGAGGCCCTCGTTGCGCTCGCAGACCTCGGCGAGGGTCTCGTCATCGCCGAAGCCGCAGCTCTGGCAGCCGCCGATATGGTAGGCGGCGAACAGCGCGCGGCGGGCGCCGGGGACGCGGCGCTGGACTTCGGCCATGGTGGTCTCCGGGGTGAGGGGGGCGGTGTGGGCGGGCACGGTGGGAAATCGGTTTCGGACAGGTTGGATGGAGACTACAGTGCCGGTCCCCCATTGCAATTCCCGTGGCCGAAGGCGACAAAGACTACGAGCCGAAGATCTACCTGCTGCCGAACCTGATGACGGCCGGCAACCTGGTGTGCGGGTTCGTGGCGATCGTCAGCATCATCAAGGCGATCGACCTCGGCGGGATCGGCGATCTGGAGAAGGCGCAGCCTTACTTCGTGCAGGCGATCTGGTTCATCCTGGCGGGCTGCCTGTTCGACGTGCTCGACGGGCGCCTCGCGCGGCTCGGCGGGCAGGACAGCCCGTTCGGCCAGGAGTTCGACTCCATCGCCGACATCGTCAGCTTCGGTGTGGCTCCGGCGCTGCTGGTCATGAGCGTGATCCTGAACGAGTTCAGCGACCGCTTCTCGATCCTGGTGGCGTCGGTGTTCCTCGTCTGCGGCGGCATGCGGCTGGCGCGTTTCAACTGCATCGCGACCTACGGCAAGAGCGACAACCGCCACTTCAAGGGCTTCCCGATCCCCGCGGCCGCGGGATTGATCTCGTCGCTGACCCTGTTCGTCTTGTGGCTGGCCGAGGGCGAGAAAGACCTCAGCCGGTGGAAGATCGCGTTCCTGGTGCTGATGCTGTTCCTGTCCTACTTGATGATCAGCTCGATCCGCTACCCGAGCTTCAAGAAGCTGACATGGAAGACCCACCGCCCGCTGCCGTGGATGGTCGGCCTGATCATCATCGTGTTGGTGACGGCGACGCACGTCGAGTGGATGCCGGCGATGCTGTTCGTCAGCTACATGCTCTACGGGCTGCTGCGCCCGCTGTTGGGCAAGCGCCTGCGGCGGGGGATCGAGGAGGAGATTCTCAGCGACGAACCGGAGGAGGACGCGCCCGGTGAGCCGGGCGGGGAGGAGCCGCCGCGGGCGGCCGGCGGGGCGGACGGGGCGCGGTCGGCTTGAAGCCCCGACGGGCTGGGGGTAGCACTTGGATCCGTGTCTGACTTTTATCAACACCGCCGCGTGGCGACCCTGCATGGGTTGGGCGGGCGGGCGCCCGATGCGCTGTGTGCCGAGTTGTCGGCGCTGGCGGAGCGGCGACCGCTGGCGCTGGTGATGCCGGCTCTGGGGCAGGAGCTCGAGGGCGGGGTGTTGGGCGAGATCTTGGAGGAGGTCGGCCGCAGCGGCTTCGTGTCGGAGCTGGTGCTGTCGATGAACGCGGTCGACGCGGCGGGCGTGGCGGAGGCGAGGCGGCTCGTGCGGCGCCTGCCGTTGGCGGGGCGGGTGCTGTGGAACGACGGCGCGCCGATGGAGCGTTTCTGGGAGGTGGCGACGGGGGCGGGCTACCGGTCCGGCAAGGGCGCCAACGTGTGGGCCGGGGTCGGTGCCGTGCTGGCGCGGGGCGCGTGTCGGGCGGTGGCCGTGCACGATTCCGACATTGTCTCCTATCGCCGGGAGCTGCTGGCGAGGCTGGCTTTGCCGGTGTTGCACCCCGGGCTCGGCTACGGTTTTTGCAAGGGCTACTACGCGCGGGTCGGGGGCGGGCGCATGTTCGGTCGCCTCACGCGCCTGTTCGTCGCACCGCTGCTATGGGCGCTGGACGGCGGTGGCGCGACCGGTTGGCTCGCCGACTTCCGGTACCCTTTGGCGGGCGAGTTCGCGGCGCGCGCGGACTTGTTGGCGGAGCTCGAGTTCCCCGCGGGCTGGGATCTGGAGGTGGGGTTGCTCTGCGAGGTGGCGCGGCGTGCGGGGGAGGGCGAGGTGTGCCAAGCGGAGCTGGCGCCCAACTACGAGCACAAGCACCGGGCTTCGCCGGAAGGGGGGGGCGGGCTGTTGCCGCTGGCGGAGGAGATCGGCGTCCGCCTGTTCGCCGAGGCGGGTGTGGTCGGCGACGGCGAGCGTGCCGTCGCGGCATATCGGGCGGCGGTCGAGCAGCTGCTGGGGCGCTACCGCCACGACGCTTTGGCGAACGGGCTGGTCGACACGACGGGCGAGGACTCGGAGTCGGTCCGCCGGTTCGCCGAGGTGCTGGCGGGTTGCGTCGGTCGCGAGCCGGCGGCGCGGCTGCCGGCTTGGGCGGGCTTGTTCCGCGCGCGGCCGGAGCTGCGCGAAGCGCTGTCGGGGCGCGTTTGAATTCGCCTCGTGGCGCCACTTTTTATTGAGGGGGGAAGAAGTGCCGGCCCCGCCGGGATCGGCTCGCCGCCCGGCGGATCGTTTCGCCGCACGCTGCATTGTGGCTCGGCCGCGGGTGTTCGCCCAGCCGCTTCGCCGGTCCCTGCCGCCGCCTCGCCTGCGGAGGTGGTGATCGATCCGGGCTAGATCCCGTCGTCGTGGGCGCCGGCGACCATCAGTGAGGGGTTGACGATGCGGGATTCGGGCGCCGCGGGCGGTTGCTCTGGATCCGCGGCCGCCGGCGCGGTCTCCCCACCGGGGACGGGGGTGGGCGCGTGGGCACTGCCCGCCTCGGCGATGACCCTGCCGACGGTGGCGAAGAGCTGCGGCAGGGCATACGGCTTCTGCAGGAAGGTGATCGGCTTCTGCTGCAGGAGCTTGATGACGTTGTGCTTGTCCGTGTATCCGCTGGACAGCAGGGCGGGGGTGCCCGGGCGTTGTTCGAGAAGCTCCTCGAGCAGCTGGACGCCGTTCCCGTCGGGGAGGACGGCATCGGAGAAGATCAGCTCGAATTCGCCACCGGCCGCCCCGAAGGCGGACCGGGCGTCGCGCAGGGTGGCCGCCGTCGTGACGGTGAAGCCGCGGTTCTCGAGGGCGGACGACACGAAGCGGCTGACGCCCTCCTCGTCCTCCACGAGCAGGACGCGCTTGCCGTCGCCGCGGACTTCCGCCGCGCCGGCGGCGTCGTCCGCCTGACTCTTCTCGATCGCCCTGGCCGGGATGGCCGGCAGGAAGATGGTGAAGGCTGTGCCGCGCCCGAGCTCGCTGTCGATGCGGACGCCGCCTCCATGCTGCTCGAGGATGCCGTAGACGACCGACAGCCCGAGCCCGGTCCCGTCGAGGCCTTTGGTGGTATAGAACGGCTCGAAGATGTGGGCGATCAGCTCGTCGTCCATGCCGCAGCCGCTGTCGGTGACACGGATGAACGCGTAGTGCCCCCGCGGCGGCTCCTCGCCGATGATCCTGACCGCGGGGTCGGTGCCCGCGACCGTGCCGGTCTCGACTTTGATCCTCCCCCCGTCGGGCATGGCGTCGCGCGCGTTGACGACGAGGTTCATGATGACCTGCTCGATCTGGCCGATGTCGGCGTGCACGCACAGCGCGCGCGGATCGAGCGCGATGTCGAAGTCGATGTCCTCGCCGATGATCGGCCGCAGCATCGCCTCCATGTTGCGGATGCAGTCGTTGAGGTTGAAGTCGTCCTTCGAGATGACTTGCTTGCGCGAGAAGGCGAGCAGCTGGCGGGTCAGCGAGGCGGCCCGCTCGGCGGCCTTGCGGATCTCGCCGAGGTCTGCGGAGCGCGGGTCGTCAGGCTCCAGCGAGTCGAGCAACATGTCGGAGTAGCCGATGATGGGCAGCAGCATGTTGTTGAAATCGTGGGCGATGCCGCCGGAGAGCTTGCCGACCGCCTCCATCTTCTGCGACTGCGCGAGCTGCTCCTGCAGGATGGACTTGTCCTGTTCGGACTTCGCGTGCGAGAGCGCGTTGTGGAAGATCGAGGCCACCATGCGCAGCAGCGAGGCGTCCTCGCCGACGAACCGCCGCTCGGGCGCCCCGGCCTCGACACCGACGAACCCGACCACGCGGTCGCCCTCCTTCATGGCCACGGCGAGCAGCGGTTTGACCCCCAGCTCGCGGAGGAACTCCCGTTCCCGGTGGGCCTCCGGCGGGAGCGCGGCGCTGTCGGGGATGTAGATGAGGTCCCGGCTCACCAGCTGGAGCTGCCACCAGGCGAGCGAGGCGATGGGGAGGGAGGGAGCGGAGGTCGTGAAGGTGCGCCGGCCTTCCGCCGACCAGAAGTGGGTGCATTCGGCGCGGTCGCCGCCCGGCGTGTAGCGGTAGAGGAAGGCCGTCTGCGCCTGGAGGAAGCCGCCGATCTGGGTGAGCGCCGCACGGACGCCGGCCTCGGTTTCGGAGGGCTTGCGGCTGAGGAAGGCGCGGG
>JAUIGD010000427.1 GCA_030430255.1 Verrucomicrobiia bacterium
CGGGGTGACGGTCAGCGGATTGGGGGCTGGGTGGAGTTCGGGGACGCTGCGCGTCGGTGTCCTCGGCGACGCGGCGTTCTCGGTGACGGGGGGGGCGACCTTGAACAGCGGCCTCACCTACGTCGGTCAGGGCGGCGGATCGGTCTCCTCGCTCTCGGTCTCCGGCACGGGCAGTTCGTGGACGGCTGCCGACACCGTCTGGATCGGCGAGTCGGGGACGGCCACGGTGACGATCGGCGGTGGTGCGGTTGCCGACTTCGGCGCGGGGGCGATCGTCGGCAATTCGGCTTCGGGCGACGGGAGCGTTTTCGTTGAGACCGGGGCGTCGCTCGATCTGACCGGTGACTTCGTGGTGGCCGAATTCGGCGCCGGATCGCTCGATCTGACCGGCGGCGCGGAAGTGGGGCTGAGCGGGTCGCTGCGGGTGGCTAGCCAGCCGGTGTCGAGCGGCAGCGTGGCGGGGGCTGGATCGGATCTGACCGGGGGCGCGGCCGCGGAGGTCGGCGGTGCGGGGACTGGCGCGCTGACGCTGTCGGACGGGGCGTCGGCGAGTTTCCCGAACGCCCGGCTAGGGTTGCTCCAAGGCGGGCGTGGCGACATCACAGTCAGCGGCGCAGGGACGATGCTCGCAACCCCCATGCTCGAGATCGGCGTCGATGGTGATGGAGGGCTGAGGGTGGAAGCGGGAGGGCTCGCGACTTCCGGCACCGTGCAGTTGGGGATCGGTGACGTCGCTTCGGGGACGATCGATGTCGATGGCGCCGGCAGCCTGCTGACGAGCGGATCGATCACCCTCGGCGTGTTGGGAGGGGGGCAGGTGAACGTCGCGAACGGGGCGACCGCCAGCAGCGCCGGAGGGGTGGCGCTCGGCTCGGGGGTCGGTTCGGTGGGGATCGGGGACGTGGCCGGCATCGGCAGCTCATGGCAGATCGCGGCGCCGCTCGCGGTCGGCGTCGACGGCGACGGCCGCTTCGACGTGCGTGCCGGCGGGGCGGTGCAGGCTCAAGGGGGGCTCGTTGCCGGTTCGGGGGTCGCCGGGACGGGGGACGTGCGCGTGTTGGGGGAGGGCTCGACCTTGGAGGTCACCGGCGACATCGATCTCGGCTTCACGAGCGGGCGCCTGGCGACCCTGACGGTGAACGGAGGTGAGGTCAGCGCGACCCATGATCTGTTGATCGGCAGTGCGGGGCGCGTCGACCTGCTGACTGGGGGGTTGGAGGTCAGCCAGATCCGACGCGCGTCCGGGGGGGTGTTCAACTGGAGTGCGGGGACGCTGAGCCTCACCGACCCCGCGGGCTTCACCTTGCAGAGCGGGGGGCCGCTGGGGAGCAGCGTGGTGCTCGACGAGGGGGGCAAGCTGCTGACGGTGGCCGGGGTGCTGCAGATTGCGGCGGGCGCGTCCTTGAGCGTGAACGGGGCGGCGCTGGTGGCGGGGAGCCTGATCAACTCCGGGTCGATCACCTTGGCTGGTACGGGGTCGGACTTCGCCCCCGGGGGGGTCGAGAACCGAGGTTCGCTCGGGCTGGTCGACCAGCGCGTTTCGGGCGACTACAACAACCCGGGTGGGGCGACGACCATGGTCACGGGAACGGTGTATTTCGACGGTGTCCTGCGCGGGGGAGGGGCGTTCGTCGGCGGTGGGACGGTGGTGGTGGAGGGCGACCACCGGCCTGGGGATAGCCCGGCCCTGGTGACGATCGGCGGCAACTGGACCTACGCTCCGGGATCGACCGCCTCCTTCGAACTCGGCGGTCTCGCGCGCGGGAGCGGATACGATGCGCTCGACGTGAGCGGCGATGTCGAACTGGGTGGCGACCTCGAGGTGCTGCTCTACGGGGGCTACTTCCCCTGGTACAACCAGACCTACCGGATCATCGATGTCGGGGGGACCCTCACCGGGCAGTTCAACGGGCTGGCTGAGGGTGCGGAGATCCTCCCCGCGGCTGGGAAGCCACTCTACATCACCTACGTCGGCGGCGACGGGAACGACGTCGAGCTCTACACCGCGGTGCCCGAGCCGAGCGCGGGGGTGCTGGCTTTGCTCGGTGCGGGATGGCTTGCGGCCTCGCGGCGGGTGCGGCGCCGCTCGGCGCGTACGCCATCGCCCGAGGCTGGCGATCGATCCGAGCGTGTTGCCAGCGCCTCACGAAAGGGCGAGGGCGGCGGCCATGCGCACGGCCTCGAACAGGCTGCGGGGGTCGGCTTCGCCCTGCCAGGCGATGTCGAAGGCGGTGCCGTGATCGACGGAGGTCCGCACGATCGGTAGGCCGAGCGTGATGTTGACCGCGCGGTCGAAGGCCAGCGCCTTGAGCGGGATGTGGCCTTGGTCGTGGTACATGCAGACGGTACAGCCCGACTCGGCGCGGCGGGCGGGGAGGAAGGCGGTGTCCGGCGGCAGCGGGCCGACGACATCCAGCCCGGCGGCACGCGCGCTCTCGATCGCCGGGACGATGGCGTCCTCCTCCTCTTTGGCGCCGAACAGGCCACCCTCGCCGGCGTGTGGATTGAGGCCGCAGACCAAGATCCGCCGCGGCCGGCCGGGGAGGCGCGACAGGGCTGCGGCGCTGAGCTCGATCACGTCGAGGACGCGCCGCTGGGTGATCAGCGCCGGCACGTCGCGGAGCCCGACGTGGCAGGTCACGAAGCTGGCGGTCACGGCGTCGGAATACTGCATCATGCAGTAGCGGGAGCTGGCGGTGCGGTCGGCGAAGAGTTCGGTGTGGCCCGGGAACGGGATGCCGGCCGCGGCGATGGCCGCCTTGTTGACGGGCCCCGTCGTCACCGCGGCGACCTGCCCGGCGAGGGCGGCGTCGATGGCGGCGCCGACGGTGGCGAATGCGGCGCGGCCAGCCGTGGCCGACAGCCGCCCCGGACGAATCTCGGCGAGCGTCCCGGCGGGGTCGAGATCGAGCACGGCGGGCGCGTCGGGGAACGGTTCGCCGACGGCGAGCGTCCGGGCGGGCGCGGGGAGGCCGGTGGTCTCGGCGACGCGCCGGAGCACGGCGGCGCTGCCGAACACGATGGGCGTGGCGGTCGCGGCAATCTCGGCGTCCGCCAACAGGCGCAGGCAAAGCTCGGGCCCGACGCCGGCGGGATCGCCAGCGGTGACGGCGATGCGGGGTCGCTCGGGCATGGTCGAAGCCTCCCATACGCCCGAGTGCGGTCGGCTTCAAATCGACGTCGCGGGAGGGGCGTCGCCCGCGCTGCGGACGGCGTCGAGGAGTGCGTCCACCGAGGCCTCCTTCATGACGTAAGCATCGGCGCCAGCCGCGAGGGAAGGGGGGGCGTAGGTCTCCTCCGCGCACATCGACAGCACGACGATCCGTAGGCTGGGGAGTTCCGAGCGGAGCTCGGCGATGACCGCCAAGTTGTCCTCCCCGTCCATGAACATGTCGATGAGCACGGTGTCGGGGCGCGCTTCCAACGCGAGCGGGACAATCTCGCTGCGCGTTCCGGTCTGGCCGCAGACCTGGAGGTCGGGTTCGTCGCTGAGGAGGGCGATCGTCCCGGACCTGACGGTCTCATGATCGTCGACCACGAGCACCCGGTTGACGCCGGTGGAAGCCGGCAGCGTGGGTGTTGGGCGTGACGGCTCGGGCGGCCCGGTCTGGCGGGCGCTCGCGATGCCGGCGGCGGGCTCCGCCTCACATGGCGGCAGGGTGAGGACGAGTTCGTTCCCGGACGGGGCGTCCGTGCGGGGGCGCAACTCGACGGATCCGCCGATGTTTTCAGCCCGCTTCTGCATCGACCCGAGCCCGAGCCCGGCCGGGGCGTGGCCGCCGGTCGGCAGTTCCTTGTCGCCGTCGTCGGCGACGCGGATGCGCCACTGGTCGGGCGCGGCTTCGACGCCGATCAGCAGGCGGCTCGGCGCCGCGTGTTTCTTCGCGTTGTGGGTCGCCTCCCGGACGATGAACAGGATCTCCGCGACGCTCTGGCCGGGTGCGGTGAGGGGGTGATCGGGGTCGGGCAAATCGAGATCGATGGCGATGCCGATCTCCTCTTCGGCGCTGGTCGCGTGGCCCGTGAGCGCCCGGCGGAGGTTGTCGGGCCCCTCGTCGAAGTTGGCCAGCCCGTGGGCGAGGTCGCGCGCCAGTTGGGAGGATTTGAGGGCCAGTTCGGCGATGGACTCCACTTCGGCGCCGCGGGTCCCGTCGGGGGCATCCCATTGCCGGGCGAGGCGCTCGGCCTTCCAGCGGATCCCGGTGAGGATCTGGCCGAGCCCGTCGTGGAGGTCGCGGGCGATGCGGCAGCGTTCGCGGTAGGCGGCGTCGCGGAGCCGTGCCTCGACGAGGCGCGCCTCGGTGACATCCCGGCCGATGACGACGAAGGCGCGCTCGCCGCCGAATGCGGTGTGCTCGGGAGGGGTGAAGGCGAGGGTGCGCGGGTGGGGGCTGCCGGCGACTTCGAACTGGAACTCGCGGGCGGGCGAACCCGGGTGGGTGGCGAAGCGTTGCCACGCGCGGCGCTGGCCGCGCGGGAGCGCTGAGCTGGGGTCGGCGGCGAGGGCGGCGGCGGGGCCGAGCCCGGCGCGGGCGGCTGGGTTGGCGAACAGGACGCGGCCGCTCTCGGAGAGGATGAGGAGGCAGTCGGAGATCCGCTCCACCATGCCCTCGAAGTCCCGCTGTTGGCGGACGATGGCGCTGTGGCTCTGCTCCAGCTCCTGTTGCTGGACGGCGACGATACTGCCGAAGGAGGGGGCGGCGCGGAGCACGCGGAACGGCAGGCCGGCGAGGCTGAGCAGGCTGCGGGAGCTGGGGGGGACGATGTGGTACTCGGCCGTGTGGGAGCTGGCGGCGACCATCGTGACCTCGGCGGGCGGGCGGCCGATCCGGCACGGGGCGCTCGCCAGCACGCCGGTCAAGGTCTCGAAAAACACCGCTGATGGCCGGCTCGAAGCGGTGACGTTGCTGGTGATCCGGAACGAGCGGTCGGCGAGGACTTTGAAGTCGAAGGTGACGTTGCGGAGAAAGAAGTTCCCGGCCCAGCGGTAGAGGTAGCGATAGAGGTTCTTGGGCGACATGAAGAGGCCCGAGATCCGGCTGAAAAACTTCAGCTCCCCGGTGGTTCCGAATTCGAGGGCAGACTTCCGCATCGCCTCGGTGCCGACCACGCGGTCGTAGTTCTCGAGCATGGTGACGTAGGCGTCCCACGAGATCCGGCGGCGGCCTCCC
>JAUIGD010000428.1 GCA_030430255.1 Verrucomicrobiia bacterium
CGTGCAACGCCGGATGGAGTCGTTCTTGACCGAGGTCAGCAAGCAGACCCGCTTCGAGCCGGGGCAGGAGAGCTACGGGCCCTTCGACGGCGTCATCTATACCGTGCTCATCGAGGAGATGGAGTTGGCCAACATGGACGGCCAGCCCCTCAACGGCATGTTCCGCGTGGCCGTGATCGCCGACTGGAACGACGACGACGGCCAGGAGGTGAGCCGCGTCGCCGAAGTCATCCGCTATGAACAGCTCTACCAGAACACCCAGTAGCGACCGCGGTTTCACGCTGATCGAGGTCGTAATCGGGATCTTCATCGCCTCGGTGGTGTTGATCTCCGTCTACCGGGTCGCGGTCGGCTGCCTGCAGCTCAGCCAGGACGTCGTCGACAGGCAGCAGTCGGAGATGCAGCTGAGCAGCCTGCTCGGCGTGCTCCGGCGCAACATCGAGGACGTGCCCGGCAACGCCAAGATCACCATGGCCCCGCCGGACGGGCAGCGCTCGGAGATCGTCTTCGAGGACTACCCGCTGGCGTTCTCGTGGGCGGGGGTGCCTTCGGGCTCGAAACGCATCCTTCTCATCAGCGAGCAGGACCCGCGCGGCGGCACCCAGATCCGCATCCAATACCTCAACGAGGAGGAGGCCGAGGAACACGCCCAGCGCGGCCAGATCGCCGATGACGCCGGCCTCAGCCTGACGCTGATGGACGGCCTCAGGGCGGTGCGCTGGGACTACTGGAACATCCGCACCGAAGAATGGCAGACCGAGTGGGAACAGGAGAACGAGCGGCCCGCCTTCATGCGCATGGCGATCGACTTCTACGACGAGAAACTCGACGAGCTGACCTCCGTCTTCTGGCTCCCCGTCGTCGTCAACCCGGAGGTCGTCGCGCGCACGCAGGCAGGCCAGCGGGCAGCCACCAGGCAGCCGGGCGCGGGGGGCGGAGATGGGGGAGGCGGGGGCAACCCGCAGGTGAATCCCGGTCCGGGAGGAGGGGGCGGTCCCGGCGGGGGGCGTGACAACTTCCGCCGTCCCGGTGGCGGGGGACGGCCGCAGGGCGGGACTTCGTTCCGTCCGGGTGGAGGTCCGGGGCGCGGTCGATGACCACCGTCACTTCGGTGTAATGCCGCTGAACTCAAAATCGTTTCCTTATATTTTGATTTACCACAACCACAGCACTGGCCATCGGCAACCGCTCGCGAGCGGGTGCCCTTTACGGTTGCAATCGGTGAACTGGAATTCATCATGCGAGCGCGGTGCCTTCACTCGCCGCGACCGAAACGTGACCGACAACCAGCCGAATTTGCGGCCCCGCTCCGGGCGCCGTGGGGCGCGCAATGCGTCCGTGCTCATCGCCGTCTTTTGGCTGATGGCCGCGCTCGGCCTCGCGGTGTTCTCGACCCTGTTCATCGTCCACGCCGACATGGAGGTGGTGTCGGGGGAAACCGCCTCCTTCCGCGCTCTGCAGTTGGCCGAGACGGGGGTGGCGATCGCCGCCAACGGCGCCGTCGAAGAGTTCGACCCGATCTTGACCCAATACCCGGTCGGCGACCCGCAGCTGCACCAATATTTCCGCTTCTCCGAGAACGAGGGCTTCCTCGTCCGTATCCGCAGCGAGTCCGGTTGGCTCAACCCGAACCAGGCCTTGCTGCGGGGCGACCGGGAGCTGCTGGAGCTGCTGTTCAACCACTGGGGCATGGAGCTCACCGATGCCCAGGAGGTGGTGAGCGCCCTGATCGACTGGGTCGACCAAGACGAGATCACCACCGCATTCCCCGATGGCGCGGAGGCGGAGTGGTATGAGGAGCAGGGCATCGGCGGCGGCAACTACCCCTTCAACCGGCCCTTCTACGACGTCGAGGAGATGCGCCTCGTGAAGGGGATGGACCTCGTCGAGGCCTTCCGCCCGAACTGGCGCGACGCCTTCACCGTACACAGCGAGGGCCCGCTCGATGTCAACGAGGCGAGCGCCGAGCTGATCGCGGTCGCCGCCGAGACGGAGGTCGAGTTCGTCGAGGATTTCATCATCCTCCGCGACGGCGCCGATGGCATCCCCGACACCGAGGATGACGCCCCGTTCCAGAACATCGAGGAGGTGCTGTCGCAGATCCAGTCGCCGGGCGACCGCCGGCAGGTCGTCTCGCAGCGCCTCACCACCCGCGGCAACACCGTCCGCATCGAGAGCACCGGCATCTTCGGCGACTACCGGCGCCGGCTGGTCGTCGTCATCCGCAACCGCAACGCCCGCCCCGCCCTCATCTCCCGCGAGGAGGAGCGCATCCTCTAATGGCTAAGCAAGACACAGAGACCGCGGTCGTTTTCCCCGGCGAAGAGCGCTGGGAACTCTGGCGCCTCAACGGCGAGCGCTACGAGTTGGCGGACACCGCCGAACCGGATCCGGAGACCGGCGAGGTGACGCCGTTCAAGTCCGCGACCCACTACGCTTTCCCCGTCGCCTCCGCCTCCGCGGTGCCGATCTGGGCGGGCACCGACGACCCCTCGCTGCTCGGTGACCTCGTCGCGATGCAGCTCGAGAAGCAGGGCATCCGGGACGATGCCGCGGCGGGGACGCACCTCGAGTACCGGCGGGTCGGCACCGGCCGCAGCGCCCCCGCCGAAGAGGGCGCCGAGCCGGTGACGCGGACGCTCTTGCTCGCTACCTCGCTGAGCCCGAACTACCCCCATCTGTTGCCCGGAGACGGCGGGCGCGCCTTTGACATCAGCCCCCGGTTCCTGCCGCTGCCGGGCAACCACTTGGTCATCTGGCGCGAGCTCGGACGCCTCGTGATGGCGCTCACGCGCGGCGGGGAGCTGGTCTATTTCCAAGGTCTCACCTCAGGCGATCTCGACGTCGCCACGGTGGCGGAGATCAAATGCGTGTTGCTGGGCCTCGAGGGGCAGGGGATCTCCGCCGAGCCGGCTGGCATCTACCTGTGGACCGAGGACGTGCCCGACGACGCCGGGGCCATGCTGCAGGACGAGTTGGGGCTGGACGCCATCGTCACCCTGCGGCCCGACCCGGCTGTGCCGAAATCCGCGTCGGCGCTCCTCCCCGAGGAGGTCGCCCAAGCCCGCATCCGCAAGAAGCGCGCCGCGAAGATCCGCGCGGCCGCCCTCGCCGGCGCCGCCGTCTACGCCGTGTTGGTAGGCCTCTACTTCTGGGACTACGCCAAGGTCGTGAAGGAGGAGCGCCGCTTGGCGAAACAGGTCGAGGAGATGCGCCCGGTCGCCGAATGGATCGGCCCCTTCCGCGGCAAGTGGGACCAGCAGGTCACGCCGCTGATCGACAAGAGCTACTTCCCCGCGCACCTGGTCCACCAGGTCAACGCCGATGTCCCGGCTGAGGGATTGCGCCTGACCAGCTTCCAGCTCGACAGCGGCGTGATCACCCTGATCGGAGAGTCGAGCGACACCAACAAGGCGCGCCAGTTCTACGCCGCGCTCACCGCCGACAAGAACCTCAAACACATGACTTGGACCTGGCTGCAGCGGCCCGCCGTCGACCCCCGCAAGCAAGACGGCACCGCGACCTTCCGCCTCCAAGGCGAGCGCAAGGCGGGGATTTGACAACGAGATGGCCGCAATGAAGTCCAGCGAGAAACTGCTGCTGACCCTGTTCGGGGTGGCGCTTTTCGTCGTCGCCAACCTGATCGGCGAGCAGGTGTTCGCGCGCAAGAAAGACGAGGCGAAGGAGCAGATCAAAGCGCACCAGCTGAACCTGGCGCGCTACGAGGGCCAACTCGCCTTCGCCCAGAACGCCGGCAAGCGCCGTTCGTGGCTGGGCAAGGTCCAGCCGAGCTTCGTCAGCGAAGAGAGCGCCGCCTCAGAATTGGAAGCGCACATCAAAGGCAGCGCCGACATCGCCGGCGCCGAGCTGGAGCGCATCGTCCCCAACGAACCCGACCGCAGCCAGCCGGGTTGGGTGATCGTCTCCTTCACCGTGCGCGGCAAGGGTACGCCGGAGGATGTGACCCGCTTCGTGTCCCAGCTCCAGAGCCGCGAGGGCTTCGTGGCGGTGCCGAGGATCAAGATGGACTCCGACCCGCGCGATCCTTCGATCCTCCGCGTCGATGGCACCATCGCCCGCTGGTACTCCACCGAAACCCCCGCGGGCGGAGCCTCCCCCGGAGGTGGCTTCGCGGCGACCGCACCGGCGCGGCCGGCCCCTCGCCCGGTCGCCGCTCCGATCTCCACGCCGCCGGGCGTCGTGCCGCCCCCCGCCGCCTCGCCGCTCCCTCCGCGTGCCGCCGCCCCCGAGATCGCCACGCCGCCGGCCTCCGTTGCCGGCGACGCCGACGCCGAGCCGCCCGCTGCGCAGGCAACGCCCGAGCTTGGCCTCGCTCCGCTCCCAGCTCCTGCTGCACCTGCGGTCGAGGCCGCATCGCCGGTGTCGGCGGATGCCGCCGAGCCAGAGCCCGAGCCCGCCCCAGGTGGTCCGCGCGTCGTATTGCCGCCCGGCGCCGCCACCCCGCCAGACTCGGCCCCGGTCGCCACCCCGGTCGCGCCGACGGAAATCGATCCCTCCCCCGACGGAAACTGAACGCCCTCCCCGAACTGGAAGTCCCACTCAGCATGAACGCGAACGCCCTGCTCTCCACCGCCGCCGCCCTGCTCGCCACCGCCGCCGTCGCCGCTGCCCAGGCCGCGTCGCCGGCGACCGCCGACACCGCGCGCTCTGACGACTTCCTCCCCGAAGCCTTCAACCCCAACGAACACGCCTCCACCTGGGCGAACTCGCCCTTCTCCCGCCAGGTGCTGCCGCCGCCGGCTGAACCGACGGCGCCTCCCGGCGACGCGGAGTACGACAAGTGGCAGATCGCCGCCATCGACTACTTCCAGGGCAAGTTCAACGTCGGCCTCATCGGCAGCGACAACCAGTACCGCATCCTCAAGGAGGGCGAGCCCTACCAGGCGCTCGATGAGTCGAAGGAGACCAGCGTCATGGTCACCAAGGTCGAGTTCAACGGCAAGATTTCCGAGGCCGTCGTCCATGTCACCGACGGCGTCCACTCCGGCCAGCTGACCTTCGAGGAGTCGCGCCTCACCCAGGTCGCCTCAGGGGCGCCGAGCGCTCCGCGGGCCCCCGCCCGTGGCGCCGCCCCCCGTTCACCTGCCCAGCCGCAGACCCCGCAGCAGCAGGCGCAGGCGGCCGCCGCGCAGCAACAGGCCGCGC
>JAUIGD010000429.1 GCA_030430255.1 Verrucomicrobiia bacterium
ATCCCGACGTGCCCGCCGCCGCCCTGCGCGAGGCGCGTGAGGAGAGCGGCATCGAATGGCTAGAGCTGGCCCGCGGCGGCGCCCTGCTCGACCTCGACATCCACCCCATCCCCGCCCGCCCCGGCGAACCCGAGCACCTGCACTACGACGCCCGCTTCCTCGTGCGCGCGGTCGGCGACGAGGCCTTCACGGTGAGCGAGGAGAGCCACGACCTCGCCTGGGTGCCGCTCGCGGAGATCGGGCGCTACACCGGCGAGGAGAGCGTGCTGCGCATGGCGCGGAAAGCGCAGCGTCCCGTCCTGCGCGCGTAGCGCCCAGCGCCCGGCCACGCCTCACGGCAGGGGGGCGAGTTCGACCTGAACCCTGGCAAACGCTGCCGGCGCGGCCCCGATGGACGCGGGGGAACGCGCCCGCACCCGCTCCCAATGCGCGTCGATCACCGACGGCGCGGCGCTCTCGGCGTCGACCCAAGCCGCCGCGCCAGCGAGTTCGGAGCTGAACTGCGGCGTGTAGATCAGGCCCGGGCCGCCCGCGTCACGGCGCCGGACGAACTCGACCACAAGACGGTCTCCCTCCCGGTAGACGGCGGGCGAGCCGCGATCGCCGGCTCCCGGGATGATGGTGGCTGGATCTGCTTCCAGGGGGTCGGTGTTGAAGGCATATTCCAGAAGGTTGACGCGCCCGTCGCGATCCGGGTCCTGCAGATCTCCGACGACCCCCGGATCGACCAGGCCGGCGAAGTCGAACTGGGTCGCCTTCCAGATGGCGTGCGTACCCACGGCGAACACCGCCGGCATGATCCCGCTCTCCGTCGGCTGTGATTGGTCGGCCCCGAGGAAGGCGCGGGCGCGGAGGGAAACCACGTAGACACCGAGGTCGCTGAAGCCCCAGTTGGCGTGGTCGTGCCCGCCCTCCAACATCGCGAAAAAATCGGAGTCGGTGAGCCCGTCATCGGAGGTCGAGATCCAGACCGTCGTCAGTCCGAACGCGGACTGCCAGAGCGAAAACTGCCCCGAGCCGCGGCCGATGTAACGCACATCCTCGCAGCGGACTTGGATCCAGGGCCGTTGCGCGGCCGTCACTCGCTCGTCGTTCATCGAGTATGGGGCAAAGGTGGCGCCCGCCTGCTTGTTCTCGAAGCCGGGCCAGGCGATCGCGTTGTCCGATTGCGTGAGGATCCACAGGGGATCTCCGGCTGCGGCCCCGGTGAAGTCCCACTCCGCCCCCGGCGGACGCTCGAAGCGCGCGCCGCGATTGTCTTCGAGCTGCCAGGCGACATCGGGCACCACCAGGAACGCGTCCTCGCCGCCGATCGACTGCTCCGATGCAGATCCTTGAACACCGACCACCAGTTCCTCCGTCCAGTTCCCGCCCGCGAGCGTGAACTCCAGATCGGCGTGGACCTCGATCGGGGTCAGCGCGTGCGCAGCGGGCGCCCCGAGCAGGAACAGCGAGATGGCGGCAGATGAGAGCGGTCTGTGGTTCATGGGCTATTTGGGGGGGACGGCGGGGTTCTGTCCGGAGTCGATCAGCGCCTTCAGATCGGCCGCGTCCCAGGCTTCCACATGCCAGTCGGCGAAGAGGTAGTTGCTTCTCCCCCTGGTGTGGTCCGCGGTGGGCTCGCCCGCGCGGTGGAGGTCTGGCGAAATGTCTTGGAGCACCGCCGCCCAGCTTTCCCAACGCCCCGAATGGGTGTGGTCGTTCTGAATCCCGATGGGCGCCGATTCCGAGATCGTGAAGGCCACCATGGTGCTCGCCGGCCTGCGGATGGCCGCCGGGCGATTGAGTGGCTGCGAGATCTGGCGCCCGAATGGATCGTACTCCGGCACGAAGAGATAGCTGTTCAAAATATAGCTCGTCCCTCCCGACTCGAGCCGCGCCTCCCGTTTCGGGTCGGCGGGACTGACGCGGATCTCATCGAACCCGTCCCCCATGTAGCGCCGGAGTTTGTAGACCCACGCCTCCTCGATCGACGCACCGGTCGTGTGGCTGGTGGGGGGAAACACCCCGTGGTGGTCATCCGCGTAGGCCTGCAGCGCCATGCCGATCTGGCGGAGATTGGAAGCGCACTTCGCCTGGTCGGCACGGGACCGGATCGCGCCCAGCGCGACGATGGAAACCGATGTCAAAATCGCTCCGATGGCCAACACCACCAGCAACTCGACGAGAGTCATCCCCTTCTCGGATCGATCTCTATTGCATATTTTTTGCATTAGCATTGATTTGTTATTTGCAAATTAACAGCATCTGCATAAACGATGCATCTCTTTACCGCAACTCATTTGCAAAAACATCTCACCATCATGAAATCTCAAAACATCGCCATCGCCCTCATCTCTTTCCTCGCCGCCCCTCTCGCCGCCCCTGCGGCAAACTACTTCACCGCCGAGCACGGTGACATTCTGGCGGTGGGGTACGAGGGCGGGGGGCTCGAGCCGCACGTCCACATCGAAGGCGGGGTGGTGAACGGCAGTCTGGTGGCAGATGGTGAATATGAGTCGGACGAGATCCGCACGATCGTCCCGCAGAGCACCTTCGACTACATCACCTCGGTCGGTGGTCGCCCCGCCGGGGCAGAGTGGGATCCGATCGGTGTCTCCGCGAGCGCCGGGTTCTACTTCTTACCCCAAGCGAATGCCGGGGCCGGCGGGGCCGACGCCCTCGGGGCTCCCTTTGCCGGGATCGGGACCGAGGAACTGGATCCGGGGGACTGGACGACACCCATCACCATCGAGCTCCTCGCCGTCAGCGGTCCGGGCGAATTCTCGGTCTGGCAAGACGGCCTATCCCCGAACTTCTTCATGAGCAGCGTCGACGGCATCGATGGCAGTGACGCGATCACCATCGGCGCCGGCGGCCACGACCACTTCAACTGGGGCTTCACGGCACCCGGGTACTATGACATCACCTACCGCTTCAGCGGCACGCACGCGGTCGACGGAGCGGTGTCAGCCGACGCCACGTTCGGGTTCGGCGTCGTCGTGCCCGAACCCTCGACCGGCGCCCTCGCCGCCCTCGCGGGCTTGCTCTTCTGCGCCCGGCGCCGGCGCTGACGCGAATCGACCACCGAGCTCCCGGCGTCGGCTCGCCCACGCCGACGCCGGGGGCGCCCGCCGCGGGATCGGCCCGGCTGGGGTGTCCACGGGGAGGCTGCACCGCGATCCGACGCCCCCTGCTCTGCGTCGAGGGGTGACCCTTCGCCTGCGGGTGGGGACGATCGATCCGGTCGGTGCACCGGAGCGATCCGATCGCCTGCAAGAACGGTCGGCTACTTGAAGAACCGCTTCGCTTTCTCGAAGAAGCTCTCGTGGAGAGGGCTGTTCTTCTCGCCGATGGAGTCGGCGAAATCGGCCAGCTTCGCCCGCTGGTCGGCGTTGAGTTTGGTCGGCACCTCGACCTGCACCTGGACGTGCAGGTCGCCCTTGCGGGAGGAGTTGAGAAAGGGGACGCCACGGTCGCGGAGGCGGAAGACGGTGCCGTTCTGGGTGCCGGCGGGGATCTTGATCTGCGCCCTGCCCTCCAAGGTGGGGACCTCCAGTTCGCCGCCGAGCGCGGCCTTGGCAAAGGGGATGGGCACTTCGCAGAACAGGTCGTTGTCGTCGCGCTCGAAGATCTCGTGTTCGCGCACATGGACGACGACGTAGAGGTCGCCCGGCGGACCGCCGCGGATACCCGCCTCGCCGTCGCCCGAGGAGCGGATGCGCGATCCCGAGGCGATGCCGGCGGGGATGTGGAGTTTGATGCGCGAGCTCGCCTCGGCGCGGCCCTCGCCGCCGCAGGCGGTGCAGGGGTCCTTGACGGTCTGGCCGCTGCCGCGGCAGCTGGGGCAGGTCTGCTGGACCTGGAAGAAGCCGCGCGCGGTGACCACTTGGCCGTGGCCGCCGCAGGTGCTGCACGAGGCGACCCCGCCCGAGCCGTCCGCCGAGCCGCTGCCACCGCATTTTTTGCAGGGCGCGGCCTTGTCGAGCTCCAGCTCCTTGTCGCAGCCGGTGGCCGCCTCCTCGAGGGTGAGCTCGATGTCGTAACGGAGGTCCGCCCCGCGTGAATCGGCGCCGCCGCCGCGGCCGCGCCCGCGGCCGAAGAGTTCGTCGAAGATGCCGCCGCCCCCGCCACCGCCGCCACCGAACATGCGGTTGAAGACTTCGAAGGGGTCGACGCCCGCACCCCCGCCACCCCTGCCACCGCCGGCGAAGGCGTCGTGGCCGAAGCGGTCGTAGGTGCTGCGCTTCTGGTCGTCGCTGAGCACTTCGTAGGCCTCGCCTGCCTCCTTGAAGCGCTCCTCCGCTTCGGGGTCGTCGGGGTTCTTGTCCGGGTGGTGTTCGACCGCCGCCCGGCGGTAGGCCTTCTTGATCTCGGTCGCGGTCGCCTCGCGGCTGACGCCGAGGACTTCGTAGTAGCAGCGCTTTGCCATCGTCTACTCGCCGCCCTCCCCTCCGCTGGCCGGGCCGCTGGAAACGATCACGTTGGCGGCGCGCAGCAACCGGTCGTGCAGGCGGAAGCCGCGGCGGAGGACGCGCAGCACCTCGCCTTCAGGGACTGTGTCGCTGGCCTCCTGGCCGACCGCCTCGTGCTGGTTGGGGTCGAAGGCGCCGGAGGCCGGGACCTCCTCGACCCCCTGGGCGCCGAGAAAATCGTTCAGCTGCTTGCCCACCATCTCCATGCCGCGGGCGATGACCGAGTCTTCACCCTCCGCCTTCGCGGCGTCGAGACCCATTTGAAAGTTGTCGAGGATCGGCAGCAACTCGCCCAACAGGCCGGCGTTGGCGAAGCGCACGGCGTCCGACTTCTCGCGCGCCATGCGTTTGCGGTAATTGTCCAACTCGGCCTGGTTGCGCGCCGCCAGATCGCGCCACTTCGCCGCCTCGCCTTGCGCTTCGGCGAGCGGGTCGGTCGCGACCTCGACCGGGATCTCGGCGCCGGTATCGGGGGAGTCGGGGGAGGTCGGGTCGGCGTCTGACGGGGCCGGATCGTTCGCGGGCAATTCTTGGTCTGGTGTGGTCTCGGACATTTTTTGGGGCGCGCACTATAGGGTGTTTCTGACAACTTTCCTGCCAAATCGTGGCTAGCCCGGATCGATCACCACCTCCGCAGGCGAGGCGCCGCCGATCGTTGATGCTGAGTAGGCGGCGGCAGGGATCGGCGAAGCGGCTGGGTAGACACC
>JAUIGD010000029.1 GCA_030430255.1 Verrucomicrobiia bacterium
GCCGGTCAAAGACCAAGACGTTCTCGTAGCCGGTCTCGTTGAGAGCCCAGATCAAGGCGGAACCGATAAAGCCGGCCCCGCCGGTGACGAGGATGTTTCCTTTCGACGGGAGCGCCATAGCGGGGCATGTTCTCGCCCTCTCGAACCACCACGTCAAGCGCCATGACCCGAGCCATCCCGATCGCCGCCGCCTCGCTGCTCCTCGCATCGACCACCCCCACGCTCACCGCGCAGGAGGACGGCACCCCCCACGCCCGGTGGGAGGGGGACATCGCCAAGTTCGAGGCCGCCGACGAAGCGGCCGGAAGCCTCGACACCGGCTTCCTCTTCACCGGTAGCTCCAGCGTCCGCATGTGGAAGCTCGACGAGTCCTTCCCCGGGCTCGGCGCGGTCAACCGCGGCTTCGGCGGTTCGGAGATCGCCGATTCCACCCACTTTGCCGAACGCTACATCTTCCCGCGCAAACCCCACACGGTCCTGATCTACGCGGGCGACAACGACATCGCCAAGGGCAAAACCGCGCAGCGCGTGATCGCGGACTTCCGCGCCTTCGTCGCCAAAGTCCATGCCGAGCTCCCCGCCGCGCACATCGGCTACATCGCCATCAAGCCGAGCATCGCCCGCTGGGACATGTGGCCGAGAATGAAAGCCGCCAACGACGGCATCGCCGAAATCTGCGCCGGTGACGAGCTGCTCACCTTCCTCGACATCGCCCCCGCCACCTTGGACGAGAGCGGTGAACCCGACCCCGCCCTGTTCGTCAAGGACGGCCTCCACCTCAACGACGCCGGCTACGCGGCTTGGACCGAAGTCATCAAACCCTTCATCGACACCCGTTCGGCCGCGACCGCTGCCAAGCCCGCAACGCCATGAGACTCCCGCCCGCCTTCCTCGTCGCGCTCACCGTCGCCGGGGGCGTCAGCTCCGCACCCGCCGACGGCGCCGGAACGCCCGTCAACGACGCCGGGATCCGTGCTCGCTACGAGCGCCAGATGACCCGGCTGATGGACGCCGGCGACCTCGCGGACCCCGCCGAGCTCGCCGCCCAGCTCAAGGGACGCAAGGTCGCCGCCGCCGAGCTGCGCCCCGCCCCGCGCGGACGGCTGGCCACCGACGAGATCTACGCCCACTCCCGCCTCGGCGTGCTCTGCTTCGGCCACGTCTTCAAGTGCGACAAATGCGACCGCTGGCACCCCAACCTCGCAGGCGGCTTCGTGATCTCGGAGGACGGCCTCGCCGTCACCAACTACCACGTCATGGAAGCGGACAACGCCGCCGCCTTCGCCGCCATGGACATCGAGGGCAACCTGTTCCCGGTGCTCGAGGTCGTCGCCGCCTCGAAGCGGGATGACCTCGCCATCGTCCGCCTCGAGGGCGAGGGCTTCCACCCGCTCCCGGTCGCCGAAAGCGGCGCTGTCGGCGCCCCCGTGACCGTGATCAGCCATCCGGACGGCCGCTTCTTCTCGGTCTCGACCGGCATCATCTCCCGCTACTTCAACTCCCGCACCCGCAACGGCAAACCCGGCCCGGAACGGCTCGCCATCACCGCCGACTACGCGCGCGGCTCCAGCGGCAGCCCCGTCTTCGACCCTTCAGGCGCCGTCGTCGGCGTCGTCGCCTCCACCGACTCGGTCTACTACAACCGCGAAGACGGCATCGAGCGAAACCTCCAGATGGTCGTGAAGTCCTGCATCCCGAGCAGCGCAATCCGCCACTTACTCAGCGGCACTCCACCAGAGCCGGAGCCGGAGCCAGAGCCAGAGCCAGAGCCAGAGCCAGAGCCAGAGCCAGAGCCAGGGCCAGGGCCAGGGCCAGAGCCAGAGCCAGAGCCAGAGCCAGAGCCAGAGCCAGAGCCGGAGCCGGAACCCGCTCCCACGCCAGAACAGGAGCCCTTACCGACGCCTTAGGTTGCACGGGAGCCAGTAGAGAAGTCCCCGCCCCCAGCAGCGGGGAGATTCACTCCCGGATCCAGCGCCGCGCCTTGAACTCGTGGCGGGGCAGGCTGTCGGCCGGCACCCCCGACACCGGGATCCGCAAAGAGAATGCCTCGCGCAAGGCCGAAGCGATCGCGTCGAGCGAATCCGACGCGGCCCCGGGTTTCAATTCCACCCGCAGCGCAACTTCGTCCATCGCGCGCTCGCGGGTGAGCGCCACTTGGTACTCCGCCACCGAATCGAAGCGCCGCACCACCGCATCGACCGCGGCGGGATAGAGGTTCACCCCGCGCACGACCACCATGTCGTCGATGCGCCCGAGGATCCCGCCCTCGAACCCCACCGTCGCCTCCCCACCCAACTCGGCGGCCCGCTTCCGCACCAGGTCCCCCGTCCGGTAGCGCAACAACGGATGGTCGTGTCGACGCAAGGTGGTCAGCACCAGTTCCCCTTCCGCCCCCTCACCGACCGCCTCACCCGTCGCCGGGTCGACCACCTCGACCAGGTGCCCCCCGGGCACGGCGCAGAGCAGCCCCGGGATCTGCGGGTGCTCGACGCTCACCGGCCCGACCTCGGTCATGCCGTGGTGATCGATCACCCGCGCGCCGTTCCATGCCCGCGAGATCGCCTCGCGCACCGCCGGCACCGAACCGCCGGGCTCCCCGGCCACGACGATCGTCCGCACCCCCAGCGGCGCCGCCTTTGCCTCGCCCAGCCGCAACGCGTAGGTCGGCGTGCAGCACAGCGCTGTCGCTCCGAGATCCCCCATCGCCGCCAGCCGCGCCGCGGTACTCAAGCCCCCCCCCGGCAGCGCCATGCAGCCCATCCTCGCCGCCGCCTCGAAGGCCGTCCAAAACCCGAGGAAGGGCCCGAACGAAAACGCGAAGTAGATGCGGTCACCCGGGGCGATGCCGGCCGCGCGGAAGATCGCCTCCCAGAGGTCCAACATCGCCTCCCAATCCGCGGCCGAATCCAACCAAGAGATCGGCTCGCCGGTCGTGCCGCTCGTCCGGCACAGTCGCGGATACTCGGCGACCGGGAGCGTCAGATTCGAACCGAACGGCGGATGCGCGGCATGGTCAGCGGCGATCTCCGCCTTCGTGGTGACGGGGCAGCGCGCCACGAAATCCGACACCGACACCGATCCCGGCTCCGCCAGCCCCGCATCGCGGAGCCTTGGCGCATAGAACGCGTTCGGCGCCTCCAACTGCCGCGCGAGCAGCGCGCGCAGGGCGGGGAGAAACTCGGCGCCTTCGGCCATCGCACTCGACGGTTCAGTCCCGCCTGCGGATCTCGTAATCGGCGGGATCGACGCGCACGACCTCCTGGGCCACCAGCGGCGCGACCACAGCCTGCCCCGCCGCTGCCGCCGGCGCCTTCTTCGGCGGCCCCGGCTTGTATTTCACCACCATGAACCCGCCGATCGCCGCCATCGCGATCCCGATCCAAAACGGGGTCGGGATCGCCGCCCAACCTCCCTTGGGCGGATGGAGCGACAGGGCCACCACCGCGTTCACGATCGGCGCGCCGGCGAAAATGATCGACATCACCGACGGCGGCTTGCCCCCCGCGCCGAACGCCAGCAGCACCCCGAAGGCACCGATCGCGCCGACCACACCCGCGACGAACGAGTAGCTCGCCCCCTTGAAACTCATCTGCCAGTCCGCACCGCTCGTCATCAACAGGAGGAGCGGCGCCAGCACCGCCGTCACAAAGTAGGCGATCCCCACCCACAGGAACGCTTTGTAGCGCCCGAATGTCGGGTCTCCCATGTGATCAGTCCCCGCGTGTAGGAGAATCCCATAGACGCCCCATGAGGCGACGGTGAGCAGCGCGAACAGCAGCCAGGTGTGATCCATACGTTTGGTCGGTTGAGCAGTGGGTGCGGACATCCGTTCGGATTCGGTTCTACGCCCGCGGGGAGCTGGGGGTATCGAACAGCTCGGCGGGCGCAGCGGTAATCTTCGCACGGATCGCCGCCGGAATCTCGGTCGATCTCATCCCGGACGCACCCATCCGCACACAGACGACCACCACCTTCCCCTCCGCAGCCAATGAGCGGCCCTCCCCCAGCTCCCGCCAGAACCGCAAGCGGTAGGTGACCGTCTTCGCCGCCACCGCTGCGACCAGCAGTTCGACCTCGAACTCCTCCTCGAATCGCAGCGGTTGGCGATAGTCCGCCTCGGCATGCACCCGCGGCCAGCCCACCGTGCCGCCCTCGCCATCATCCATCGCGTGCACCGAGTAGCCCAACTCGCGGTAGAACGCGTGCTCGCAGTCCTCCATGTAACGGAAGAAATTCGAAAAGTGCACGATCCCCGCGAGATCGGTCTCGGCGAAGGCCACGCGGCGGCGTTGGGTGAATCGGTGCATCGACAGAACCGAGAACTAGCGCGGCGGGCCTCCGCCGAGTCAAGCGCAGACCGCGCCGAGGGCGCCCTACGCCCCCCCCCCGGGGGCGGCGCTCCGTCTCCGCTGTGGCTGATCCGCAACGCCTTCGCCAACCCACCCGCGCCGAGGGCCACCCAAACCGCCCCCAAGCCCCTCACCCCCAACTCCACCCATCAACAATCGGCGTTCGACGATCTCCAGACCGCCCCACCAAAGCCGCCTTGACCCACCGCCCCCCTGCGCCAAGCTGCGCTCCTCACTCCATGAAATTCGCCCTCTGCAACGAAACCTACGTCGGCTGGGATCTCGATCGCGCCTGCGCCCACATCGCCGAAACGGGTTACGAGGGCGTCGAGATCGCCCCCTTCACGCTCAAGGACGACCCGCGCGAGATCACCGATGCGGAAGCGGAGGCGCACGGCGCGACCGTCCGCGCGGCGGGGTTGGAGGTCGTCGGACTGCACTGGCTGCTGGTGAAGCCGAGCTGGCTGCACCTCACCACCGACGACCCGCTGCTGCGCAAAGACACGGTCGCATTCGGCCAACACCTCGCCCGCACCTGCGCAGCGATGGGGGGGACGATCATGGTTTGGGGGAGCCCGAAACAGCGAAATCTCTCGGACGGTTGGAGTTACGACGACGCCACCGCGCGGGCTGCCGAAACCCTGCGCTCCATCGCCGAGGTCGCCGGTCCGCTCGGCGTGACCATCGCCATGGAACCCCTCGCCCGGAAGGAGACCAACTTCCTCAACACCGCCGCGGAGACGATCGAGCTCATCCGACGCGTCGATCACCCCGCCTGCCGGCTCCACCTCGACGTCAAGGCGATGAGCGACGAGGAGACGCCGATCCCTCAGATCATCGCCGACAGCCGCGAGTACACCGCCCACTTCCACGCCAACGACCCCAACCTCCGCGGCCCCGGCCAAGGCGAAGTCCGCTATGGGCCGATCGTCGAGGCGCTCCGCGAATCGGGCTACGGCGGCTGGGTCTCCGTCGAGGTCTTCGACTACACGCCGGATCCGGAGACGATCGCGAAAGAAAGCCTGGCGTTTTTGAAAGAGGCCTTCGGCGCGTAGCCAACGGAGGGCACGAGCCCCCGCGTGCCACCGGCCCGCCCCTGCGAACCGATCCCGGCGAACCTCCGCGCCCTCCGCGTCCAATCGCGGGTCACAAGACCGCCGCCGAACGACTTGGCACCAACCCACCCGGCCCGAACCGCCCGAAGCCCGTAAGATCGCCCTGCGTCGGGCAGTTTGTCGGCGCGAAGCCGGAGCTTCTGAGCTTGCCGCGCCCAGCGTCCCCAGCCAAGCTCGCGCCTCCGCGCGTCCTGAAAATCGCGATCATCCCCGTTTCACTCACCCAACCCGCAGCAGCCAGCCCATGTCCACCGAATCCGCCGACGCCGCAGCCGTCGATGCCCTGCGCCACTCCGCCCAGCAAGTCCGAACCGAGTTGGGCAAGGTCATCATCGGCCAGCAGGAGGTCATCGAGCAGATCCTCATCGCCATCTTCACCCGCAACCACGCCCTCCTGGTCGGCGTTCCCGGCTTGGCGAAAACCCTCCTGATCTCCAGCCTCGCGGAATCGCTCCACCTCGGATTCAAACGCATCCAGTTCACGCCCGACCTCATGCCGTCCGACATCACCGGCACGGAGGTGATCTATTCCACCGACGACGGGGGCAAGGACTTCAAGTTCCTCCCCGGGCCGATCTTCGCCAACATCGTCCTCGCCGACGAGATCAACCGCACCCCGCCGAAGACCCAAGCGGCCATGCTCGAAGCCATGCAGGAGCGCAAGGTCTCGGTCGGCGGCGACGACCACAAGCTCCCCGACCCCTTCTTCGTCCTCGCCACCCAGAACCCGATCGAGCAGGAGGGCACCTACCCGCTCCCGGAGGCACAGCTCGACCGCTTCATGTTCATGATCAAGGTGGACTACCCCAGCGAGGAAGAGGAGTTCGAGATCATGAAGGCCTACACGGGCACGGAGTCGGCCAAACCGGAACCGGTCCTTTCGGGAGAGGAGATCATCGGCATCCAGCGCGCCGTCCGCTCGGTGCCGGTCGCCGACCACGTCATGCGCTACGCCGAACGCCTCGTCCGCGCCACCCGCCCCGGCACCGAGGGCGCCTTGGAGGTCTGCAACAAGTGGCTCGGCTGGGGCGCCGGCCCGCGCGCGGGCCTGTCGCTGATCCTCGCCGCCAAGGCCCACGCCCTGCTCCACGGGCAGAACCACGTCGGCTGCAGCAACGTCGCCGCCGTCGCCCCCCCCATCTTCCGCCACCGCATCGTTCCCAACTTCGCCGCCCAGAGCGAGGGGCTGGATGCGGATGCCATCACCGCCAAAGTGATCGACGCCATCGAACCGCACGGCGAGTGAGGGGTATGCGATCAGACAGGCGGCGTGAGGCATCACCGTCAGAGCCGCGCCACCGAGCCATCCGTGATCGGCGGTCAGTGATCAGAGCCCCCCTCCACCAAGGCCGGAGCCCGCAGCCGGCGGCGGCTTGCCAGCACGCCCGCTGACCACCGGCAGCCGACCACCTCACATGTCCCCCGACACCCTCAACCTCCTCGATCCCGACACGCTCTCCAAAGCGGAGAAGCTCGGGATGGCCGCGCGCTTCGTCGTCGAGGGCTACATGGCCGGCGAGCACAAATCGCCCTACCGGGGGTTCGCCATCGAGTTCTCGCAACACCGCGAATACGCACCCGGCGACGACGTCCGCCACCTCGACTGGAAGGTGCTCGGCAAGACCGACCGCTACTACATCAAGCAGTACGAACAGGAGACCAACTACGTCGCCCACCTGCTCGTCGACGGCAGCGAGTCCATGCGCTACGGCTCCGGGGAGACGACCAAGCTCGACTACGCCCGCGCCGCCGCCGCTTGCATCGCCTACACCGTCGTGCGGCAGCGCGACGCCGTCTCGCTGACCTTGTTCGACAAAGGCACCCGCGAGGAGTTGCCCCGCGGCAACAGCAAGACCCACCTCTTCCACATCCTCGAGAAGCTCGCCAACTTCGCGCCGCGCGGCGAGACCGATCTCGCCGGGCAGTTGCACGACATCGCCAAGAAATCGCAGCGCAAGGGCATCGTCGTCATCCTCAGCGATTTCTTCGACGACGAGGCGGCCGTGCTCAAAGCGGTGCAACACCTGCGCTTCGTCGGCCACGAGGTGATCGCCATGCAGGTGCTCGACCACGACGAGATCGAGTTCCCCTTCTCGGGCCTGATCGAGTTTCAGGGGATGGAGAACATCCCCGATCTCAAAACCCGTCCCGCCGAGGTGCGGAAGACGTACCTCGCCGAACTCGCGGCCTTCCAGGAGACCCTCCGCGAAGGCTTCAAACGCAACGCCTGCCACTTCGTCGAGTGCGATACCTCGCATCCGCTCGACGAGGCGCTCGGCGCCTACCTCACCTTCCGCCGCCAGATGGGCATCCGATCATGACACCGCGAGGCGACGTGCCAGGGGCGTCCCGCCCCCGAACCTTCCCCAATTGGAGGGCGGAGCTCCGCCGCCGCCGTGACCCATCCGGGGACACGTCGCGAATCCACCCACGCCGCGGGCGAACCGAACCGCCCCCGGCTTTGGGAGCGGGACGCTCCCGCCACGTCGCTCCACTCGCCTGAGGCCGCCCACCCGAACACCGCGCTAACTACTCCGCTTCTCCCCTTCTCCGCTTCTCCGCTTCTCCGCTTCTCCGCTTCTCCGCTTCTCCCCTTCTCCCCTTCTCCCCTTCTCCCCTTCTCCCCTTCTCCCCTTCTCCCCTTCTCCCCTTCTCCCCTTCTCCCCTTCTCCCCTTCTTCTAAAAGATGTTCCTCAACCCCGCCATGCTCGCCGGACTCGCCGCCCTCGCGGTGCCGGTGATCGTGCACCTGCTCAACCGCAGGCGCTTCCGGCGGGTCCCGTGGGCGGCCATGCGCTTCCTCCGCGCCAGCGTCGAGCGCAACCGGCGTCGCATGGAGATGGAGGACTGGATCCTGCTCGCCTTGCGGCTGCTGATCGTCGCCCTCCTCGCGCTCGCCCTCGCCCGACCGACCGCCGATTGGATCCAAGGCGGCCCCCTGGGCGCCCAGATCTCCTCCGCCGTCGTGATCGACGCGTCAGCGAGCATGGCGCGCAGGGACGCGGGCGCGGCGGGCACCCGCTTCGACCGCGCCAAAGCCCTCGCCGCTGACGCGATCGAAGGGCTCCCGCCCGGTTCCGCCGCCGCGGCGGTCGCCGCCGCGGACACCCCGGGCACCGGCGTCCGCGAGCCGACCCTCGACCTCCGACGCGCGGCCCGATCGCTGCAGAACGCGCAGGTCACCGGACGCCAGAGCGACCTCTTCCCCGCGCTCGAGGCGGCCATCGGCTCGCTCGAAGAACGCGGCGGCGGCGCCCGCGAGCTGTTGCTGATCACCGATGGCGAGGCCTCCGCCTGGCGCCAGTTCGACGGCATCGTCCGCCGCCTCGAAGAGGCCGGCGACGACATCCACGCCGTCGTCGCCCTCGTCGCGGGTGAACCGGGGGAGAACCTCGCCGTCACCCGCCTCGAACAGGGGTCGCCGGTCGCCGCGGTGAACGCCCCGTTGCGGCTCTCGGTCGAGGTCTCGAACTTCGGCACCACCGAGTCGGGGCCGGCGACCCTCCGCGTCGAAGTCGACGGTGCCCCGTCCGGCGAACCGGTCGAGATCGGCCCCATCGCCCCGGGCGAGTCGCGCGGGGCGGCCGTCTTCGCCCAACTGACAGCGCCTGGCTACCACCGGATCACCGCCGGCATCGAGGGCTCGGACGCCCTCCCCGGCGACGATTCCCGCACCCTTGTGGTGCGCGCCGTCGAACAGGAGCGGGCGCTCCTCGTCGATGGCGACCCCGGCCGCGACGGCGGCGAGACCTTCTTCCTGCGCAATGCCCTCGTCCCCGTCCCGGCCGAGGTGGCACCGGACTTCTACCTCGCCGCCGAGACCGTCCCCCTCGCCGCCCTCGCGGGGATCCCGCTGGACGGCTACCGCGCCGTGTTCCTCGCCAACGTCGCCGAACTGACCAGCGCTGAGGCCGACCGGCTGACCGAGTATGTCCGCGCCGGCGGCGGTCTGATCGTGTTTGCCGGCGACAACCTCGACCGCAGTTTCTACAACCGTGCGCTGCACTCGGAGCGCGGGCTCCTCCCCGCCGCCTTCGGCGAACTCATCGAGGCGTCTGCCGCCGAGGCTCCGCCCGCGCTCGCCTCGACCGGATACGACCACCCCATCCTCGAGCCCTGGCGCGCCGCCGACGCGGGGTCGCTGGCCGGCATCGCCATCCGCCGCGCCTGCGCCCTCGACCCCTCGCCCCCCACCGATGCGGCTGGCGGCACCGGCTCTGGCATCGGCGCCGACGGCGGCGGCAATGCGACCGTCGTGCTCCGCTACGCCGATGGGCGGGCGGCCATCGTCGAGGGCGCGTTCGGCTTGGGCAAAGTCTTCCAGCTCGGCCTCGGCGCCGATACGGAATGGTCGGACCTCCCGGCGACCCCCGCCTTCCTGCCGCTGGTCCACCAGCTATTCGGCAGCGTCTTGGGCTCCGCCGACGCCGGCCTGAACCTCGTCGTCGGCGAACCCTTCGTACGCCGTGGCCCCGCGGCTTGGGCGGGCTCCACCGCCACCGTCTTCGCCGCCGGGGGCCGGGGCGACAACGTCCTCGTCGAGGCCTCCCCGGATGGTTCTAGCAAAGCGGTGTCACCACCAACCGAACAGGCCGGCGCCTACGAGTTCACGCTCAGCTCCCCCCCGCTCAGCATCCCTTTCGCCGCCAACCCGGCCGCCCGCGAAAGCGATCCCCAACCGCTCTCCGCGGCACAGCTGATCCGCCTGCGGGAGGTCGCCGATGTGGTCGAGGTCAAAGCCGGCACCGACCTCGCAGCGACGCTCTCGAAGGGGCGGCGTGGCGGCGAGCTCTGGCCCCTGCTCCTCGGCGCCGCCCTGCTCCTCGCCCTGCTCGAGATGTTCCTCGCCCAGAAATTCAGCAAAGCGAAGTAACCGCCCAATCTCCAAACCCCGCGCCCGCCTGGCGCCACCCAAAATGAACTGGCTCCTCGGCCTCCCCAGCGACCCCAGCGATGACGCGATCCGCGCCACCGGCGGGGCGCTGCGCTTCGCCCCGGTGCTCCCCGTGGTGCTGCTCGTCGTCCTCGGCGCTGCGCTGCTGGCGATGGCATTGCTCGGCTACCGGAAGACGCCCGCCGAAGTGCCGGCGGGCCGGCGCCTCCTCATGGCCACCCTGCGCGGGCTGTTCTATCTCCTCTTGCTCGGCTTGCTGCTGCGTCCAGTACTGGCGCTGACGCTGGAAAAGGAAGCCCCGAAGACGGTGGCGGTGCTCGTCGATGCCTCGGCGAGCATGGAGATCATCGACCCGCGGGAGGCGCCCGAGGACCGGGCCCGCGCCGCGATCGCCCGCGGGGAGCTGCCAGCCGACGCCGGCCTGGCCGCTGCACCGCCCGCCGCGGCCGGGGTCGCCGCACCGCGGGCCGACCTCGCCGCCGCGGCGTTGAGCAACGCCGGGTTGGCGCTCCTCGACCAGCTCGGCGCCCGCGCCGAGATCGTCCGCTACGAGTTCGGCTCCAACCTGACTGAACCGGACGACAACCCCGCGGCGATCTCCGAGGGAGCTCCGGAGACCGCGATCGGTGACGCCTTGACCGAAGTCTTGCGGCGCCACAGCGCAGGCGACCTCGGCGCCGTCCTGCTCGTCAGCGACGGGGCCTCGAACTCCGGCGGGAGCCCGCTCGCCGCCGCGGAGACCCTCCGCGAGCGCGGCGTCCCCGTGTTCGCGTACGGCGTCGGCGTCACCGGGACCCGCGACCTCGCGGTCGCCGGCATCGACGCCCCGCCCGTCGCCCTGGTCGGCGACGCCGTGCCGGTCGCCGTCCGCGTCACCGCCCGCGGCATGGCGGGGACCCCCGCACAGTTGATCGTCACCCTCGCCGGCGCCCCGGTCGCCGATACCGGCTTCGTCGTTGAGGGGGACGGCGAGCAGGTGGTCGAACTCAGCATCTTGCCCGAGCGCGCCGGCGAGTTCGAACTCGCGGTGCGTGTGGAGGCGGACGACTCGGAGGTCACCGACGAGAACAACGCGCTCGAAGGCACCCTCCGCGTCATCGACTCGGCGATCCGCGTGCTCATGGTCGAGAGCGCACCGCGATGGGAGTTCAAATACATCCAGGCGATGCTCCTGCGCGAGCAGCGCATCGAGCTCAAATGCTTCCTGGCTGAGGCCGACCCCGATGTCGCTCGCGTGGAGGACAGCCCCTATCTCGACGCCTTCCCGCCGCGCCGCGAGGACTTGTTCGGCTTCGATCTGATCCTGTTCGGCGACGTCGATCCGAGCGCACTCCCCCCGGATGCGGCGGGCATGATCTCCTCCTTCGTCGCCGATGGCGGGGGCTCGCTTGCCGTGCTCTCGGGCAAACGCTTCACGCCCTCTTCCTACCGCAACACCGAACTGGAGAAGCTGCTCCCCGTCGACCTCGCCCCGGCGCGGATCGGCGGCCCGGGCGACGCCGTGAGGGCGGTGCGCCCGATCCTCACCGAGGCGGGCGCCAAGGCCGGCTTCCTGAACCTCGAGCCCGGCCGCCCGCCGGCGGCGCGTTGGGGGGAGCTGCCGCCGCTCTATTCGTTCACGCGGAGCGATGGCGCCAAGCCCGCTGCGACCACGTACCTCGCGCATCCGGACGGTTGGCCGGTGGTGGCCGGTCAGCGCTACGGGGCCGGAGAGGTCCTCTGGCTGGGCACCGACAACACCTGGCGCTGGCGCCGCAACACCGGCGACCTCTACCACACCCGTTTCTGGGGGCAGGTGGTGCAGAAGCTGGCCGGCCGGCGCCTCGCGGCCGGCTCGCGGCGGGGCGAACTCCGCGCCGCGAACCCCACGGTCGACCCGGGCGGGCGTTTCAGCGTCTCCGCGCGCCTGTTGGACAACAGCTTCTCGCCCCGCACCGAGGCGGAGCTCGAAGCGGTCTTCGCCCCCGCCGACGGCCTCCCCGGGGAGGGGCGGCGGATCACATTGCGCGCCGTCCCCGGGCAGCCGGGCTACTACCGCGCGGAGTTCCCCGCCGGTTCGGAACCCGGGCGCTTCCGCCTCTCGCTGCCGGACGAGAGCGGTGCCGCCGTCGATCTAGAGGTCGCCGGCGCGGGGCGCGAACTCGCCACCACGGCGCTGGACGTGGCGGCCCTGCACGCGGTCGCCGACGCCACCGGCGGCGCCTTCTTCCGCGAGGAGGACCTCGTCAGGCTGCCGGCGATCGCCGCCGCCGCGCTGGAGCCCACGAAGTCGGAGCTCTCCCGCGAGGCGGACCTCTGGGCTTCCCCGCTCTATTTCATCCTCCTGCTGATTCCGCTAACCATCGAATGGATACTCCGCAAGCTCAACGAGCTGAAGTGAGCGCCGCGCCACCGCGCGCCCGCCGCAGCCGCGCCATCGCCCGCAGCCTCGCCGCGGCGCGCCGGCGCCTCGTGGGCTTCGAGTTCGCCCGCCGCCTGGCGCTCGCCTCCGCCCTCGCGCTCGCCCTCGCCGGCGCGCTGATGCTCGCCGACTGGCTGTTCGAACTCCCCCTCGGCGCCCGCCGCACCACGTTCTGGTCCGGCGCCGCCCTGGCCGTCGCGGCGCTGGCCTGGGCGTTCTCCGCGCTGGTCACCGCCAGGCGCGACGACGAGGAGATCGCGCTCATGGTCGAACGCCGCGAACCCGCTTTCGACTCGCGCCTGATCTCCGCAATCCAGTTCGCTCGCGGCAAGGCCGCCGTCCCCGCCGGCGCCCCGTCGGCGATGTTGCACTCGGTCGTCGAGGAGGCGGAGGGCAGCACCCGGCGCAGCACCTTCACCGCGGTCGCCGATCCCCGCGGCGCCTCCCGGGCGGCGCTCGCGCTCCTCGCGGTGCTCGCGGCCTGCGGTCTCGGCGCCTTCCTCGGACGCGGGCTCCTCCCGGTCTTGGTCCAACGCGCGCTCGGCGCCGACCTCGCGATCCCGCGCGAGACGCGCATCGTCGATAGCCCCGGGCCGATGCGCGTCGGCGTCGGCGATACGGTCGATCTGGCGTTCGCGGCGGAGGGCGTGCTGCCCGCCGAGGCGGAGCTCGAGGTGAGCTACCAGTCGGGGCGCGACGAGACGCTGACGATGGTCCAGGCCGGGGACCGTCCGGGCCGCTACTTCGCCGTATTGGAGGACGTGCCGGAGTCGTTCACCTTCCGCGCCCGGATCAACGACGCCACCACCCCTCCCGCCGAAGTCACCGCGCTCCCCAGGCCGGAGGTGGCCTCCCTCGGGGCCAGGCAGACCTACCCCGCGTTCACCGGGCTCCCGCCCAGCGACCACGCCCCGGGCGACTTCGCCCTCTTCCCCGGCGGCGAGGCGGTCTTCACCCTCACCGCCAGCGCCCCGCTCGCCGAGGCGAAGCTGGCCTTCATCGACGGCGGGACGGAGCTCCCCCTCGCCATCGACCCCGCCGATCCCTCACGCGCCTCCGCGGCGCTGCGCGTGCCGGAGGAGGAGCTGGGTGGCTTCACCATCGCGTTGCGAGACCGTCAGGGCATGGAGTCGATCGACGGTTCGGTGTACCGCGTCACGCTGCTGTCCGACCTCGCGCCTCAGGTGCGGATCACCTACCCGCGCCGCACCGAAGAATTGGTCACCCGGCGCGCGCGTGTCCGCGTCGCCTATGAAGCCACCGACCGCTTCGGGGTCGCCTCGGCGAACCTGCGCTGGCTGCGCGAAGACGGCAGCGAGGGCGAACTCGCGCTCGACGTCCCGGGGGGGGCGCCGAAAGCGCTCGAGGGCGAACTCGACTGGGACCTCGCCGAGACCATCGAGGGCGGGCTCGAGGAGGGAGAGACCCTGACCTACTGGATCGAAGCAGCCGACCAGAATGCCTCCGCCGCCAACGTCGGGCTCAGCGAGCGACTGCGGCTCGCCGTCGTGACCCCGGAGGAGAAGCGCGCCGACCTCCTCGGCCGCGCCTCGGACGCGATCGGCAATGTCGGCGAGGCGACCGCCGACCAAGAGCGCCTCAACCGCGCCTTGGAACAGCTCCTCCGCGCCGCGGGCGGCCCCGATGCCGCCGCCCCCACGCCGGACGAATAGCGGCGGAACTCCGGCTTCTGCACACAACGGATTCCGCGCCAACAGGGGCGGCAGCCCCCCACCCTTCAGCCGAAAAGCTGGAGGGCGGAGCTCCGTCTCCGCCGTGATCAATCCGAAGTGGCCAACACCAAACCTCCCCCGCTAAGGGCGATCCATAAAGCCGCCCGCCAGACAACCAGCAGAATGAGCACCAAGCCTAGCCCGGATCGATCACCCCATCCGCAGGCGAGGTGCCGCCATTCGTTGAGGCTGAGTAGGCGGCGGCAGGGATCGGTGAAGCGGCTGGGTGAACACCCTGCCCGAGCCGGTCACCACGCCAACACCCTCAGCGTCAACGAGGGCGAGCCACAGCCCGGAGCTTGGTGATCGATTCGGGCTAGAAACGGCAATGGGAAGAATTGCCGGAGGCACGAGAGAAGGTAGCGCGGGGTGAAGCGCAGCGGCACCCCGGGATCTACGGGGCGAAGGAATCCGCCCCGGCAGGGGCGGGAGAAGCTTCCAATGCCCTCTCGCCCTTCCACTCCAGGGCAAGCAACCAATCGCCAATTGGATTCGCCCGCCGCACTCGGTTCAAACGGGTTGCGCCCCGTGATCCAGATTCCATAGCCGTTTCTAGACAAAGTCAGACCTCGACAGCCGGGGGGCAACCACACAAACTCACCCCTCCCATGAAGCCCTCCAACTCCCGCCGCCAATTCCTCGCCACCTCCACCCTCGCCGCCGCCGGATCGTTCGGCCTCACCGCCCGCTCGCGGGGGCAGGCCAACGCCGTCGCCCGTCCGGTCATCGGCCCCGAAGGCCACCGCTTCGAAGTCATCCACGACTGGGCGCAACTGCCGGAGCAATACACCTGGCAGACCACCCATAACGTCGCCGTCGACCGGGACCAGAACCTCTACGTCACCCACGAAGGGAAGCGCGACCACGAGCACCCGACGATCTTCGTCTTTGACCACGAGGGGAAGTTCGTCCGCGCCTTCGGCGAACAACTCCGCGGCGGCGGCCACGGCATCGAGATCCGCACCGAGGGCGGCGAGCAGTTCATCTACGCCAGCGCCTACCAGCACGTGAAGCGGTTCACCAAACTCACCCTCACCGGCGAGATCGTCTGGGAACGGCGCGCGCCGATGGCCGCCGGCCGCTACGCCGATGGCGAGGACAAGTCCGACGAAGCGAAGTGGGGGCGCGATCGCTTCATGCCCACCAACGTCGCCTTCCACCCGACCGACGGCAGCTTCTACGTCGCCGACGGCTACGGCGCCCACTGCATCCATCGCTACGATCGCGACGCCAACTACCTCTCGACCATCGGCAAACCCGGCAAGGGGGACGGCGAGTTCAACCTGCCCCACGGGCTGTGGATCGACGACCGGCCCGGCCGCGTGCCGAGCCTCGTCGTCGCCGACCGCGCCAACGCCCGCCTGCAGTGGTTCGACCTCGATGGGAAGCACCTGCGGACGCTCGGTGAACCGTTCATCCTGCCCGCCAACGTCGATTCCCACGGCGACTTTCTGCTCGTCCCCGACCTCAGCGCGCGGGTGACCTTGATCGGCCCGGACGACACCGCGATCCCTCTGGCGGAGGACGCGGAGTGGCGGAAGAAGGTGCTCGCCGACGGGCGCAAGCTCCGCACCCGCCCCGGCGATTGGCAGGCGGGCAAGTGGGTGCACCCCCACGACGCCTGCTTCGATGCCGACGGCAACATCTTCGTCGCCGAATGGGTCGCCACCGGGCGGGTCACCAAGCTTCGTCGGGTGTGAGCGGAGCGCTCGGCTTCAGCGCGGGCGGGCGGCGAAGCGCGCCCACCCGGCGCCCGCGTTGCGCCCGACGAGCGGGATCGTGACGCCCCGCTCCCGGCCGCTGTGGACCGCCGCCCACGCCGCGACCGCCGCCCACGCCGGGTTCGCCCCGAACGCGTCTCCGAACACCGCCTCGATCGCCCCCGTATCGACCACCGCGTGCTGCCCGTCGGCCCGGTCGCCCCCGTCGTTCGCGGCCGTCCCCCCTCGGCCACGCTGCTTGGAGTACGCTTCGACCTCCCCGACCGCGTCGAGCAGCACCGCGGCCTCTGCGTCGCCCGCCGTGCGCTCGAGCAGCAAAGCCCCCGCCCCCTCGCCCACCACGCCGCCGCCTTCGAGCAAGCACTTCGCCTCGGCCGTCAGCGGGTCGCTCTCCTCGCCTGCCACGACCAGCACGGCATCCGCCGCCCCGTCGATCAGCCAGGCCGCCGCCATGTCGAGCGCCGACGCGAACGCGCTCTCGTCACCCACCAAGGTGTGGTTGACCTCGTCGCTGCCGAACAGGGCGGCGAGGTGGCTGGCCGGCGCGTTGAACACCGTCTCCGGAAAAAGGATCGGGCTCGCCGTCGCCGGGTCATCCAGCACCTCCCCGAAGAAGCGGGCGCTGTAGTTCACACAGCCGGTGAAGCAGGTCGAAATCACGGCGAGGCGCCGCCCTGAGGAATCGAGACGGCTGCTCGCCAAGGCCTCGCTAGCGGCGGCCGCGAGGAACCGGCCGACCGGCGACGCCCGCCGCAGGCGCGGGTCGCGCAGGAACGGCAGCTTCTGCACGGGCTTCGGCACGGGCCGCCTCCGCATGCGCGAGCCCCCTGCCCCAGGCAGGGCGAACGGTTCGCACCCGAGCGCGTCCCCACGGCGCAAGGCCTCGAGGAACGGGGCACACCCCCACCCTGCGGGGCTGACGGCGCCGGCACCGGCGATGGCGATCTCGGGCGTCTCAATCATCTTCGGGGTCAGGTTTACGAAACACCAGGGTGGCGTTGGCGCCGCCGAACCCGAACGAGTTGGTCAGGGCGATGCGCAGATCGGGGGCGTCGCGCGGCCCCTCGACGAGGTCGAACCCGCACGCGGGGTCGCGCTCCCCGACCGCCACGTTCGGGGGCAGCCACCCGCCCTGCATGGCTAACAAAACGATGGCAGCTTCAACAGCGCCGGCGCCGCCGAGGAGGTGACCGATCGACCCCTTGGTCGAGCTGGTGGGGACGCCCCCCACAGCCGGTCCGGCCCAACGGCAGATCGCGTGCGCCTCGGCGCTGTCGTTGAGCGGCGTCCCCGTGCCGTGGGAGTTGATGTAGCCGACCTCGGCGGGCACGCACCCCGCCCTCTCGCAGGCGGCCCGCATCGTCCTCAGCGCCGCGTCCCCCTGCGGGTGCGGCTGGGTCAGATGGTGCCGGTCGGTGGCGGCGGCGTATCCCGCCAGCTCCGCGAGGACGCGGGCGCCACGCCCCCGCGCGGCCTCGAGCGGCTCCAAGCAAAAGACCGCCGCACCCTCGCCGAGGGCCAATCCGTCGCGGTCGGCGGCGAAGGGCCGCGGCGCGGTCGGCGACAGCGCCTGCAGCGAATCGAAACCGGCGAACACCAGTTGGCAGAGCGCGTCATACCCCCCGGCGACCACCCGGTCGGCCCGCCCGGTCGCGACCAGCTCACCGGCTTCACCGATGGCGTTGGCACCGGAGGCGCAGGCGTTGCTGATGAACGTCACCGGCCCGCTGAAGCCGAACGCGTCGCAGAGGTAGCGCCCCTGTCGCTGCGTCTGATAGCCATCGACCCGCGCGGCTTGACCGCGCCGCGAACGGCGGGCGGTGGCCGCTTTGTAGAACGCCTCGCCGAGGGCCATCGCCCCGGCCGAAGTGCCGAGCACCACGGGTGCGGCGATCGTCCCCACCGGCGGCCGCTCCCACCCCGACGCCGCCACCGCCTCGGCTGCCGCGTGGAGCAGCATGGCCGTCGCCCGATCGATGCGTCCGGCCTCCCGCACCGGCAGCGCACCGGGCGGCGGGCCATCGGGGAGATCGATTTCGCCCGCGCGGCTCGCCCTCTGCCCCGATACGTCGAACAGAGTCACTTCCCGGAGCGCCACCCGCCCCCCCCGGAAGCCCTCGGCGTTCGCGCCGCAGCCCGATCCCATGGGCGACACCAAACCGAAGCCCGTCACCGCCACCGGGCGGCGACTGGGTCGGGGGCGATCTCCACGCGAGTAGGGCATGGCTTGTCCGATACGCGGCGAAGCCAACTCCCGCAACCCGCCGCGCCCCCAGCTAGCCCGGATCGATCACCACCTCCGCAGGCGAGGCGCCGCCATTCGTTGAGGCTGAGCAGGCGGCGGCAGGGACCGGTGAAGCGGCCGGGTGAACACCCTGCCCGAGCCGGTCACCACGCCAACGCCCTCAGCGTCAACGAGGGCGAGCCGCAGCCCGGAGCTTGGTGAGCGATTTGGGCTCGCCCGGGCGCACCGGTGCGGGTCGACCGCGGCTTCGACCGCGCCTCCGCCCTTCGGAAGGGATGCGGACGATCGCCACCCGATCACCCCATGAAGTCCCGGCGGCGCTGCCTCCACATCGCGACCAGGCCGACCACCAGCACGGCGGGGCCGACCATCCACCAGCGCAGCCAGCGCAAGAGACCCTCCTTCGCCGGCGTCATCACCGTCAACCGAGGCCCCGGGGTGGAGAACCGCCCCCCATCGGCGGTCACGACCCGGAAGTTGTACTTGCCGCCGGGCGACAGTTGGCTCACCTCCGCGCGCCCCCCTTTGGCGTCGCTCGTGACCTTCGCGTAGCTCGGCCCCAACTCGATCCAGTAAGGGTACGGCAGCCCGCTTTTCTCATCGACCCGGTGGATCTCGGTCTCCAGCACGTACTCGCGCTGTTTTCCATCGGGGTGGTCCCAACGGAAGGCCACCCGATCACTCCCCAACGATTCCAGAAACGCCGCTCTGACGACCGGGATCGAGTAGGAGATCTGCCGCGGCTTCTCCGCCCGCCCGATCGCCAACCAGTCGACGGGGACCGGGATGGTGGCGCCCCCCTCCTCGCGGGACGGGACATACACCCGCATCGGCGGGGGCTCGACACCCGGCGGCAGGGAGACCAAGGCCTCCAGTTCCAGCTCCGTCAGCTCATCGACCCCTGAGAGCCGGAGCTGCTCGGCGAAGCCCCCAGCCCGGTCCGGCAGCAGTTCGATGGTGTACGTCACCGTGGCCCCGGGCTGGACCTCGCGCCCCGAATCGCCCTCCAGCAACCGGAACGGCGGGTTGACCCGCGCCGACACGAAAGCGCCCTGCCCCCCCCGGTTGGTCAACGCCAGCACCTGCGTCATCGTCCCGCCGTAGTCGCCCTCGAAGCGGAGCGTGCGCCCGTTCTCCGGTCGGGTGACCACCACGCGACCGGGTGCCGGCTCGGCCTTCAGCTCGACCTCGACCCGGTGGCCGTCGGCGACCATCGTCAAGGTGCCCTGCAGGGATTCGACGTCGGCGGCGGGGATCTCCATCCGCACCTCGCCATCGCCGCCCGCCTCGAGTTCCAGCCTCGCCGCCGAGAGCTCGACGCGGTCCGGGCCGCGCAGGTCGATCGCCACCGCCTCGGCGCCCGGGTTGCGCACGCCCAACCTCGCGACACGCCGATGCGTCTGCGGGTCCGCGGCGAAACCGAGCGTGGATGTCACCGGCACGAAGGGCGCGAATCCCCGACCACCCAACTTCACCGTCCCTTCCGGCACGCCGGCCTGCACCACCCACTCGCCGCGCTTCTGCTCCACGCTCTCGCCCGGCTCGAAGACCAGTTTCACCACCCGCACCTCCCCGGGGGGGACCTCCAATCGCGCGTCAGCCGCCCGGACCGAAAAGGGCGCCGGCGGGCGCAGTTCGGCGACGAAGGTCCCGGTGCCGACATTGCGCACCGGCAAGTCCCGCACCGCCGAAGTGCGGATCGGAACGCGGCCGAAGTCCAACGCTTCGGGGATCTGCAGAACCGGGCTCGGCTCGACGATCCGGATGCGAACCGTCGCCGCGGACGATGGGCGGCTCCCCTCCGCGACCGGGCGGGCGCGGTACTTGAACTCGTCGGCCAAGGCCACCGAATCCGCCGGGCAGCTGTAGCGCACCCTCGCCCCCTTACCGTCCGCCGCCTTGACAATCTCTCCCAATGTCCCGTGCTCCGGCCCCGTGCCCTCGAAGATCGAATACTCCAAGCGCTTGTTCGTCGGCGAGTAGCCCGACAGGGGGACCTCGACCGAGAACCCCCGAACCACATCGACCTCGATGTCCTCGACCGTCGCCGAGATCCCCTCCGGCACCGCGATGCCGGGCGGCGGCCCTTGCCCCGACACGCTCCCTGCGGCGAGGGCTGCGATCGCCAGCAGAAAGAGCCACACCCGCTGGATCGAGGTCGGTGGGGCGGCACAGGTGTGGGACATGATTTGAGGCAGGTTATGGCCGGGATTGCAGGCGGTCAAAGCTCAAGCCCGCCTCATCCGGTGATCCCTGGCCGGCGCATGGGGCGCCGCGACCCGATCGAGCGAGGCCCGATCGACCACCCCCTCGCCAGCCCGGATCGATCACCCTATCCGCAGGCGAACGTTGAGGTCAGGACACTAGCCCGGATCGATCACCAAGTTCCGGGCTGCGGCTTGCCCTCGTGGATGCTGAGAGTGTTGCCGTTGGGAACGGCTCGGGCAGGGTGTCCACCCAGCCGCTTCGCCGATCCCTGCCGCCGTCTTCTCAGCCTCAACGACTGGCGGCGCCTCGCCTGCGGATGTGGTGATCGATCCGGGCTAGCGGGAGCCGCCGGGGTCACCGCTCGGTCTGGGCCAGCCGGCGCCTTAGCAGATCGAGCGCGGCATTGGCTGTCCTCTCCTTGAAGTGCGCACGGTCGGTCGGGAAATGCTTCAAGACCGCCAGCGTCTCCCCGCCGCGCGAAGCCAGGCCGATCCATACGGTGCCGACCGGCTTCTCCGGTGTCCCGCCGCCCGGCCCCGCAATCCCGCTCACCGCCAGCGCGTGGTGAGCCCCCGAACGGCTCAGCGCACCCTCGGCCATCGCCCGCACCACCGGCTCGCTCACCGCGCCATGTTCGGCGAGCAGATCCTCGCCCACGCCGAGCACGTCCCGTTTGGCCTCGTTGGCGTAGGTGACGAACCCGTGTCCGAAGACTTGTGATGACCCCGGGACATCGGTGATCCGACAGGCGATGAGCCCTCCGGTGCAGGACTCCGCGGTCGCCACCGATTCGCCGCGTTCGGCCAACACCGCCACCACCGCCCGCTCGATCGGTCCCGCCCCCTCCCCGACGTAATCCGCCGGGGCGGCGACACGGATCCACGCCGCCGCCGCCTCGACCGCCGCGGGCTCGCCGATGCAGCGCACGATCACACCGCCCCATTTGAGGCAGAAGCCCAGCTCGAGCTGCGGCCCCTCCTCGATCTCCCCGAGCCGGGCCGCCAATTCGGATTCCCCGAGCCCCATGAAGAAGTGGTTGCTCACCGCGGGTCCCAGCCTCCCTTCGCTCGCCAAAGCCCGGCGCAGGCGCGGCAGAACCCCGTCCGCCCACATCGGCATCAACTCCCGCGGCGGGCCGGGGAGAAGGAACAGATGCGGGCTGCCCCCAACCAATCCAGCCGGGAAATAGAGCCCCGGCGCAGTGCCGTGCGGGTTGGTCAAAACCTCAGCGCCGCGCGGGACCATCGCCTGGCGCCGGTTGACCTCGCGCATCGGCCGCCCCCCGCGCTCGACCCGCTCGCGGATCGCCGCGGTGATCGCTTCGTCTTCGCACAGTTCCAGCCCCAACAGCTCAGCACACAGCTCGCGCGTGATGTCGTCCGGCGTGGGGCCCAGCCCCCCCGTGACCAACACCACATCGCTCCGCCCGAACGCCTCCTCCAAGACCGTGCGGATCGCGTCTCCGTCCGGCACCGTCGTCTGCCGGCCGATGCGCAGCCCCAAGGCCAGCAGCTCGCCACCGAAATAGCCGACATGGGTGTTCGTCACCTGCCCGAGCAGCAGCTCGGTCCCCGTATTGATCACCTCGACACGCATGGCGCTCAGGAGGCGGTCAGACCTACGCGCCCCCCCCGAAGGCGGGCTCGAAGGGCACCCGCCCCGCATCGGACCAGAGATCCTCCAGCGAATAGACCTCCCGCCGCTCCCGATGGAAGATGTGCAAGATCACGTCGATGTAGTCCAACACCAGCCAGCCGCTCTCCGCACCACCCTCCGAAGCCCGGGCGCGCAGCCCGTGCGCCTGCTCCAACTTCTCGGTGACCTCGCGCCGGATCGCCTTCACATGCGGGCTCGAAGTCCCGGTGCAGATGACGAAATAGTCGGCGATCGACGAGAGGCCGCGCAGGTCGAGGATGGCGATGTCCTCGGCCTGCATCTCGTCGGCGAAGCCCGCCAGCGCCAAAGCCAGCTGTTCCCCCTCGATGGTCGTGTTCTTCTGTGCTGCCTGGTCGGGCATGGAGTTCAAACTGAGCGCCCATTGTCCCGCTCGCGCGGTTCGGCGCAAACGAAAGTTTCACCACCTGTCGCGCGCGCCGGAACCGCGAGCGGCAGGCGGAAAAACTGCATAAATTGCTTGCCGCCCCCCATCCGAACTCTACCGTCCGCCTCGAGCGGCGTCCCCTGCCGCATCCCTCCATGGCCACGCTCACCACACCAGCCGCCTACGATTCGAAAGTCGAGGGCAACGTGATCTTCACCCGGCTCGATTCCGCGATCAACTGGATGCGCGCCAACTCGCTGTGGCCGATGCCCATGGGGCTCGCCTGCTGCGCCATCGAACTGATGGCCACCGCCTCCTCCCGATTCGACATCTCCCGCTTCGGCGCCGAGGTGATGCGCTTCTCGCCGCGCCAGAGCGATGTGATGGTCGTCGCCGGGACCGTCACCTACAAGATGGCGCTGGCGGTGAAACGGATCTACGATCAGATGGCGGAGCCCAAGTGGGTGATCGCCATGGGCGCCTGCGCCTCCTCCGGCGGCATGTATCGCAGCTACGCGGTGCTGCAGGGGATCGACCAGATCCTCCCCGTCGACGTCTACATCAGCGGCTGCCCACCCCGCCCGGAAGCGCTGCTGGAGGGCTTCATGCGCCTGCAGCGGAAGATCGACACCGAGCCCTCGCTGACCGCTCAGAAGAAAGAGCTCCTCGAAGAACTCGCCTGACCCCGCAATGGACGCCAACGCTGCAGCCAAAGCCCTGAGCGCCGAACTCGGAGAAGCGGCTCTCTCCACCGTAGAGTTCCGCGGCGAACACACCGTCGCGGTCACCTTGGGTTCCCTGCGCAGCGCGCTGGAACACTGCCGCGGCCTCGGGTTCGACTACCTCGTCGATCTCTCCGGCGCCGACCATCTCGGCGAGGATCCCCGCTACGAGGTCATCTACGAATTGTATTCGTACACCCACGGTTGCCACCTCCGCGTCAAGGCGCGGGTCGATGAGGCTGAGCGCGAGGCCCCGTCGGTCACCGACCTCTGGCCGACCGCCGATTGGCATGAGCGGGAGGCGTACGACATGTTCGGGATCACTTTCTCCGGCCACCCCGACCTGCGCCGGATCCTGATGTGGGAGGGCTACCCCTTCTACCCGCTGCGCAAGGACTTCCCCCTCGCGGGCAAGGCCAGCGAGATGCCGGATGTCGCTTCGACCGGGGTCGCCCCACTCGCGGGTGGTCCCTTTGTCACCTCACCCAGTTCGGCCAGCACCGTCCACCGGGAGCCGCGCTCGCGGGAATAGGGGTAGAATCGGGAGGCAGCCAAAAATCGAGCAAAGTCCGGCGTCACGGGGCACGGAGGTCGGTCACGACTCCGTGTTTCGCGATGATCCCTCCCGCCTCCTCGCCGCCGAGCCACTTCAGAAAGGCGCGCTCCGCTTCGGTCGCCTGCGGCCAATGGTAAAGGTAGTAACTCGATCTCGGGCGCCCCTCGTCGCCCACCTCCGCACGGCTTCCGAAAACGCGCTCATCCAGGGGGCGCATCCACGCAAACGCCGAGTGTTCCGCCTCTCGCTCAGGGCGCCAGTCCGTGATCGCGATGCCCTTCTTCGTCGAGAGCCCCATGATGGGGTGCCTCGGCGCGTCGGCCCGGACCGGCCCGAACTGGGGGAAGCGGCGCCCGAACGCTTCCCCACATGCGGTCGCACACGGCAGGATCTCCTCGGGCACATAGACGAGAACGGACGGGGTCGGCTCATCGTCCGCGAGCCCACGTGTCGGTGAAATCAAGGGCGCGAGGGGTTCGCGAAACTGAAAGCGCACCGTCAACGAACGCTTCTCCTTGTCGAAGGAGAGCAACTGCATCCTCCCGTATCGCTCGAGCAAAAAAGTCGAAGTCTGATCGAGTCCCCGATCGAAACTCTCGTCCAGGGGGATTTCACCAAAGCGGGACACATCGTGGATTCCGAGCACCCCTTGCCCGACGTCGTCCATTGGCGGTAGAAGCCGCGCCGCCCGGTCCCAATCGCCGGATGCGGGACCAACACCGGTGTTTTGGACAACCAGCGCGACACGACCATCGGGAAGCGCTCTGAGAGCCAAGCCCGGCGCCCAGTGGTCCCTCCATAAGAGATAGTGGCTGTGCCCGAGGTGATCCTCGTCGTCAAATTCGCCGTGCGGGAAAGTCACCCGGCTTTTGCCGGGCTCCAGTGAGAGCGTGACCCGGACCTCCTTACCCCACCTTGGCTTGGAGGTCAGCACCGCGCCGAACGCACAGAGACCGACCGCCAGCAGGGCAAACAACGAAGCGAGCGTAATCCTCACCCACCGCTGCTCCCCCGGCCGCACCGCCCGCAGGATGGCCTTCACGCGCACGCCGAGGCGAGATGAATCGGCCATCGCCAATCCCGCCGCCCCCTCGCAGCGCGCGACACCCACGCCCGCTGAGAGATCCACCAACATCGTCGCATAGTCCGAAGCCTTGACGTCGCCAGCGCTCAAAACTTCCTCGTCGCAGGCCTCCTCTCGCAAGGCTACCAACTTGCGCTTCGCGAACAAAACCACAGGGTTGAACCAGTGCAACGCCACCACCAGCGTTTCGAACAGTTGGGCGAGGGCATCGTGACGGCGGATGTGCGCGAGCTCGTGCAACAGCACGCTGCGCGCGTCCCGCCCGACAGCCGTCGGCAGCAGGACCACTGGGCGGATCACACCCCAAGTCATCGGCATCGAGCGCTTCTCCGTCGTCACGAGATCGACCTCTCGCCGCACTCCCATCCTTCGCTTCGCGTCCCGCAACGCGGCCAACAGCGACTCGCCCGGCTCCGATCCACCCCGACGTACCTGTCGCAGTACCAACAGTCCGGTGAAATACCGCCCCACCACGAGCATTGCTCCAAGCACCCAGACGATGGACAAGATCGGCGCCCAGGCGATCCCCCCCCGATCATCGATAGCGACAGGCACCTTCGGCGTGGCTCCCGCGGATCCTCCGGGGACTGCGACCGCCCCCTCGCTCGCGGGTGGGGCGCCCGCACGATCCGGATCACCCTTCGCAACCGTTTCGACGGCGGGCTCTGGGGTCGAAAGCAACCGGAGCGCCGGCAGGCCACGACCGACCAACGGCAGCAACATCGCCACCACCATCGAGATGGTCAGCACCGCCCCCCTCAACGCGGCAGAGCACCTTCGGAGCAGAGCGACGGCGATCAGCCCAGCAGCGATGATCAATGCTAGGCGGAAGCTCCAGGTCGCGATGCCGGGCAACAGCCCCAAGGCCGTCTCCCCCGGGCGCTCCGAAAGCAGGTCGGCGATAGAATGGATCGTGTTTACCATGGTGTCAGTGTCCCTCCCGGCGAGCTTTCTCGATCGCCGATCTCAATTTCTCCAATTCCTCCGCAGAGACCTTCGATTTCGGCGACTCCAGATGGCTGGCCACCGCATCGTCCAGGCTCCCGTCGAAAAAAGTCTCCAGCAAGTGTCTGAAGGCCTGCAACCCTGCCCGCTTCCGCGGCAGCGTTGGACTGTAGACGTTCTCCCGCCCGCGTTTGCTCCTCCGGACGTGCCCCTTCCTCTCCAATACCTGCAACAGGCCCCGGACCGATTTGTCCGATGGTGGGTCAGAGAGTTCGGCGAGAACCTCCATGACCGTAGACGCTCCACGGGCATAGAGAATATCGATGATCTGCCTCTCTCGTCGGCTGAACTGTGGCGAGTCACCCATGCACTAAATTTTTAGTGCTCCAGGCGCCCCCCGTCAAATCAATAACACAAATATTTTTGTGTTCGGATGCGGAGATCCGCCCTGAGGCTTCGTGAATGACCATTCCCCCTCGCCCGAACGGCGCTTGCTGTAGTCGGGTTCTCGGCGGTTTGAACTGAGAGCGGAACCGATGCTCGCTCTGGGAGATCCTCGCGGGGGGCCGCCGTTTCCATCGTACGCGGAACAGCCCCTACGCCCCGACGAGTCGAGTTCCCAACCTGGGGGGCGCTGGGATCATTCCACACGAATGGCTTCGGAGACGCAGACCGCGGTGGGAGGCCCTTCGCGTTGCTCAGGGTGACAAGCCCAGGAGTGGTATACCGGGCAAGTGGCGGATTCTGCCCCCCTCGGGGAAGCTGGCGTGTCCTCCCGACAAGCGCAGCGCCGGAAGGGCCTCGCCATGGAACCAGCTGGCGAGCCACCGGGACGCCCCGGATGCACTAACGGGCACCGGGCAAGAGGGCACCGGGATGCTGCCACCCGTCGAAGCCTACCCTCAACCAAGCGCCATTGCCCATCGTGCGGATCGATCACTACCTCCGCAGGCGGGGCGGCGAGGCGCCGCCCTTCGTTGAGGCTGAGCAAGCGGCGGCCGGGACCGGCGAAGCGGCTGGGTGAAGACCCTTCCCGAGCCGGGCACCACGCGGACACCCTCAGCGTCAATGAGGGCAAGCCGCAGCCGGGAGTTTGGTGATCAATTCGGGCTAACGACTGATCGCCATCGTCCGGAGATAGGGAAACGGCTCCTCGACGACGAGATCTGGGGACGCGCGCCGCATCAACTTCTCGACCCCCGCCCGGCTCACGTCCGTGCCGGTGAGATCGACGAACCGTAGCCCTTGCAATCCCGCCAGAACCTCGAGCTCGTCGTCGCTCACATCGGTGAACGACAGATCCAATTCCTGCAGCGTCTCGAAGTGGCGGAGCTGCCGGATCCCCTCGGCGCCCAGCGGACATTTCGACAGTCCGAGCGACTGCAGCGGGAGGGGCTTCAGGGCGGCGAGGCCAGTCCCGGTGACCTGGGTGTGCCGCAGATCGAGATGGCGCAGGCTTCGGACGGCCCGCAGCTCCTCCAACGCCGCATCGTCGAGCCGGCGCCCGCCGGTCATCGTCAGGCGGACCAGCGGCAACTCGCACCCGACGAGCGCGCGGATGCCGCCCTCGTCCATCCCCGAGAGGTGGAGCGTCTCGAGCGACTTGAAGGGCGTCAGCAACTCCATGTCCTCCGCGGTGACCCGGGTCGTCGAGATGTCGAGATACTCCAGGGCCCCCAGCGGGGCGAGCGCCCTCAACCCTTCGCCGCTGACGTTCGAGACCGAAAGGTCGAGGTGCCTGAGCTCCACCATCTCAGCGATCCCCACGCAGGACTCGTCGGTGGTGCTGCCGCCGGTGCGGTGGAAGTTGGCATAGTGCCGCCGGCGCTCGCCGACGATGTCCGTGAACGGGGAGTTTGGATGCGACCTGAGGAAGGCATCGACCTGGCTCTCCACCATCGCCGCATAGCCGGCCTCGTTCCTGGCCTTGGTGTACATCAGCTCGCGCGTCATTTTGGCGTAGTCCGCGATCGCTTTCGCGTGTTTCTCGAACACCGGTCGGATCCCTCCCAAGGCGGCCCGGAAGTCCGCATCCTCCCCATAGAGGGACTCGAACTCCACCAGGCTGTTGCTCCAATCGTGGAAGGTGTTGCGCTCCTCGTGGTTCATCGCGATCTGCCCCTCTGCGAACGCCTCGAGGATCGCGAGCCACTCGCGCGGGAACCGCTCCGCGGCTTGCCTCTCGAGCATCATCTCCCTCGCCAGTCCGGCGTAGGGCGAGCGCGGGTGCCTGACGGCGATCTCGCCGAGGTCCGCGATGACCTGCTGCTGGCTGGCGGTGCCCGGGCGGTCGAGGATCTCGTGGAAGCGCCTTCCGACAGCCGCCTCGCTGCCGGGGACACGGATCTGCCCGAAATCGCACAGCGTCCCAAAGGAGGGCTTCAGGGAGGCCGCGAGCTGGGCCGCCCCGTAGGTGTCGCCGATCTCCAACAGCTCGGCCACGCGGCGTTCGGCGTGTTTCGCCCGGTTTCGGATGTACGTCTCGATGCGCTCTCTCCCCGCCCCTTCCGCCCTGCTGAGCGCCGTCGCCGCAGCCTGGTAGCGGCCGTTCTCAAGAAGCTCGAACACCGCCCTCAGGCTCGGGGAAAGCCGCTTCTTGACCACCCCGAGGATGGTCACCTCCGCCCCAGACATGCGCAGGCACTGGGTCGCCTGCGAGTGGCAGAGCGCGTTGAAGTGCGGGTGACCCCAGTGGATCCAGGCGTCGTTCGTCGAAGGGTAGTAGTAGCCGTAGGCGGTGAAGTTGGTCGCTCGGTAGAAGTTCCCGTCGAACCCACGGTTCAACACGAGCTCCCACTTGTGGAAATCCAACACCCTCCGGTAAGCCTTTGGATTGATCAAATTGGTGCCCAACAGCCCCCACGTTTTGCCACTCACCGGCATGTAATGCGTGCGGAAATAGCGTCCGCCGAGGGTGATCTCGTCTTCGCCGAGCCAGCTCGCCACCTTGCCTTTAAACTCCGAATCGTCCTCCAGGAGGCAGAGGCCGACCGCCCCGAGCCCCGTCCTGCCGTAGGCCGCCCCAGGACCGTCATAGGGAAGATCTCCACCGCTGGTGGAGACCGAGCCGATGGTCCGGCGGATGTGGGTCGCGTCGATGGGGAGCCCGGCCTCCCGCATCAGCCCGTAGGTCGTCAGGGCGCCCGACGTGACCGCCCCCATCGAGAGGTATCCGCCGTACTTGTCGGGGTAGTCCGTTCCGTGCCCCCAGTGGTACCCGCCATTGTCATACCATTTCTTATATTTCCCGCCGAAGCTGAACTGCGACATCCGCAAGGTGCGGTAGATCTCCCTCAGCTTGTCGATGACATCGGCGCGCGCGCAGCCTGTGGCCAGGTTGTATTCCCCCAGGAACATCCCCGAGTAGGTGAGGTACCAACCGCTGAAGCTCCCGGGGTGCGCACCGGTCTTGAGGTTCTTCAACACGTAGTCCACGGCGCGCCCGATGTTCGGCTCGAACTCGGGGTCGCCGCTAGCCAGCAGGGCGAGGCCGGCGACGTTGGTGTGGTAGAGCTTCTCGTTCCATTTTCCCCCCCAGCTCCCGTCGGCCAGCTGCACCCTGACGAGATGCTCGCAAGCGGTTTGCAGCACGTGGTCGCTCCTCTCACAATCGTAGGGGAACGTGTCGCTATAGTAGCCGAGCGCCTCGAGCTTCGC
>JAUIGD010000030.1 GCA_030430255.1 Verrucomicrobiia bacterium
AAGATCCAACCGACCACCACCGCCACCAACCACCGACCATGAATCTCACCCGCCACACCTTCATCGCCCTCATGGGCCTCTTCACCATCTGCCTGTTCGCCGCCCTCGGCGCCTGCCTCGCCACCGGCACGCTGCCGCCCCCCGAGATCGGCGCGCCCGTGTTGGGCATGGCCGCGCTCGGCGCGCCGACCGCGATCTCCACCCGCGACGGGAAGACCTGCACGCTGCCCGTGCTCGCCGCCACGAAGATCTACGCCGGGGCCATCGTCGCCGTCGACGCGGACGGCTACGCGGTCAACGCCACCGACACCGCGAACCTGGTGGTGAGGGGCATCGCCGACGAGACGGTCGACAACACCGAGGGAGCCGATGGCGCCCTCACCATCCGCGTGAGGAGGGGCGCCGCCTTCCTGCTGGAGAGCGACGACTCCCCGACGCCCGGGGAGACCTGCTACGTGCGCGACAACGCGGGCGTGCAGTCCGCCGCATCGGCGACCAACGACATCGCCGTCGGCCCCGCCCTCGAGGCGAAGGACGCGGACGGCAACGCCTGGGTGCAGATCGGCTAACGCCGGAGCGCACCCGCCACCAGACGCCACCAACCGCAACCCAACCCGATCCCGCCATGGACCTGACCACCGCAAACCTCACCGAGCTGAACACCAGCTACGAGACCCGCTTCAACGGAGGGCGCGACGGCTACACGCCGACCCACCCCCGCATCGCCGCCACCGTGCCGAGCAACGGCTCCAAGAACCTCTACCCCTGGCTCACCGCCATCACCGGCATGAAGGAGTTCAAGGGCGAGGTCGAGCGCGACCCGTTCCAGCTCTCCAGCTGGGAGATCGAGAACAAGGAGTTCTACGACGTGAAGAGCGTCCCGCGCACGGCGATCCTCGACGACGAGTATGGGGTTTACGCGCCGCTGATGGCGGAGATGGGCGAGGCCGGGCAGGCGCACCCCGACGTGCTCCTCTCCCAGCTGTTCCTCAACGCCTTCACCGAGAAGGACTACACGGGCAAAGCCTTCTTCGCCGCGGACAAGAATTTCGTGCCCGGCGTCGGCAAGGCCGGGAAGTTCACCAACTTCTTCACCAAGCAGCTCACCGCCGACTACTTCAACGATGCGCGCGCGGCGCTGGTCGGCCTCAAGGGGCCGAACGGGGTCACCATCAACCGCACGCTCAACCTGGTGCTGGTCACCGGCCCCGAGCTGACCAAGGATGCGCTCGAGATCGTCAAGGCGACCACCGTCGAGGCCGGCGGGCAGAACGTGCAGGCCGGGATGGCGACGCACGTCGAGTTCCCGATGCTCGGCGACTCCCCCTACTGGGCGCTGCTCAACGTCGGCCACATGACGCCGTTCATGGTGCAGGACCGCGAGGGGCTGAGCTTCACCAGCATGACCCGCCCCGACGACCCGAACGTCTTCAACTACCACCAGTTCGACTACAAGTCCTACCGGCGGTTCAACGTCGGCTTCGGGCTGCCTCAGCGAGCCTACGGCTCCACCGGCGCCGACGCGTAACGATCGCCTCTACAACGGCCCAAAGGGGGGCGGGCGGCCTTTGTTGGTTCCACCGCCCGCCCCCCGACCTCCCTCTAGGAACCACGCCCGCGGCCGATGCCCTACGTCGAACAGTCAGACATCGAGGGGCGGCTGCCGGCCGCGCACCTGGTCGAGGCCCTCGACGACGACGCGGACGGCAGCGCCGACGACGGCGTCTGGGACAAGGTGGCCGCCGACGCCAGCGAGGCGGTGGACGGCTACCTCAGCCAGCGCTTCGAGGTGCCCTTCGCCGACCCGCCGGAGCTGGTGAAGCTGGCCGCCAAGCTGTTCGCCCTGGAGATCATCTACCAGCGGCGCGGCGTCCCCGAGGACAAGAACCCCTTCGCCGCCGAGGCGGGGCGGATGCGGATGAAGCTGGAGCGCATCGCCCGCGAGCAGGAGCCGCTGATCTCCGAGGGCGTCGCCGACGCCGAGCGGAGGGGCGCGCCCGTGACGGTCATCGGCGGGCCGTCGAAGGCGGTGAGCTCTTCCGGCGCGCTGCCCGGTTGAGGACCTCCCTACCGATTTCAAACCCGAACCACCAGAGACCATGCCGAAAAAAGATCCCGCCACCGCCCCTCCCGCCAAGCCCACAGGGCCGAGCAAGGAGGAGACCCACGCCGCCCTCGGCGGCCCGCCGATGCCCGCGCCGACGCGCGCCAAGGTCCGCGACAAGGGGGCGCCGCCCGCGGCTTCCGGGCCGTCCCTCACCCGCCCCGTCGGGCCGCCATCGCCGGCGAAGACCGGCGGCGAGGCGCCCGCGGAGGATTCGCGCTTCGGCGGCGGTGGGCGCGCGAGCGCCGCGCTGGGCGCCGTGAACTCCGCCCGGAGCGCCGTGCGCGCCATGGTGGACGCGATCGAGTCGCACGCCGCCCGCGTCCGGTCGCACCTCGACAGCCTCGACGCGACCGAGGGCGCCCGCGAGGCCGCTGCGCTGGAGGGGTTCGATGCCGAGAAGGCGGCGGACCTGACCGCCGCCCTGATCGCCCTCACAGGCAAGGCCTACCCGGCCAAGTGAGCCCCCGCGCGGCATGACGCCCGACCGGCTGCTGCGGAGCATCGAGGATGCGCTGACCCCGCTCGTCGAGGGCGAGGGAGGCGCGCTGGATGTCTCCGAGGGGCCGTGGGAGACGATCGAGCTGCTCAAGAACGCGCCGCCGCGCTGGCGCGTCATCCTCCAATATGACGGGTTCACCGCCGAAGACGACTACGCGACCGTCGCGCGCGACCGCGTCCACCTGGTCGTGCAGGCGCGCCGGTCGATGCTCGCGCAGCGCGTGCAGCTGCACCGCGGGGCGCGCCCGTTCCTCTCCCTGTTCGAGACCGTCGCCACCTGGGCGCGGAGCCTGGTGTGGACGGTGGAGATCGACGGCGAGGACTACGCGGCGCCGGACGTCGAGCGCTACGGCCTGCTGCCCGTCGAGGGCAACTGGGTGGAGCTGACCGAGGGGCACGAGCCGGGCGAGTGGCTGGCCTTCGATCTCAGCTGCGAGATCCTCACCTCGTGGGACGATAGCGAGGCCATCGCCGTGATGAGCGCGGCGAGTTCGGTGCTGGCGCTGATCTCCGCGCTGGACGGGCACCCCCTCACCGACCGCCTGCTCTACTTCGACGAAGACGACGAGGCGGCGCTCGCGCAGCTATCGCCGTTCTCGCGGTCCCTGCTCGCCCTCACGACGGATGCCGCGTGGCGGTCGGAGCTGGGGGTCGGCACCGGCGGCGGGGACGGGCTGACCTGGCGGGGGGGCTGGGACAACGCGACGGATTACGCGGCCGGCGACCTGGTCGAGCACGGGGGGTCGAGCTGGATCGCCACCGGGGCGAACACCGGCAAGACACCGGGGGTCGACCCGGAGTGGGATCTATTCGCCTCGGTCGGCGCGGACGGTTCGGACGGCGCGGATGGGGCGCCCGGCGCCGATGGCGCCGATGGTTCGGACGGCGCAGACGGGCCGCCCGGACCCTCCGGCCCAGCCGGCAGCGACGGCCCCCCGGGGCCGGCTGGCGCGGACGGTGAGGACGGCGCGCCGGGCGCGCCGGGTGCGGACGGCGCCGATGGGGCGAGCGCCTACGAGGTCGCGGTGGCCGGGGGGTTCGTCGGCGACGAGGCGGCGTGGCTGGCCTCGCTGGTCGGTCCCGCCGGAGCCGATGGCGCGGACGGTGCCGATGGTGCGCCAGGCGCGGATGGCGCCGATGGGGCGCCGGGTGCGGACGGCGCCGATGGGGCGAGCGCCTACGAGGTCGCGGTGGCCGGGGGGTTCGTCGGCGACGAGGCGGCGTGGCTGGCCTCGCTGGTCGGCCCCGCCGGAGCCGATGGTGCGGACGGCGCACCGGGCGCCGATGGCGCCGATGGGGCGGACGGCGCCGATGGCGCGGGCGTCCCCGCCGGGGGGGCGGCCGGGCAGGTGCTGGCGAAGGCGAGCAACAGCGACCACGACACGGAATGGGTCGACCCATCGGGCAGCGGCGGGGGGCTGGACGGGTCGCCGCGCTTCGAAGCTTACCGAAGCGCCGACCAGACCTTCGCCGCCAGCGCGACCAACAAGATCGAGTTCGACACCGAGGTCGCCGACCCCGACTCCACCTACGACCACGCCACAAACCACCGGTGGACGCCGGGCGTGGCTGGCGTCTACGCGATCAACTGCATCGTCGAGTTTCAGGCGGTCGCGTCGAGGAACATCGCCGTGTGGGTCTACGTGAACGGCTCGCCGAAGAAGCAGCTGGACCTGAGGAACCCGCGGAACACCGCCAACCTCGCGCTGGGCGCGACCGCCGATGTCACCCTCGACGACGACGACTACGTCGAACTGTGGCTGGAGAACGGCTACGAGAACACCCGCGACCTCGTAGGCGGCGCCACGATCTCCTACGTCTCCGGCCGGCGCGTCGCCTGACCGGAAACCCGACCGAGAACCGACAACGATGAACGAGCGAACCTACCACCCCGCCGACGCCTGGCGGATGATCGTCGACGAGGAAACCGAGATGGAGTGCGGCGGCGTCCGCCACTCCGAGGAAGACAAGGGCGTGCGGGCCGAGGGGGGCGAGCGCTGGCAAGACAGCCGGAAGTTTCTGGAAGCCTTCGAGGGGAAGGCGTTCACGCGGCTGGTCGCGCAGGCGTTTTTCCCCTCCGCGTAGGGCGCGCGTTAGGTGCCCACCGACCGACCACACCGACCGAACAATCACCACCGACCCACCTAGACCATGGCCCTAACCACCCGATTCACTACCGGCGATTCCGGATCGATCGCCCTCTCCCCCGACGCCAACATCTCATTCGGGACGCTGGCGCTCGGCAGCAGCTACGGGCACGTCAAGACGGCCGGGATCAAGCGAGCCGCCGACCTCGAGCTGATCGAGAGGAGCAACGGCGACGTCCGCGCGGCGCTGCTCCTCAACCCGCGCTTCGAGCTGAGCCTGGACTGCCTGTTCACGCTCGACCTCGACGCGACCCAGCCGACGATCGGCGACGAGATCGCGTTCCCGCTCGCGGGCATCTACGGCAACGTCCTCGACTGGGACATCGCCTGGGAGGAGAAGGGGCACCGCATGTATAAGCTCAACGCCACCAGCTGGGACAGCATGATCCGGCCGGTGGTCTACGAGTGGGACGACGAGTGGGCGGTTCTCTACGACCCGGCCGCCTAACAGGGAGGCGCCGACAACCCGAACCCAGGAACCACCATGGAAGACTCCACCACCACCCCCGCAGAAGGGGGAACCCCGAAGCCGCGCGTGCGCGCGGAAGACGTCCGTTTCAACGTCCACCTGGCCGGCGTCCGCGCCGGGCAGAGGGCGGCTGCCGAGGGGGGCGGCGCCGACGCCGAGACCCTCGTGGGAGCGGCGGCGGGCGGCGCCTCCTTCGGCGGGCTGGAGCTGCCGCCGCTCGTGTCCGGCGCCCTGTCGGCGATCCGCAAGGCGGGGAAGATGGCGGCCGATGCGGGCCGGGACGTCGACTCAGAGCTGCAGCTGCTCATCTACTGCTGCGCGCGCCCCGCGGCCGCCTGGCGGGCGATGCGCGACGGCGCCGCGGACCCGGCGGGGACGCTCGCGGCGATCGAGACCGAGGCCGAAGAGCTCTGCTTCGACCTGACCCTCGCGGAGATGCGCGGGGCGCGGGACTGGATCAACGCCCAGGTGGAGGCAGTGCAGGCAAAGGGGGAACAGACGCACGAGGGCGAAAAAAAGCCCGCCGCGCCGGCGACACCCCCGACGCCGTCGCCGCCGCCATCGCCGGGGGCGGATACGGAGACGCCGGGCTCGACTGGGAGGTAGCCTACGCAGACCGGATGATGAGCGAGTATGGCCTGAGCCTCGGGCACGTCCTCTGGGAGATGCCGCTCGCGGCCGGCCTGGCGCTCTGGGAGGCCATCGTCCGGCGCCGCGGCGGGGAGACCGGCCCCGACCGGATCGACCGCGCCATCATCGCCGCCGAACAACGCGCGCGGCGGTTCTTTGAGGAGCACTTCGAGATCGTCCCCGACGAACAACCCGCCACCGCATGAGCGACCTAGCCTACACGCTGAGCCTGTCGAACCGGGGTTTCCTCGGGCCGATGGACTCCGCCATCGGGAGGGTGAACGCGATGGCGGGGAAGGCGGGCAGGCTGGCCGGGACGCTCGCCAAGGTCTCGGCAGCGGCCGGCGGCGCGCTGGGCATCGCCGGGATCTTCAAGGGGTTCAAGGGCGCGGCGGAGATGGAACAGACGCGGGTCGCCTTCGAGACGCTGATCGGCGACATGGACCTCGCCGGCGACACCATCGAGCGGCTGCGGGAGCTGGGCAAAGAGACGCCCTTCGAATTCCCCGAACTCGCCGACGCCGGGCGGAAGCTGGTCGCGTTCGGCGAGGCGGCCGGGGACGTGGACAAGACGCTGCGCATGGTCGGCGACGTGGCGTCCGGCACGCAGACGGCGATCGGCGAGCTGGCGGAGATCTACGGCAAGGCGCGGGTCCAGGGGACGCTGTTCAGCGAGGACATCAACCAGCTCACCGGCCGGGGCATCCCGATCATCGGCGAGATGGCGGAGATCCTGGGCGTCGCCGAGTCGGAGATCAAAGGCATGGCGGCGGAGGGCAAGATCACCTTCCCGCTGTTGGAGCAAGCGTTCCGGAAGATGACCGGCGAGGGCGGCAAGTTCCACGGCATGATGCAGCGGCAGAGCAAGACCACGCTGGGGCTGTGGTCGACGCTGAAGGACAACATCGGCGAGCTGCTGCGCACGCTGGGCGAGCCGATCAACGATGCCGTGCGCCCGCTCCTCGAGGACGCGGTCGGGCTGGCTGGCAACGTCGCCGACGCCATGACGCGCGGGATCGCCGTCGCCAAGCAGGCCGCGGCGAACGGCGACCTGGGGGCGATGGTCAGTGCGAGCTTGGAGATCGGGTTCAAGGACGCGGTAAACTACGGCGTCGGCGCGATGAAGTTCCTCGGCCAAGCCACCGTAGCGAACTTCAAGACGGCGTTCTCCTTCGCCGGGAAGCTGTTCAGCGGCAGCATGAACCTCGCGCTGGGCGACCTGGGCAGCGGCTTGCTGAACGTCATCAAGGGGCTGGGCAACAAGATCCTCGCGGAGCTGGGCAAGCCGTTCCAAGTCGTCGTGTCCGCGTTTCAAGCCGGGCTAGAACTGGCCATCGAGACGGTGAAGGAAGGCATCGCCAAGATCCCCATACTTCGCGACCACCTGGAGATCCCCGAAGACCACACCGCCGAGTCGTTCCAAACCTACTTCGACCAGTGGATGCAGACCAACGATCCCACAAGGTTGGCGAACCTCGGCGACCGCCAGCTCGAGTCGGGGATCGACAAGACGGGGGCGGCGTTCGACGCGCTCGCCGACGAGTTGGCAGACAGCATCACCGATTCCTGGGGCGGCGTCTCCTTCGAGAAGGCGGACGTCCTGGACACCGACGACGCGCGCGCCCGCCTGGAGGAACTCTACAAGAAGAACGCCGGGCTGGTCGACGAGATCAACAGGGAGCGCGGCGCGCGCGGCCGGGCGACGACCGAGACCGAGCGCGCGGCCGCGGCGACCGGTGCGCTGGCCGATGTCATGGAGCGGGCGGCCGGGAAGGGCAAGGGGGCGCCGGGCGCCGGGGATGGCGCCGCCGGCGGGATGAAGGACCCGCTGCTCGCGCCGGGGAAGGCCAAGGTGGAGATCGGGGGGGCGGGCTTCGAGGAGTTCATCAGGGAGCTGGCCGGGGACGCTCTGAAGAACGCCGACGAGGCGGCCGCGGAGGCGGAGCGGCGGGTGCGCCCGCAGCGCGAGCGCAGGGAGCGCGGCGCGGCCGCCGACACCACCGCGCAGAAGCGCGTCGCCAGCATCGAGGCCGCTGTGGTCCGGCTGGAGAAAATCTGGGCGAACCTCGCCGTAGCCTGACACCATGCCGATCACCGACCGCTTCGGAGCCGCGTTGCTCACCGGGCTTTCGCCGGGGGCCGAAGACCTGCTCTCGTTCGTCCCGAAGCGGCGCCCTGCGGGCGAGTGGGACGAGGCGGACGCCGAGTGGCTGGTGTTCGACGGCAGCGGCGGCGACGCGCACACGGTAGAGCAGAGGACCGGGCAGGAGATCCTCAACGTCGGGCCGGTCGGCTCGCGGTGGTGGATGGCCGAGGCGCCGCAGATCGACCAGCGCGGCCCTGGGGTCCACATCGTCCGCGCCCGCCTCAAGGGGTTGCTCGAGCAGACGGTGCCGCCGCGCTACGGCTACCGGCTCAACGGGCGCACCGACACGCAGAACGCCGACAACATCGAGATCGAGGGCGTCGTCTACCCGCGCGTGGAGGTCGACGAGGACTCGATCGAGCTGGCCGTGCGGTGGATCCACATCGGCCCGCGCCCGGACGTCACCGCCGTGGGTTCGGAGACGACGCCGCCGATCGCCGTCACGGTCCGCCCGAGCGGCTGGACCTCGATCCCCGACCCCCTCTACCACTACCCCAACGGCTGGTGCCTCATCAGCCGCGACCCGGAGCCGGTCTGCCAGGGGGTGGATGCCGCGTGGCTGGTCCACGACCTCTACCACTACCGCTACCCGTTCAGCCCGTGAGGATCAACCGAGTCAACCTCCCCGACTTCGAACGGGGCAAAACCTACGTGGGCCTGCGGGGGACCACGTTGCTGGCGATCTTGCAGGCGATCCGGCAGGGGACGCCGATCGCCGGGCACGGGCTGGACTCCAAGGACCTGCAGAACGGCGTGCTGCTGAAGGTGGTGGAGGATGGCGACAGCCCGAGTTCGAGCGCCTCGAGCATCAGCCCGAGCGCGAGCGCCAGCGTGAGCTTCAGCCCGAGCGCGCCGAGCTTCAGCGCGATCGACGAGAGCCCGAGCGGCGGCGACGTCGACCCGCCGTCCGGAGGCTTCCAGTCGCCCAGCTCGCTGAGCGGCTCGCCGGGTTCGCCGAGTTCGAAGCAGGCCATCATGAGGGTGGTCGGCGACGACGGCCCGGAGTATCGCGGCTGGTTCTGCAGCGAAGAGCCGGAGTGGACTTTCAGGATGGAGCTGGAGGCGCGCCTGGTCGGATGGTCGCGGTTCGGCACGCGCTGCGAGGCGGCGATCGCGGTGCCGGACATCTTTTGGCAGTGCGTGGAGGCGGGGAGCATCCGGGCGACGGGGGCGCTGCCGGTCGGCGCGCCGGCGATGGCGACCGCGCGGGTGGATCCGGTCATCAAGGGGGCGCGCGTCATCGCCGAGGTGGCGCGGCTGCCGTTCCTGGCTCCGCGCCCGTCCACCGTGGTGGTCTCGATCAAGGGGACGGTGAAAGGCGCCCCGGCGGCATGGCCGCTGCACACCCGCGACGAGTACTCCCGCAACCGGGCGTTCTGGGGGCAGGCGCACGCGACCGGCGGGGAGGTGATTTAGCAACCAACCGAGAAAGGAACCAATGGGAACCATCGACATCGTCTACAAGGTCGGGGCGAAGGCCGCCGACCGGGAGGATCCGGCGCTCCGCGACTGGGAGCTGCGCTACAGCTTGCGCAGCGTGGCCCAGAACGCGGGAGGCGCCGGGCGCATCTGGATCATCGGCCACTGCCCGGAGTGGCTGAAGCCGCTCCCCGGGGTCATCGACCACATCCCCGTCGCCGACCCCTACCGGGCGAACAAGGACGCGAACCTGACCAACAAGCTGATCCGCGCGGCGATGGACCCGCGCGTCTCCGGGCGGTTCGTCTTCCAGAGCGACGACCAGCTTTGGCTCAAACCCCAACCGGCGGAGCGCGCCTGCCGCTGCCCGGTCTACCTATGGGACGCCGCCGGGATGGACGCTGAGGACTGGGCGGCGAAGGAGAAGGAGACGCGCTGGTATGGGCGGCTGCGGCGCACGGTCGACGCGCTGCGCGACGCGGGGCTGCCGACGCTGAACTTCGAGACGCACACTCCGCAGATCGTCGCCAAGGAGTGGGCGGCCAGGCTGCTCGATTGGGACTTCGGCGCCGACGTCGGCTACTGCGTCCACACACTGCTCTACAACTCGCTGAGCGGCATCGACGTCATCTCGTCGGCGAACGGCTATCAGGTATGGGCGGAAGCGGCGACGACCCCGGAAGAGATCGCGCTCCGGATGGGGTCGGGCGCCTGGTTCCTCACTCTGTCGAACGGCGCGACCAAGAACAGCGCGCTGCTGCACATGATCGAACAGCGGTTCCCCACCCCGGCCGCGTGGGAGCGCGAGACCCCGGAGCGTGAGGCGGCCGCGGTGGAGCTGGAGACATTCAGGCACCGGGCCGCGGCGCTGGGCGCCATCTGTCAGCGATGAGCGCGATCTCCCTCACCCGCCGGGCGCTCGCGCGCTTCGCCGCCGAGCTGGACCCAGGCGCGGGCGTTTTGGAGTTCGGCTCCGGCAGATCGACCGGCTGGCTGAGCGACCGGGGCTTCCGCGTGGTGACCATCGAGCACGATCGGCGCTTCCTCTACAAGGCGCCGGCCGAGTATGTCTACGCGCCGATGGACAAGCGCGGGTTCTACCCCGACGAGGCGGTCCGGCACGCATTCCTCCGAGCCGAGGCGTCCCGCCTGCGGGGGGTCATCATCGACGGTCCGCCGAAGAAGCGCGGGGCCGATCGATCGCGGATGATGCGCTTCGCCCACCGCCTCGCCGACCGCGTGGTTTTGATCGACGACGTGGGGCGGCCCGAGGAGCTGGCGCTCCTCCGGGGGCTTCAAGAGATGGGACTCTGGACGGTGGCTGCGCCCGTCGCCGAGGGGGGGAAACAGTGGGCGCTACTGCTGCCGCGGCCATGAAGACTCTGGCGTTCCTCACTGGCCTGCGACACCCCGACACGGTGGAGGACTACGACGGCGCCTATGGCGAGCGGGTCGCCGCGTGCATCGAGTCGTGGGGCGGGTGTCAGACGATCACCGACACGCACACGGTCCTGGTGTGCAACCGGCTCCCCTTCGGCGCCAGCGGGGCGGTTCTCAAGGCGATGGAGGCGGCCGGCACCCTCACGGTGATAGATGACGTCGCGGCGGCGCCTCCGGAGCTGAGCGACCGAGAGGACACGCTGAGGGACAAGGCGGCGAAGCTGGCGCTGGCGACGGCCGCGGCGGCGCGGATCGCGAGGGTGGGGATGGTCGCCGACTGCGACGACTGGGTCGCCCCGGCGATCGCCGAGTGGGTGCGCGACAACTACGAGCCCCGCCGCCTGTTCACTGTCACGCGGGGCTGGATCTACTTCGCCGAGACCGAAGAGATGCGCGAGGCGGATGGCTTCCACCGCATCTGTGGGACGTGCAACGCCTGGTGCCTGCGCACGGTGCGCCGGCGCCTCCGGAGGAAGCTGGAGAGCATCGAGGACGGGCGGCGGATCTCGCGGGTGGCGAAGCAGTTCCTCGCGAGGCATTCGAAGGCCTGGAGGTGGTGGCCGAAGCTGGCCCCCGGCGGCTCCCGGCTGGCGGCGCCATTCCGGGGGGCGGTCTACCACCTGGGGCACGGCGACAACATCAGCCTCAACCGGACGGCGGAGATGGCGGCGCGCCACCGGGGGAGGGTCGCCCACCGGCTCGGCCGCGCCCCCCTCGCGGACACTTCGCGGGTGCTCCGCTACGTAGGCGCGAGCGGCCCATGAGGGCGGCGGAAATGGGCCGCGTTACCCTTTTCACTCATTCTGTGCAAGGGTGTCTCGCGAATTCCGCGCCGTTACGTCACGTTCAGCTCCGTCTGCAGCAGGAGGGTCGCGTCGGCGAAGTGGAGCATCGGCCGGCCGAACGGCGGCAGGCGGGCGAACTCGGCGGCGTAGCGGACGAACTCATCCCGCTTGACCACCCCCTTGAAACGGGTGGCGACGAGCCGGCGCCGGTGATGGGTTCTCAATTGAATCGGCATGCACTTCCTGGGGGAGGCGGCGACCCGCCACCGCCGAGGAAGTCACTGCGCTTCCCGAACGGGGTCGCTATCGAAGCGCAAGCCGGCGCGGCGCGCGACCCCTTTTTTGGATCCGGCCGGGCGCCCCGGGGACGCCGGGGTCAAGCCACGACCCCCGCCGCCTCGTCGTCGTCCAGCAACAGGCCGCGCAGGTGCCGGTGCCGCGGCTGCTGCAGCTCGGGATCGGCCGCGAGCACCGCCCTGGCGAGGTCGCGGGCGTGGCCGACGAGGGCGGTCTCGGTCACCAGGTCGCCGAGCTTCAGGCCGCCGATGCCGCTCTGGGCGGTGCCGAGCAGCTCGCCGGGGCCGCGCAGGCGCAGGTCCGCCTCGGCGATCTCAAACCCGTCGCCGGACGCCGCCAGGACCTCGAGCTTGGCCTTGGCCTCGGCGTTCAGGTCGCCGGCCATGAGGACGCAGTAGCTCTTGTGCGCGCCGCGGCCGATGCGCCCGCGCAGCTGGTGCAGCTGGGCGAGCCCGAACCGCTCGGCGTTGTAGATATACATGATGTTGGCGTTCGGGACATCGACGCCGACCTCGACCACGGTGGTGGCGATCAGCACATCCGTCTTGCCGTCGCGGAAGTCGCGCATGATCTGCTCCTTCTCCACCGGGCTCACCCTCCCGTGCAGGAGGTCACATCGGAAGGGGTGCAGGCGCTCGGCCCAGCGCTCGAACTCGCCCTCGACCGACTCCGCCTTCAGCTTCTCGCTGTCCTCGACGAGAGGGTAGACGATGTACGCCTGCCGCCCCTCCTCGAGCTGGTCGCGCAGGAACCGGGTGGCCTCCTTGACCTTCTTCTTCGCCTCGCGGACGGCGGTGACGATCTTGCCGCGCCCCTTCGGCAGCTCGTCGAGCACGGAGACGTCGAGGTCGCCGTAGACGGTGAGCGTCAGGGTGCGGGGGATGGGCGTGGCGGTCATGACCAGCACGTCCGGGCAGGCGCCGCGGCCGACCAGTCCGCCGCGCTGGGCGACGCCGAACTTGTGCTGCTCGTCGATCACCACCAGGCCGAGGTCCGCGAACTCGACGGAGTCGTAGAGCAGCGCGTGCGTGCCGACCAGCACCTCGGGCTTGCCGCCGGGCGCACCCTCGAAGAAATCGGGAACCCCGTCGGTGGCGCCGCCTCTGCCGCGCTTGGTGGCGGCCGTGCGCAGCTCGACGTTGAGGCCGAGCGGCGCGAGCCAGCGGCTCAGCACGAGGTGGTGCTGCTCGGCGAGGATCTGGGTGGGGGCCATCAGCGCGGCCTGGCAGCCGGACTCGACCGCCAACAGGATGGCGGCGACCGCGACCAAGGTCTTGCCGGCGCCGACGTCGCCCTGCAGCAGGCGGTTCATGGGCCGCGGCGCGGCGAGGTCCTCGCGGACCTGCTCGACGCAGCGCCGCTGGGCTCCGGTCATGGGGAAGGGCAGCGCCTCGAGGAAGTCCCGCAGCAGGTGGCCGGGCCCGCAGTGGGCCGCCCCGGGCAGCGCCTGCTGGCGCTGGCGCCGGCGGGCGACGTTGAGCTGCAGCGCGAAGAACTCGTCCAGCGCCAGCGTGCGGCGCGCGGCGGCCAGCTGCTCGGGGTCGGCGGGGAAGTGGATGCCGCGGATCGCCTCACCGCGCGGCAGCAGCACCTGCGGCGGCGGCAGCTCCGGCAGCGCCGGGGCGAGCGGCGGGAAGGCGGCGGTGTCGAGGTCGGCGACGATGCCGTAGAGCGCGGCGCGCAGCGACCGCCCCGAGATCCCCTCGCGGAGCGGGTAGACCGGGGTGATGCGGCTGAGGTGGACGAGGTCCTCCTCGGCGGCACCGTGCTCGAGCACCTCGAACTCCGGGTGGTCGATCACCAGCCGCCCGCGCGCGAGCTTGACCTTGCCGTAGGCGACGATCTCGTGGCCGACGGCGACCAGCTTGTCGATGTAGGCGAGGTTGAACCAGCGCAGCACGATGCGGTTCAGGCCGCCGCCCTCGGGGTCCTCGAGCGAGGCCTCGAAAAACCGGCGCCGGCCGAAGAAGCGCTTCTGGGTGTCGACGACCTCGCCGCGCAGGCACACCGCCTCCGCCGACTCGTTGGCGGGGAATGCGTCGAAGCGGGTGCGGTCCTCGTAGCGCCTCGGGTAGTGCCCCAGCAGGTCGCCGACGGTTTGATAGCCCAGCTTCGCCAGCTGGCCGCGCAGCTTCGCCTTGATGGCGGGCAGGTCGTCGAGGGGCTGTTCGGGGCGGAGCACGGCGCGATGCTACGCGCGGGTGGGGCCGCGCCGCAACCGGCGGGTGTCCGCCGGAACGGGACGGGGCCAGCCCGCACGCGCGCGCTGGCCCCGCCGGGGGAGTCGTCGATCGGGGTGGCCGGCTGGCGGCCGTCGTCGGATCAGTAGTTCATGATCCACTCGCTCTCGTCCTCGGAGGTCGAGAAGGGGTCGTCGGAGTCTTCGGGCTTGCCCTTGCTCCAGACGGCGACCGGCTTGTGGAGCACCTCGCCGTCCATCCGCGGGCAGCCCTCCAGCTTGCCGTCGTAGTTGCCGTCGATCTTGATGTAGTAGGGGTTGCCCCACGGGTCGGCCATCTTCATCTCATTGCGGGGACCGTACATGCCGTTCTTGGGCGGCTGGCCCTCCGCCTCCTCGGCCGGCTTGCCCTCATAGAACACCTTCTCTTTCGGGTTCAGGCCGCCGACGTTCTCACCGGCGAGGAGGGACATGATGCTGGCGGAGTCGGTGACGAACTGTTGGTCCTGCCCCCCGGAACCTTTGGGGAGCGGGTATTTGCCATAGTCCATCTTGTAGTTGGCGATGGCGTTGGCGAGCTGGCGGACTTCGTTCTGCGCACCGGCTTTCTTGGCGCGTTCCATCACCATGGCGGTGACGGGGAAGGCGACGGAGGCGAGGATGGCGATGATGACGATGACGATGAGCAGCTCGATCAGGGTGAAACCTGCGGCGAGGCTGCGGGCGGGGCTTTTGCGATGGGCTTTCATGGCGGGTGGGGTTGCAGGTGGTTGCGAGGTTCTTATTAAAAATTACAATGTGATTACAGCGGGTGGCAAGCAGAATACCTGTCTTTTTTGCCGCGAACAATGGGAATTGTGCGATGGGTAGGTGCTCAAAGGGGGCGCCGCAGGCCGGCGCCCGACGGCTCGACCCGCCTGTCCGGGTACCGATTTGACCCTACTTCCCCGCATGTCTGCGCAGTCCAAGAAACTCCGTGGGCGGCTGCTTAAGCTGATCGCCGCCCCCTCCTACCAACCGATGAACAAGTCGGAGCTCGCCCGCGCTCTCGATGTGACCCCCAAGGAGCGCGCCGCCCTGCGCGCGCTGCTCGGCGAACTCGAGCGCGACGGCGAACTGCGCCTCGTCAAGAAGGGGCGCTACGCCCCGCGGCAGCGGCGCTCCGAGATGGTCGGCATCCTCCGCTTCCAAGCCAAGGGCCACGCGTTCGCCGATCCGGTCGAGGACGGCGGGCGCGGCAAGGGCGTGTTCGTCCCGGCCTCGGCGACCGGCAACGCGCTGCATGGCGACAAGGTGCTGGTGGCGCTGCAGCGCGACGGCGGGGCGCCCGGCTGGACCCGCAACATCAAGAGCGCCGCCGTGCGCGGCCGGTTGGAGGCGAAGTACGGTGGCCGCGAGGAGCTCGCAGGCCGGGTGGTGAAAGTGTTAGAGCGAAACGCGGCGCCGGCCGTCGGCACCTTCCGGCGCGGCGGCAAGGGCAAGTTCACCTACGTCCAGCCCGACGACCCGAACTTGCCGCCGACGATCGAACTGGAGGGCGACCTCCCGGGGCCGCCGCCCGCGCCGGGCGACAAGGTGGTGGTGGAGATCCTGCGCTGGGAATCGCGCCGCGAATCGCCGCGGGGCCGGATCACGAAAGTGCTCGGGCCGCCCGACGCCCCGGGGGTCGACATCCTCGGCGTCATCCACGCGCGCCGCCTGCCGCTGGAATTCCCGCCCGCGGTGTTGCGCGAGGCGGAGTCGTTCCCCGACCACGTGCGCGAGGGCGACCTCGACGGCCGCGAGGACTGGCGCGGCCGCCCGGTGTTCACCATCGACCCCGACGACGCGCGCGACTTCGACGACGCGATCCTGGTGACCGAGCTCGACGGCGGCGGCTGGGAGCTGGCGGTGCACATCGCCGATGTCTCGCACTACGTGAAGCCGGGGTCGGCGCTGGACAAAGAGGCGCTCGCCCGCGGCAACAGCACCTACCTCGCCGACCGCGTCATCCCCATGCTGCCGCCGGTGCTGAGCAACGGCCTCTGCTCGCTGGTGCCGGGCGAGGACCGGCTGACCCACGCCGCCGTGCTGCGCTTCGACCGGGAGGGCGCGCCGGCCGGCGTCCGCTTCTGCCGCGCCGTCATCCATTCGGAACGCCGCTTCACCTACAAGGAGGCGATCGCGCTGCTGCGCGAACCCGACCCGGGCGACCCTTTTAGCAAACGTTTGGAGATCGCGTGGGCGCTGGCCTCGAAGCTCCGCGAGCGGCGTTTCGCCGGCGGCGCGCTCGACCTCGACATGCCGGAGGTGCGCGCGGTGCTGGACGGGTCCGGCCGGCCGACCGCGCTGGAGCGCATCGAGTACGACGAGAGCCACCAGCTCATCGAGGAGTTCATGCTGGCGGCCAACGAGGCGGTCGCCAAGGTCACCAAGGACAAGCTCAAGCCCTCGCTGTACCGGACCCACGAAGACCCGGACGCGGACAAGCTGTTCGAGTACCGGCAGCTGGCGCTGAGCTACGGTTTGAGCGTCGGCGACCTGAGCAACCGCGCGGAGATCCAGTCGCTGCTGGCGCAGGTGCGGGGCAAGCCCTGCGAGCACGCGATCAAGGTCGGGCTGCTGAAGAGCCTCAAGCGCGCCACCTACGAGCACCACCCGGAGGGCCACTACGGGCTCGCCAAGGTGAACTACACGCACTTCACCAGCCCGATCCGCCGCTACGCGGACCTGGTGGTGCACCGCGTGCTCGGCGCGATCACCGGCAGCGCCCCGGGCAAGACCCCGCCGCTGGCGGAGCTGGAGGCGACCGCCGAACACCTGTCGGAGACCGAACGGACCTCCGCCGATGCGGAGTTCGAAACGCAGAAGCTGAAGCAGCTCGAGTACTTGTGGATCGAGTCGCGCGCCGCCGCGAAAGGCGAGCCCGCCACCCACCCGGCGCTGGTCCACGAGGTGCGCCGCAAGGGCCTGTTCGTCGAGCTGACCGACTACTTCATCAAGGGCCTCGTCGCCGAGGCGGCGCTGCCCCCGTGCGGGGGAGGGTACTGGTTCGACGGCACCTACGGGCGCTTCGTCGGCGAGCGCCCCAAGCGGGTGTTCCAGGCGGGCGACACCGTCGAGGTGGCGGTGGCGAAAGTCGACTTCGAGCGCCGCCTGGTAGATTTCAAGGTCGTCGACGACGGCGAGCACCGTGCCGACCCGGACCGCGAGGCGCCGCCCAAGCGCGAACGGGGGCCGAAGAAGCCGCCCGCGGCGAAACGCGCGCGCTCCTCCTCCCGCTCCTCTTCGAAGAGGCGCCCGGCGAAGGCGCCGCAGCGCGCCCGCCGCACGAGGCGCGGTGGGCGCTGACGGGGCGGCCCGGAAGGGCGCCAAGATCGGCAAAGGCTTGCTCGGAACCGGGATCGCCCGGCAGGAGGGAAAACGTCCCCGTTTTCCGCGATCGCAGGGTTCGCCCTGCCCGAGCCGGTCACCACGCGGACGCCCCGGGTGCCTTGACGGCACCCAGCGAGCGGGCACCGGGACGCTGCCGCCCGTCTCGATGCCCATCCTTAGCCAAGCGCCATTCGGACTAGCCGGGGGGGCGCTGGGGCCTTCGAACAACGGAGGGCTCCGGAGACGCGGACCAAGGTGGGAGGCCCTTCGCTTCGCTCAGGGTGACAGCTTCCGCGGGGTTGAAGGCGGTGTGTGAGGACCTCCCGCTGAAACCGGCGCGCCGAGTCATCGGGACGCCCCGGACCGCCTGCCGGGTGCGAAGCGGGCGGGCAAGAAAACGCCTCGAGAAAACGCCTCCCAATCGATGCCCCACCGAAACCGAGTGCCATCGGGGTTCGCCCGCAGCCGAACGAATCGCCAAGCCCGGAGCTTGCAAGGTGTCCGAGAGCCGCGACGATCCAGGCACGCGAACGCTGCGTGCCGGCTGCCGACGGAGGCGGCAGGCGGGCGGAGGAGGGTAGCCTGACCCGACCAACCCGAACCCCTACTCCGGAGGCAGCGGATCTTCTTCGCCGGGCAGGCGCGGCGACAGCTGGATGAACCCGGGGTCGTCGAGCAAGCTCGTGCCGCTGTCCCCGGTGCCGGTGGTCGGCGCGGTCGGCGCGGTCGGCGTGGAGGGGATGGACGGTAGGTCGGGGATGCTCGGTAGGTCGGGTTCGACGTCGGGTGTGGCCGGCGCGGCCGGGTTGCCGGCGGTGGTCGGCGTCGTGGGGATGGTCTCGACCGGGTCGATGCCGGTGGGCGGGTCGGCGAAGGTGCCGCCGCCGGCGGGCAGGCGGAGGGTTTCGCGCCCGGCGCTGGTCGGGTTGTTCTGGGCGCCGGGGGTGGCGGTGTTGTTGGACGGTGCCGGTGCCGTCCCGCCGTCGGCAACCTGGGCGCCATCGGCCCCATCGGTGGTGCCGGCCCCATCGCCGTCGGCACCCGGGGCGGTCTCGCCGTCCCCTTCGCCCTTGTCGCGTTTGATGAGGCGCATGGGGTTCGCCTTGGAGGCGACACCGCCGACCGCCTTGAACGGCTTCGCCGCGGTGGCGCCCGCGTTCTTCATGGTGTCGCAGGAGCTGAGGCCTGCGGCTAACAAAATACTGCCGCCAAAGCAAAGGGCGCGGCGCTTGCGGGTTGCTCTCTCGTTCATCGTCGAAGCGTTGGTTTGTGTTGGTGGATCCCGCGCGCAGCTAACGCGCCCACGCCCGCGCCGTCAAGGGGCGAAGGGGCGGCGCCCGCCTACCACACCGCCCGGAAGCGGTGGATGAACAGGAAGACGAAGATGGCGGAGCCGAGGACCGACTGCCCCACCAGCAGTCCGACGTCGCCCAGCGCGAGGTGCCAGTTGGCGTGCATCCACGCGAAGGCGACGATGAGCGCGCCGCCCACCACGAACACGCCGAGCGGAGAGACCGACGGGAAGGACCCCTCGTAGATCTCGGCGGCCTTGTCGAGGTAGCGGTAGACGACCATCGCCATGATCAGGATCGAGGGGATCCCCATGAGGCCGAAGCTGTGGAAGATGAAGTAGTCGTAGAGCCCGTGGGAGATCACGACCCCGAGCAGGGTCGCGACGAACTCCTCCCAGCGCGTCCTCGGCCAGCGCAGCAGGTGGAAGGTCGCCAGCCCCAGCAGGCCGGTCCACGACACGTGCAGGAAGTTCGCCGTGAGGAAGCGCGAGAAGAGGCTCGCCTCGCCGCCGGGGGGCGTGTAGCCGAGGTTCTCGACGGCGGCGAAGCCCAGCCCGACGCAGCCCGCCGCCGCCAGAGCCTCCATCGCGCTGCGGCGCTTGAGCAAGACCGGCAGCAGCGGCAGGAAGCACAGCCACTTGAGCCCCTCCTCGCGGAGGCCGACCCCGGAGACGAAGAACACGAGGTCGTTCAGGGGCTCGCCGTTGAGGTCGAGGCCGACGGCGTGGCGCTGGAAATGGATGACCGGCATCACCAGAAACACGGAGAGCATCCCGAGCAGGAAGCCCGCACCGTACAGCGCCAGGCGCGACTTCGGCTTCGCCCCGGCGCCGCCGAGCATCGCCAGCACGAGGAACCAGACGCCCGCCGCGAACAGGGTCACGGCGTTCCAGGCGGGGCTCCGCTGGGTGAACTCGTTCGACGCCGTGTCCTTGACGATGTCCCACCAGCGGCCGATCGCGATCTGCACGCGCGGCTTGAGCTCGCCGTCGAGCAGCGCCCGGTAGCGGGGGTCGTCGTAGCGGGCGGCGAGCGTCTCCCGCTCGCCGGCCTCGAGCAGCGACGCCAGCTCGAGTAGCCGGTAGAAGTCGGTGCTGTCCGGCCGCGCCTCGATCTCGGCGCGCAACAGCGGCGCCGCCTCCGCGTGTTCCCCAGCGCGGTGCAGGAGGTGGCCGTAGAAGCCGCGGGCGAACTCCAGCGGCGGCTCGGACTCGGCCGCCAGGCGCACCGCTCTGCGCGCCTCCCCGTCGGCCGCCTCGCGCATCGCCGACCCGTAGCTCTGGAACAGCGGGCGCAGCTCCGCCGGCAGGTCTTCGAGCCGCCCCGCGGGGACGCCGCCCCCGTGCTGCAAGCCTTCGGCGATCTCCTCCGGCGTCGGTGGCGGGGGCAGGTCCTCGAGCTCGGGCCCCTGCCGCGGGGCGTCGAAATCGATGCCGAAGTCCTCCTCGATCGTCTCCTTCCACTTCTCCAGATACTCCTGCATCTGCTGGGGGCTCATATTCCGGATCTCGTCGAAGTCGGCGATGTATGAGTACTTCATCATCTTGACGATCTCGCTCTCGACCCGCCCTTCGGCCGGGCCGAAATGCGACAGGGCGTAGCCGAGCGCCACCCCGCCGAAGACGATGGCCAGCACCGCGCGCAATAGGAGGTCGCGGTCGCGCGACCAGGCGATGAGGCGGTGACGGTGGGCGGGCATGGGGGCGGGCGGCGGGGCGCGGCGACGCTACGCCGGGCGGCGCGAGTTCGCAAAGCGCGGCAGGTCGGCGTTGATGGCGGCGCGCCTTTTGCGGTAAGCCATTGCCCCGATGTCCCCGCCCGTCGCCACCCCCGCCCCCATCGTGTCCTTCGCCCCCCTCGTCTTCGCCGCGGCGCTTTGTACCGCCGCCGCCGGCCCCGCCGCTCCCTGGCCGCAGTTCCGCGGCCCCGGGGGAGGGGGTGTCGCCCGCGAGGGGGCGGCGCCGCCGCCGGAGCCGGGCGCCGCCAACCTGGCCTGGAAGGTCCCGCTGCCGCCGGGCCACTCGTCGCCGGTGGTCGCAGGGGGCGCGGTCTTCATCACCGGGCTGGAGGGGGGGCGCCTCGTGACGCTCGGTCTCGACCGCACCGACGGCGGGCTGAGATGGCGGGCGGAGGCGCCCGAGGTGCGCCTCGAGAAGGTGCATCAGACCAGCAGCCCGGCCGCCCCGTCGCCGCTCTGGCACGGCGGGCGGCTGTTCGTTTATTTTGGTTCCTTCGGATTGCTAGCCTACGACGCCGCGACCGGCGAGGAGCTCTGGCGCCACGAGCTGCCGACGCCCGAGAGCCTCTACGGCACGGCCTGCTCGCCGATCGCCTACGGTGAGAATGTCATCCTCGTCCTCGACGACGACGCCGACCTCCCCGACAGCAAGCTCAGCCGCTCGCGGGTCGCCGCCTTCCGTCTGGCGGACGGCGGGCTCGCCTGGGAGACGCCGCGGCCGTCGCTGCGCAGCGGTTGGTCGACGCCCGCCATCTGGGCCCGCGGGGGCGGCGCCGGCGACGAGCTGGTGGTGCTCGGCAGCGGCCGGGCGACCGGCTACGAAGCCGCGACGGGCGCGGAGCGGTGGACCCTCGGGGGCTTCTCGCGCGAGACCATCGCCGTGCCGGTCGTCGGCGGCGGGCGCTGCTACATCGCCTCCGCCCAGCTCGGCGGCGGCGCCGACAAGGTGATCGACCCGGAGCCGTTCTGGCGGGCCTTGCTGGGCTTCGACAGCGACGGCGACGGCGCGGTGGCCGCCGATGAGATGACCGAGCACTTCACCTACCCGCTGCGCCCCGAGCTGCCGCCTGGCCACCCCGGTTACGGCATCCCCTTGCCCCGCGACCCGGTGGCCCGCCGCGAGCGCCAGCGCGGCATCTTCGGCTGGGTCGACAAGGACCGGGACGGGCGCTGGACGGAGGCGGAGTGGCGCGACCACCTGGCAGCCAAGGGCGGCCGCCCGATGTTGGTCGCGGTCGAGCCTGGCGGCGTGGGGGACATCGGGGACAGCCACGTCGCCTGGGAGCTGAACCGTAGCGTGCCGGAAGTGCCCTCGCCGCTCTTCTACGAGGGGCGCATCTACCTCGCGCGCAACGGCGGCCTGCTGGCGGCCGTCGATGCGGCGAGCGGCGAGCAGATCTACCGCGAGCGCCTGCCCGGCGCGGGCGGCGGCTACAGCGCCTCACCGGTTTGTGCCGGCGGCCTGCTCTACCTGCTGTCCGAAGGCGGGCAGCTGTCGGTGGTGGAGGCGGGAGCCGAGTTCGCCGCCCGCCACCGTTTCGACCTCGGCGAGAGGGCGAGTGTCACCCCGGCGATCGACGCCGACACCCTCTACGTCCGCACCGAGGGGCACCTCTGGGCGTTCCGCGTTCCGGGCTGAAGGGACGGAGCCCGCGCCCCGCGGCACCGCACCCGGGAATGCGCCCCGCCCCCCGCCCCTCCGACCCCCGATGCTCAAGCCGCTGCTGCTCTTTGCGCTGATCCCCGCCGCCATGGGGGCGCACGTGTTGCTGGCGACCAAGTTCGCGATCTACGACCGCTACGCCGCGCTGCCGATCGGCGTGGGCTTGGTCGCGCTCGGCGGGCTGGCGGCGCTGTTGCGCGCGGCCCCTGGCGCGCCGCTCTGGGGACTCAACATCGCCGGATGGTTGCTGCTCGCCGGCTTCGTCTGGTGGACGCACAGCTACTCCACCTACCGCGGCCTCGCCGGGGCGCCCCAGGCCGGGACGGACATGCTCGAGCGGTGGGGGGGCGACCTGCGGCTGCGCGACAGCGCGGGCGAACCCTTCGACCTCCCGGCCGCGCTGGGCGCGGACCGCGCCACCCTGCTGGTCTTCTACCGCGGCTACTGGTGACCGTTCTGCGTCGGCGAGCTCGTGCAGCTCAACCGCGAGAAGGGCGCGTTCGGGGAGCTCGGGGTCGGGGTGATCGCGATTTCCACCGAGGGGGCGGAGGACCTGGCCAAAGCCGAGAAGAAGACCGGTGCCAGCTTCCCCTTCGTCGGTGACCCGGCCGGGCGCCTGATCGACAGTTTCGGGCTGCGCCATGTCGGCGGCCACCCGCTCAAGGGCACTGACATCGCCCGCCCGGCCAGCGTATTGCTAGGCCGCGACGGCAAGCTCTTGTGGACATCCTACGCTGAGAACTACCGCGTCCGCCCGACGCCGGAGGCCACCTTGGCGGCGGTGAAGGGGGCGTTGGGGGGGGCCTAGCCCGAATTGATCACCAAGCTCCGGGCTGTGGTTCGCCCTCGGTGACGCTGAGGGTGTTGGCGTGGTGACCGGCTCGGGCAGGGTGTTCACCCAGCCGCTTCGCCTGTCCCTGCCGCCGCCTACTCAGCGTCAACGAATGGCAGCGCCTCGCCTGCGAATGTGGTGATCGATCCGGGCTAGCTCAACTTTCCAAAGCCGAGTCGCGGGCCCGGCGGCGCCGCGGTGACGGGGCTGTCGCCCGAACCGGGGGGCATTTGATCGCGGCATCGCTCGACACCGCGCCCCGCGGCGGGGCAGTCTGGATGTCGATGAAAACCCCTCTGCCATCGATCGCTCTCGCCGTGCTCGCCTTTGCTCCGCTCCCCGCGCACGGCGCGCAGGGGCCGCCTCCGAACATCGTCCTGTTCATGGCCGACGACATGGGGATGGGCGACACCTCGGCCTACCAGGACTTCACCGGCAACGCCGACTCCGCCCAGTACCGCACCCCGAACATGGAGCGGCTGGCGGGCATGGGGATGCGCTTCACCGACGCCCACACGCCGTCGTCGCGCTGTAGCCCGACGCGCTACAGCTTGCTCACCGGGCGCTACGCCTGGCGGAGCCGGCTGAAGCACTGGGTGCTGTTCGGCGCCCAGGGCGACCCGATGATCGAGCCGGGCCGGCCGACGCTGGCCACGCTGCTGGGAGCGCATGGCTACCGCACGGGCTTGGTGGGCAAATGGCACATCGGCCTGCGCTACACGCGCGCCGACGGCATGCCGGCGGCGGGCTGGGAGGACGCCGACCTGGGCAAGCCCCTGCACACCTGCCCGCTCGACCACGGGTTCGACTTCGCCCGTTACACCTCCCGTTCGCACGGCACCTCGGGGCCGGATCCGGGCGGAGAAGGGAGGCGCTCGAACGGCCCGCGGCAGACCGTCGGTCCCGGCCACCTGCACGGCCGGGTCGCGGTCGGGGCGACCGGGGACGGCAAGCGCCTCGTCGGGGGAGGCGCCGACGCCTACGTGCTGCGGCAGCTCGGGTCCCGACACAGCGACCACGCGGTCGAGTTCCTCGCCGCCCACGCCGCGGGCGGTGCCGAGGCCGGGCGCCCGTTCTTCCTCTACTACCCGTCCAACTCCAACCACGCCCCGTACACCCCGGACGAGGCGATCGGCGGGGTGCGCGTCGCCGGCGCTTCCGGCGCCGGCGAGGACGCGCGGCGCGACTTCGTCCACGAGAACGACGTCGCCCTCGGGCGGCTGCTGGACTGGCTGGAGGCGGCCGACGACCCGCGCGCGCCGGGCGCCAAGCTGATCGCCAACACCTTGGTCATCTTCACCAGCGACAACGGCGCCGAGCGCGACAGCGACGCCGCGACCGGCCCGTTCCGCAGCAACAAGGGCAGCTGTTACGAGGGCGGCCACCGCGTGCCGTTGATCGCCGCGTGGCCGCGCGGCGGCATCCCGGCGGGGGCGACTTCCGCGGCGCCGGTCAGCCTTCAGGACTGGTTCGCCACCTTCGCCGAGATCGTCGGCGCGCCGCTGCCGGACCTGGCGCGCGGCGCGATCGGCGCCGAGGACAGCTTCAGCATCCTGCCCGCCCTCCGCGGGGGCGGGCTGGCATCCCGGCCGCCGTTGTTTTTCAACGACCACAAGCAGGCGGGCTCCGACCCTGCGGTCGCGGCGATGCGGCTCGACGATCCGACCGTCGACGGCGAGCCCGTCCGCGGCCGGTGGAAGGTGTTCTTCGACGCCCGCTTGCTGCGCGCCGGCGAGGCGCGCGCGACGGAGCTCTACGACCTTTCTAGCGACCCGATGGAAACGGAGAACCGGATCGGGGAAGCGGCGCTCGCCCCGCTGGTGGCGGCGTTGACCGCCGAGGCCGAACGGCACCGCAACGCCGGCGGGCACCGCTTTGCACCGATGGCGCGCGAGGCGGCGAGCGCCCGCTTCGCCTGGGGCGGGCGCGGAGAGCAGGTCGGCGAGGGCCCCGCCGGGACCGAGGCGCGGGAGATGCGCCAGACCGTCGACGGCGTCACCCTCCGGCTGCGCGCGGTCGGCGGGCAGCGCTTCAGCGCCAACGCGCGCGGGCTGGGCATCGCCGGCGGCGGGTTCCTCCAGGTCGATGCCGGTGAGGCGATCGAGATCACCTTCGACCGCGACGTGTTGGTCGAGCACGTCGCGGTGGTCGCCGGCAACGGCGTCTGCGGCGGCTCGTGCCGGGTGGGCGAACGCGCCCCGCTGGCGATCTACTGCATCGATGCCGACAACGACGCGAAAGACCAGTCCGGGGTGTTGAGCGACCTCGGCGTGCTGCGGGACGGGCAGGTGCTGCGGCTCGACAGCAGCCCCCACCTCGGCGTCGAGGCGGCCGGGCGCTGGCGGCTCGGCGCGGTCTCGGTGCGGCCCTTGCCGTAGCGCCCCGCCGACGCGATCGCCGCTCTCGGGCCGATCCGCGCTGGCGCCCCCGGCGGACGGGGGCGATGGGTGGCGCCGGTTTTGAACTCCGAATCTCCCCGCCGCCTCTGGCACCCCGACTTCCCGTTCCGCCCGGCGCGGGCACCGTTCTTCTACGGCTGGGCCGTGGTGGCGATCGGCACGGTCGGGATGGTGTTCTCCATCCCTGGGCAGACCATGGGCTTCAGCGTCTTCACCGACGCGATGATGGCCGACCTCGGGCTCGGGCGCGACGCGCTCAGCTGGGCCTACTGCCTCGGCACGGTCGCGAGCGGATTCACCCTGCCTTTCCTCGGCAGGGTGTTCGACCGCTTTGGCGCCCGCCGCATGGTCACCTACTCGGCGCTCGCCACCGGTCTGGTGCTGTTCTATCTCGCGGCGTCCAAAGCGCTGCTCGAGGGCATCGCCGGCGCGCTCCCGGCGCTGCCCCGCGCGGGCGTCGCGTTCGCCGTGATCGCGCTCGGCTTCTACGCGATCCGCGCCTCGGCCCAAGGGGTGCTGACGATGAGCTCCCGCAACGCGATGGGCAAATGGTTCGACTACCACCGCGGGCTGGCGATGGCGGTCAGCGGCGTCGCGGTGTCCTTCGCCTTCTCGGTGGCGCCGCGGCTGCTCGACCCGATGATCACCACCCACGGCGCGCACGGCACCTGGTTCCGCTTGGGCGCCCTCACCATCGCCGTCATGGCGACGCTGGGCTGGCTGCTGGTGCGCGACAACCCGGAGGAGTGCGGCCTGCGCATGGACGGGGCGCCGGAAGGCGGCCCTGCCCAGCCGAAGCCCGCCCACGCCGACTCGATCACCCACCGCGAGTTCTCCCGTTCGGAGGCGGTGCGGACTTTGCCCTTCTGGGCCTTCAACCTCTCGTTCGGATTCTGGTCCCTGTTCGCGACCGCATTCACCTTCCACATCGTCGACATCGGCGCCGCCGCCGGCCGGACGCGTTCGGAGATCCTCGCGTTCTTCGTCCCCGCCGCCGGGGTCAGCGTCGCCACCAACCTGCTGTGCGGCTGGATCAGCCCGCGGGTGCGTCTGAAGTGGCTGCTCGCCGCGATGAACGGCTCCGCGCTGCTCGCCGTCGGCGGGATGTTGGCGCTGTCGGATGCGGTCGGCGCCGCCGCCTACATCGTCGGGGCCGGCGCCTGCGGAGGCTGCTTCGCGGCCCTCAGCGGCATCGTCTGGCCGCGCTTCTTCGGGCGCGCCTCGCTGGGGGCGATCTCGGGCCTCGGCATGTCGACGATGGTGGTCGCCAGCGGGCTGGGGCCGATCCTCTTCAGCCTGGCCAAAACCCACTCCGGGGGCTACGCCGCCGCCCTCTGGGCGAGCGCCGCCATCCCCGCCGCGCTGCTCGCCCTGTCGGCCTTCGCCGACAACCCGCAGCGGCGCTACGAGCCCGAGGGGAGCTAGACCCTGCCCGAGCCGGTCACTACGCCAACACCCTCAGCGTCAACGAGGGCGAGCCACAGCCCGGAGCTTGGTGATCGATTCGGGCTAGCCCGGATCGATCGCCAAGCTCCGGGCTGCGGTTCGGGAAGCCTGCCGTCGGAGCCGGCTCGGCGGCCGGTTGGGGCAGGGGATCTCCTCCGGCCGTCGTTTGGCGCCGCCCGTTGTTTGATTGACCGAGCGCCGACTCTGCCAAATGCTCCCCCTATCCATGTCCACCCCCACGATCAAAGCACACGTCTTCGAGCGCGTCGCCGGCGGTGAGACTTTCCGCGCCTATCACGAGGCCTTCGAAGCCGCGACCGGCCTGCCGCTGATGTTGGTCAGCGCCGACGACGAGAGCTGGGTGCCCTGCCGCGGCGGCGACAACGACAGCGCCTTCTGCAAAGAGCTGAACGCCAAAAACCACGTCTGCGAAGCCTGTGTAGCCGCCGCCAAGCAGCTCCGCAAAGAGCTGCCCTGCGCCGCGCCCAGCCGCACCGTCACCTGCTTCGCCGGGCTGCGCGAGACCGCGGTGCCGGTCCGCCTCGGGTCGGAGGACTTCGCCTTCCTCAAGACCGGCGAGGTGTTCGACCGCAAACCCACCGCAGACGGCTTCGCCCGCGTCGAGGAGACCCTGCGCCCGCTCGGCTATGACGACGCGAAGATCGCCAAGCTGCGGGAGACCTATTTCGACTCCCCGGTGGTCGAGGGGCCGCGCTACGAGGGCGTCGTCGCCCTGCTCGCCACCTTCGCCGAAAACCTCCAGCGGCAGGTCGAGGAACTGCTCATGGTCGAGGACAACAGCGAGCCCGACTCGGTGCGCGCGGCGCGCGACTTCATCGCCGCCCACCTCGACGAACCGCTGCAGCTGCCGGCCGTCGCCGCCCATGTGGGCGTCAGCCAACATCACTTCTCAAGGCTGTTCAAAAGCACCACCGGCCTGTCGTTCACCGATTACGTCGCCCGCTCGCGGGTCGATCTGGCCAAACAGGAGCTGCTCAAACCGAACGCCCGCGTCACCGAGGTCGCCTACGACGTCGGCTTCCAGTCGCTCTCGCAGTTCAACCGCAGTTTCTCCCGCATCACCGGTGAGACGCCGACCCAATACCGCGAACGCAAATCCGTCCGCCGGCGGCGCGCGGGTTAGCCCGGATCGCTCACCGAGCTCCGGGCTGCGGCTCTCCAGCGGCGGGTCCCGGCCTGCAAAACGGCCCGCTCGGGGCGGAGTCCCGCCCCGCCGCGGCCGCCCCGCCGCGTTTCTCGCCCGTCCGCGCGCAAGATCTGCGCACTCATCCGCACCCGTTGCGGAGCGGCGCCGCCCTCCGCAGCCTAGGGTCCCCGCGTCCCCAGAGACACCGCCGATGACCACCACCAACGCCCAGGCCACCTTCGGCCAATGGATCGAAAACCGCCGCTGGTTCCGCGACGAGGACCTCGCGTTCTCGGTCGCCCTCGCGGGCGCGCGCCGCCATTGCGCCAAGCTCGGCCCCGCCATCGCCGCCCACCTCGGTGACGCCGACCCGGCCGCCCCCGGCGGCTGGCTCTATTTCGACGACGCCTTGTTGAAACGCATCGCCACGCCGCGGTCCCTGTCCGCTCTGGCCCGCGCCTTCCCGGAGGCCTGCCCCGCCGGCCCGCCGCACGGCGGGCGCCACTGTGGGCTGCTGGCGAGCGTCGCCTCCATCGGCGGCGCCGTGTTCGCTCTCCCCGAGGATTGCTCCAACCTGCGCGGCCACGCCGCACTGTTTGTCGCCTCGCTGTCCGAACCCGGCGGCCACCTGGCCGTCGACCTCGAACGCCTCGGCGCCCAGACGGCCGTCCGCGTGATCGCCGACAGCGCCCTCGAGTGGGCGCAGTCCCGCGACAGCCGCTGCAACGCCACCCAGCCCCTCAGCCTGTGGAAATCCTAGCCCTCACCGTCGCCGGCAGCCTGTTGCTGGCCACCTTCTTCGTCCTCGGCTTCCTCGGCGAGCGGGCGGGCGGCACCGCACCCGACCCCGACCGCGACTCCCTCCTGCCGCTCGACGACGACCCCTTCGATCCCGACCGCGACCGCTAACGCTCAACCCAACCCGACCTGCACCCACCGCCCATGTCATCCGCCTCCGCCACCGGCCCGAAGGCCACCATCGAGTTCGACGACAAAACGCCGCGCCTCTTCTTGATCGCCACCGTCGTCTGGGCGCTCGTCTCCATGCTGGTCGGCGTCCTCATCGCCTCCCAGCTCAACTACTGGCGCATGAACTTCGGCCTCGAGTGGTTGACCTTCGGGCGCATCCGGCCGCTGCACACCAACGCCGCCATCTTCGCCTTCGCCGGCAACGCCATATTCGCCGGCATCTATCACTCCACGCAACGCCTCTGCAAGACGCGCATGGCAAGCGACCTGCTCAGCTGGATTCACTTCTGGGGCTGGCAGTTGATCATCGTCTCCGCCGCGATCACGCTGCCGATGGGCTTCACGCAGGGCAAGGAATACGCCGAGCTGGAATGGCCGATCGACATCGCCATCGCCGTGGTCTGGCTGGTGTTCTTCGGCGGCAACTTCTTCTGGACGCTCGCCAAACGTCGCGAGCGCCATCTCTACGTCGCGCTTTGGTTTTATATCGCCACGATCGTCACCGTGACGATGCTGCACGTCTTCAACAACATCTGGGTCCCCGTCTTCGGGCCGTGGATGATCAAGAGCTACCCGATCTATGCCGGCGTGCAGGACGCGTTCATGCAGTGGTGGTACGGGCACAACGCGGTGGCGTTCTTCCTGACCACGCCGTTCCTGGGCCTGATGTACTACTTCCTGCCCAAGGCCG
>JAUIGD010000430.1 GCA_030430255.1 Verrucomicrobiia bacterium
CCTGCCATGCGAAGACGACGTTGCCGTTGCTGAGGACGGCGGAGGTGGTCGACGCGCTGAAGCTGGTCAGGTGGGCGCCGTCGCCGATGCGGATGTTGCTGCCGATCTTGGCCCCGGTGGCCCCGTCGAAGAGCTGGATGAGAGAGTCGTCCTGGTTGGCGGCGCTGCCGCGCTCGTCGTGCCGGAGCTCGGCGAAGAAGTTCCCGTTCTGGAGCGGGATGATGGCGTCGAGCTCCTGCTGGAGGTCGGCGTTGGCCGAGGCGGTGTCGTTGACGCGGACCGGGGAGGAGACGGCGGATCCGGAGTTGTCGTAGACGCGCACGAAGGAGTTGATGATCGCGGAGCTGGCGCTGGAGGCGGTGCCGTCCTCCCAGCCGATGGCGAAGCCGCCGCCGGCCAGCGCGGCGAGCCTTGGGCCGCTCTGATGGTTGCTGTTGGAGTAGGGCATGGTGGTGCCCTGGACGACGGAGCCGTCCTGGGCGAAGACCTTGAAGAAGACGCCGCCGAGGGTGCCGTCGACGGAGGTGGCGTAGCTGTTGAAGCCCTGGTCCTGCCATGCGAAGACGACGTTGCCGTTGCTGAGGACGGCGGAGGTGGTCGACGCGCTGAAGCTGGTCAGGTGGGCGCCGTCGCCGATGCGGACATTCGACCCGATCTTATCGCCGACTGCCGACTCGGAGCGGGTCAGCGGAGCGAGGGAGAGAACGGCAGAGAGCCCGATAATGGTATGAATCCGGTGGTGCATAGGGTGGTGTCGGCTTTGGTCGTGGATAGGGAGGATCCACGGCAGAGATCAGCCGTGATGGCTGGTCGCCGCTGCCACACCTCAGCCGCGCCGGGACAATGCCCGGCCAGTCCAGTGCAGACGGAATCGTTATCATGTCTCCTCCCTCAGCATCCCACGGCACGTGGGAATACCGATAAGTCTAACAAATAGAATCCTTCATTGCGAAAGGGAAGGAAAAACTTGGATTCTCACCGAATCGCCACATCGACTGGAGTCGCGTTCGCGTGTTTTCCCTATTGTCGATCGACCGCAGGGGGGCGCATGCTCAACAACCCTTGCGTGCATCGATCACCGCCGCGACAAATGAGGCGCGGGGGGCGTTCCCAGCCGCAAGCCCGAGGCTGGTGATCGGATCCGGGTCGAGATCGGTTTTTGTCGGGCCCCGACCGACGCCGATGCCCTGGGGGAGGCGTTGGGAAGAAGCCCTACGGGAGGCCTCGGACGAAGATGCCTTGGGAGGAGCCGTTGTCGTAGGTGATGACGACGGCGATGTTTTCGCCGGCGACGGAGGAGGATCGACCGCCGGTGCCGCCGTCGGGGCTCTCTGAGATGGAGGCGCGCTTGACGGTCTCGGTCGCGCCTGCGACGTCGAAGGGGTCGGAGTCGCGGAGCAGGAGGGCGGGGGCCTGTCCTGCCTTCGCCGTCCAGATCCCCTCGTCGTTGGCGTTGGTGACACCGCCGACGCCGCCGAGGAGGATGCCGGTGAAGGCGGCGTTGCCCGCGGCGCCCGCGGTGAAGAGGGTCGAGAGGTTCTTGAAGGTGCCCGCGGTGCCCGGAGCGACCATGCCCTCTGCGGCGAGGAGCGTGGTGGCGCCGCCCGGCGACCATCGGAAGATGGCGTGGTCCTGGGTGCTGGTGAGGACGGGGGATCCTCCGGTGATGCGTGCGCTGAAGTAGCAGGTGTCGTCGTCGCAGACGAAGAGGTCGTCGAACTCGGCGAAGGTCTCCCCCGGTGCGAAGCCCGGGGCGTCCTGGCCCTCGCGGGCGATCATGGCCAGCGGGCCGCCGGCGTCGGTGAAGAGGCCGATGTCGTTGGTGGTGGAGACCCCGGCGCCCGCGAGGCGGACGGAGAAGATGACGTCGCCGCCGCTGTTGATCGACTGGTCGTCGAGGAACAGGTGGAAGTCCGCGGGGCCGGTGGCGCCGGTAGGGGCGGGGTCGCCGCGGCGGGCGACGGCGGCGGGGGCGCCCGGCAGCGGGCCGGCGAAGAGGGCGAGGTTGTTGGCGCTGCTGACGCCGGGGCCGCGGAGGTTGGAGACGAAGGTGACCGCCCCCGCGTCGTTGGCGCCGATCTGGTTCTTGATCTGGGCGTGCAGGACGCCGCCGCCGATGGAGGCCGCCGGGGAGCCCTCCTGGAGGAGGAGGCCGCCGGCGTCCGACCAGATGCCGGTGTCGGTGGAGGTGGTGATGCCGCCGACCTTGTCGAGGGAGGCGGTGAAGACGACCTCGCCGGAGCCGGTGATGACCTGACCCTCGATGGGCAGCTTGCTGAAGGTGGCGGCGGTGCCCGGCGCGGCGTTGCCGACGATCCCCACTTCGGCTGCGGCGCCGGATTTGGACGACCAGACGCCTTCGATGGCGGGGGAGGTGGAGAGGCGTCCCCGGTAGGTGACATCGCCGCTCTCGCCGAGGTGCCAGCGGTCGAGGCCGCTGAGGTTGCTGCCGGCGGGCGCACCTGGCGGGACGGTGGTGCCGGTGAGGGCGACCAAGCTGACGCCTCCCGGGGCGCCGACCCAGAGGCCGGGGGCGGTGGCGACTTCGCCCTCGACGAGAATTTGGCCGGTGGGAGCGAGGAAGGCGGAGTTGAAGCCGCTGAAGGGCTGGCCGGTGCCGGGGGCGGTCTCGCCCTTCGCGAGGACGGTGACGGTCTCGCCCGGGGTGACGGTGACGGTGACGGTGAAGCTGGCGACCGGCGACATGTTCCCCGCGGCGTCGGTGGCCTGGTAGCTGATCACCGTGGTGCCGAGCCCGAAGCTGGAACCCGGGGCGGGGCCGGCGACGCGGGTCACGGTCGGTGCTGGGTCGATGTTGTCGGTGGCGGTGGGGGGCGCCCAGGTGGCCGTCTCGCTGCCGGTGGAGGTGGTCAAGGCGATGTCGGACGGAAGGTTTTGCAGCACGGGGGGAACGGTATCGCCGACGGTGCCGGTGCCGGTGAGGGCGAAGGTGTAGGGTGATTCGTCGCCGTCGTTGCTTGTGAAACTGGCAGTCACATTGGCCGCGCCCGCTGCAGTCGGCGAGAAGCGCAGCGAGAAGCTGGCCGTCCCGGCCGGGTTGACGGTGGTTGGGGAGATCGGCGACTGCACGCTGAACGCCGTGCCTGAGAGCGAGGTCGCGAGGCTGGAGGCATCGAGTGTCAGATCCGCGGTGCCGCTGTTCGTGATCGTGAAGACGCGGTCGGCGGAATTTGTTCCCACCGGGACAGAGCCGAAATCGGTTCCCTTCGCTGCGGTCGGCATCATGTCGCCGTCCGGGATATCGACCCCGCCGAAGGCGAGTTCGATCTCCGGCGCCGGCACGACGATCGCCGGGAAGGTGGCGAGCTTTGCTGGAACGCTGAACGCGGCGCCCGCCCCTCGTGCTCCGAATGCTCCCGCGGCTGCCGATTGAAGCGTGCGGGTGCCGGTGGCGACATCGACGCTGAGCAACGCTTCGTCCAGAGCTTCGGCGGTGATGGCTGCCGCCCCGGAAAGGGTCAGGCCGTCGGAGTTCACGAAGGCGTTGGTCGCATCTGGGACGGTGTCCGACGCGACGACCGTCCGGTTCCCATTCGCCGGGTCGATGCGCACCAGCGCGTCGCGGAAGATATCGTTCACCAAGAGGTTGCCGCTCGCTTCGACGACGATGTCGGTGATCGCCAGCAGATCCGGCCCGGACCCGACGGTGGGGTGGGTGGAGTTGGTGCCCGCCGACACGACGGTGCGGTCGCCGTTGGTCGGGTCGATGGAGAGCACGGACCCGTCCAAACCCTCCGCCACGTAGACCGTCCCGTCGGTCGCCACGGCGATCCCGTCCGGGCTGGTGAGGTCGGGGCCGGCCCCCATGGTCGAGGGGGCATTTGTTCCGCCGGACAGAAGGATCGCCGAGTTGCCGACGGGATCGATTCGGTAGACAGCGTTCTGGAAGCTGTCGTTGGCGTAGAGGACCCCGCTGGGCGCGACGGCCAAGCCGGTGACCACGCCGCCGGTGGAGGCGACGCTGGACCGGTCCCCGGTTGCCGGATCGATGGAGAGCACGTGACCCGCCAAGCCGTTGGCCACGTAGATCGTGCCGTCGGCGGCGACGGCGACCCCGTCGGGGCTGGCGAGGTTTGTCCCCGTCCCGGTCCCGGAGGACGACAAGACGGTGCGGTCGCCCGAACCGGGATCCACCTGCAGCAGGGCGTCGGCGAAGGTATCGGTCACCAAGAGGTCACCGGCCGACGGCGCCGCGTGGACATGCTGCGATGCGGCGAGGAGCAGGCCTGACCAGAGTGCGGCGTGACGAGATTTGGACATGGCGAAGCCGGGTGGACGTTGGTGGACGGATCGGACTAGCTGCGACTCGGGTAGATCCCGACGAGGGCGATCACGTAGTAGATGCCGAGCGAAGGCTGCGCGAGGCCGAACGCTGCCCCGCTCCCGGTGCTGCCCGTGTCGCCGGCTTCGGCCGCTCCACCGCCGGCGCTGGAGTAAGCGGCCGCTTCGGCGGGGTAGTTGCCTGCGGGGGTGGTGCGGTCGGCTTCGCCGCCGGTCGCCGCTCGCGATCGGTGCGTGTGAGGGGGGAGCTGGTTGACGGAGAGGTTGTGGTTACTGGCGCCAAACCGCTGACCCCAACTGACCGGGTTCACGCCCGCTCCGTTGCCGGGGTGGACGGGGACGCGACCGCGCAGGTCGGGCAGTGCGAAATTGGTGCGCCCGTCGCCGCCGTAGGTGGTGCCGAGCAGCGAGAAGAGCGCGCTGTTTGAGGAAATGGGAAGGAGCTGGCCATCGCAAAGCGCCCAGCCGCGCGGGGGGAAGCCGAATCCGATCGCTTTAATTTCTCCGAGGAAGGGTTCTGCCATGATTTTGGTACGTTTGGATTGAGAGGTCGGGCGAGGTTAAGAAACGGTGTGGTCGATGATGAAGCGGGACCCGAGGTGGTCGAAACTCAGCCGGTTGCCTTCGGCGCGGACGACGAGATCCTCGGCGATGCGGCTTCGATCCGAGTAGGCGGTGCGCAGCACCTGAGGGTCGGCGAGCCGAACCCGGAGCCGGACGGTGTTTCCATCGGCATCGCGGCGCACGGAATCGACGCGCCCGTAGGCTTTGATTGCCGAGATCACATCTTCCTCGGCTTTGGGGAGCCGCTGGTCGACGGAGTTGGAGGCGAGGGAGAGT
>JAUIGD010000431.1 GCA_030430255.1 Verrucomicrobiia bacterium
TCTCTTTGTGATCGGCGGCGGCTCGGGCGGGGTCCGGGCGGCGCGCGGCGCGGCGCAGGGCGGCGCCAAGGTGGCGCTCGCAGAAGAGGACCGGGTCGTCGATGGCCACGGCGTCGAGCAGCATGGAGTAGGCGTCCTCGACGGTCGCCGGCGCCAACACCACGGTGCCTGGGTAGTGGGCGTAGATGGCCTCCATGCACTGGCTGTGGAACGGGCCGCTGCCGGGGGTCCCACCCGAGGGCAGCCGGACGGTGATGGGGCAGGGGACGCCGGTGCGCCAGAACAGGGTGGCGGCCTGGTTGACGATCTGGTTGAAGGCCACCGAGGAGAAATCGGCGAACTGCATCTCGACGATGGGGCGCATGCCCTCGATCGCCGCCCCCACGGCCGCCCCGATCATCGCGTCCTCGCTGATCGGGGCGTCGATCACCCGCCCCGGGAACTCTGCGTGCAGGCCTTTGGTGGCTTTGAACGCCCCGCCGAAGACGCCGATGTCCTGGCCGTAGAGGAAGACCTCGGGGTGGGACTGCAAAGCCTGCGCCTGGGCGGCGCGGATCGCTTCGAGATAGGTGATGCTGGGGGTGGTGGTGCTCAAGGTCGCGAACTTGGTGGGGTCAGGCGTCGGGGCCGTCACCGGCGTGGAGCCTCGCGGTGGCGAGCGCCCGCCAATCGTGCCGGTAGGGGTCGGGGCCGTTCTCCGCGTCGGCCTTGGCGATGGCGGCGTCGGATTCGCGCGCGGCATCCGACTCGATCGCGGCCAACCCTCCCGCATCGAGCAGGTGGTGGTCCAGGGCGTGTTGTTTGGCTTTGGCCACGCAATCGCCGCCGAACGGGCCGCGGCGGGCGGAGTCCGGGACGTAGTGGGCGTCGTCGTGCTCGCCGTGGCCGGAGAGCCGCAGCAGGTTGCCGACGACCATCTGCGGCCCCCCGCCCGACCGCGCCCGTCCGACGGCGGCGCCGAAGGCGTCGAGGCAGGCGCGGAGGTCGGTGGCGTCGATGGTCTGCGAGGGGATCCCGTAGGCTTTGGCGCGGTCGGCGAGTTCGGGGCAGGCGAACTGGCGGGTGTTCGGGGTGGAGTAGGCGAACTGGTTGTTGGCGATGGCGACGACGAGCGGGAGGTGTTCGACGGAGGCGAAGTTGAGCGCCTCGTGCATCGCCCCGGTCGAGGTGGCGCCGTCGCCGATGCAGGCCGCGCCGATGGCGTCACCGAGCGTGCCTTTGAGCCGGCGGGCGAAGAGCATCCCCGAGGCGACGGAGAGCATGGCGCCGAGGTGGGAGATCATCGCCGGGACGCCGCCGCGAGGGTCGCCGCGGTGGATGTTGCCGTCGCGGCCGCGCATAGGGCCCTTCTCGGAGCCGAGGTAGGTCCGGGCGGCGGCGAGCGGCGGTTCGCCGAATGCGGCCCGGCCGGCCATGTCGCGGATGAGCGGGGCATACACATCCTTGCCGGGGATGAGGTGGACCGCCAGGGCGGCGCTGAAGGCTTCTTGGCCGCGGCCGACGTAGACGCCGCCGACGATCTTTCCGGCTCGGTAGATCGCGGCGACTTTCTCCTCGAAGGTGCGGGCGAGGATCATCCAGCGCAGGGCCGATAGAAACATCGCGTCCCGGTCGCCAAGAGGTTCCTCGCCTTCGCCCTCGGACTTTGCGTTGGGGTCGGCCATGCGTGGTTGGAATGTGACGCCATCTTAACGGGCGCCGGTGCCGGGGCAACGGGATTTGGTGGCGGGATGCAGAAGGGGCGGCGATGGGGCGGACGTGCGGTCGGCATTGGTGTGGCGGCCGCTGCGGCGGGGTGTTGGTCCAGCCGCTTCGCCGTCCCGTCGGAGCCTGTCGGAGCCTGTCGGATTTGCCCGTTCCGGCGCGAATCGTCTTCGAATTGGCCCAAATCGCCCCGCTGTCACGTCGCTGATCTCGCGCGGATCGCTGACCTAACTCCGCGCTGCGGCTTGCCCTCGCGGAGGCCGAGGGTGTTGGCGTTCGCCTCGGCTCGGGCAGCTGCCCGCTACTCCGCCTTCGCAGCCGTCTTTCTCGCCGTTTTCTTCTTCGCCGCCTTCTTCGCCCGGGGAGGGAACTCCCAGCTCAGCTTCCCGGTGCTCTTGTCGAGGAGCAGGTGGGCGTTGAACTTGCGGCCTTTCTTCGAGATGAAGCCGTCGATGACGTCGGTTTTCCCGTCGCGGAAGAATTTGATCGCCTGTTCGCGGGGGATCTCGCGTTTGAGGATCTCCCGGCCGAGCCGCGTGCCGCCCTTCTGTTTATCGGGGGCCATGTCCGGGCAGATGTAGGCGCGGTCCGTCTCGTAGACCTTCGCCTCCGACCCGTCCGGGAGGGTCGTGGTGGCGATCTGTTGTTCCTCGGAAAGGTTCTTCACCTCGTCCTCGCGTTCCTCGTCGCCCTCGAAGACGAAACCCGGTTTCCAGCCGCCGCGGGCGCCCTGCTCCAGTTGGAGCTCGGCGGTGAACGGTTGTCCGAAACGGTTTTTGAAATCCTCGAAGGGGCCGATGCGCCCCTGTTCGAGCAGCGCCTTCGCCTGTTCCGGAACGAGCTCGTGGCTGGCCACGTACTTGTTGAGCTTGAATTTACAACCCACCGCTTTGCACTCGTAGTTGCCGTCGGTCTGCTTCATGCCGCGCTCTCCGCAGTCGGGGCAGGTGGCGTCGAGGTCCGGGAACTCGCGGTTGGCCAGCTCGGCCATCTTGCCTTCGGTGCGCGCGACGATCTTGCGGGTCAGCGCCTTGATCTCGTCCATGAACGCGGTGCGCCCCAGGCGGCCGTGCTCCATCTCTTTGAGCTTGTGTTCCCACTCGCCGGTCATCTCGGGGGAGCGGAGCGACTCGATGCCGATGTCGTCGAGCAGGTCGATGAGGGCGAGCCCCTTGTTGGAGACGACGAGCTCGCGGGCGCTCTGCTCGTGCCGGAAGACATACTTGTGCGCGATCAGGCCCTCGATGATCGCCGCGCGGGTGGCCGGGGTGCCGAGCCCGCGTTCGCTCATCGCCTCGCGCAGCGCCTCGTCATCGACCCGCTTCCCGGCGGTCTCCATGGCGGAGAGCAGGGTGGCTTCGGTGAACCGCGCCGGGGGCCTGGTCTCCTCCTCGCGGAGTTCGACGGCGAGGACATCGGCCTTCTCGCCGGTCTGCGCCTTGACGAGCTCGTCCTTCTCGGCCGCGACCCCCGGTCGGCGCCCGTAGACCTCGAGGTAACCCGGGGACACGAGCACCTTGCCGGTGGTCAGGAAGGCGTCGCCCTCGATGCGGGTGATGCGGCGGGTGTTCTCGAACTCGGCCGAGGGGAAGAAGATCGCCACCAGGCGCCGGGCGACCATATCGAAGATCTTCCGTTCCTCCTCTTTGAGCGCCGAGCCGGGGATCGTTCCGGTGGGGACGATGGCGAAGTGGTCGCTGATCTTGGCGTTGTTGAAGATGCGTTTGTTCGGTGCGATCCAGGAGTTGGACAAGACCTTGCCGCAGCCGGCGACCACCTCTTTGGCCAGCGCCCCGCCCGGGCTGGCCTTGGCGAAGGTTTCGAAGTTGGACCGCACCGTGCCGATGTAGTCCTCCGGGAGGCATTTCGAATCCGTCCGCGGGTAGGTGAGGACTTTGTGCCGTTCGTAGAGCGCCTGGGCGATCTGCAGCGTGCGCCGGGCGGAGTAGCCGAACCTCGACGACGCCTCGCGCTGCAGGGTGGTGAGGTCGTAGAGTTGGGGCGGAGCCTGTTTGGCGGGCTTCTTGATCTCCTCGACGACACCGGTCCGCCCCTCGCAGCGGGCGACGATGGCCTCGGCCTCCGCTTTGTCCCAGAGGCGTTCGGCGCGGGCGTGCTCGTTCCCGGGATCCTTCTTAAAGTCTTCTCGGAACCAGCGGCCTGCATAGTCGCCTGCGGCGACCTTGAAGTCGGCGTGCACCTCGCAGTATGGCTCGGCCACGAAGTCGCGGATGGCGCGCTCGCGCTCGGCGAGGATGACCAGGGTCGGGGTCTGCACGCGCCCGGCGGTGGTGACGTTGAAGCCGCCGTGGCGGGAGTTGAAGGCGGTGAGGGCGCGGGTGCCGTTGAGGCCGACCAGCCAGTCGCTCTCCGAGCGGCAGAGCGCGGCGTCCGCGAGCGGACGCATGACGTCGTCCTCGCGGAGGTTGTTGTAGGCCTCGAGGATGGCGTTGTTGGTCATCGACTGCATCCACATGCGCTTCATCGGCTTCTCGACGCCGGCGGCCTGGATGATGTAGCGGAAGATCAGTTCGCCCTCGCGCCCAGCGTCGCAGGCGTTGACGATCAGGTCGACATCTTTGCGCCGCGCGAGCTTCACGAGTTGGTTGAAGCGGCTCTCGGTCTTCTCGATCGGCTGGATCTCGAAGTTGTCGGGGATCACCGGGAGGTGCTTGATGCCCCAAGGGAGTTTCTTGCCCCCGGGGCCGGAGGGCATCTTCAGTTCGACGAGGTGTCCGACCGCCGACGAAATCACCGCCGCATCGTTCTCGAAGTAGGTGTTTCGATCCTTCCCTTTCTTCTCGAATTTGCCGAGCACCTTGCCTAGGACGCGCGACAAATCCGTGGCGACACTCGGCTTCTCAGCGATGATTAAGGTCTTCGACATGGCTTTCTGGGGGGCGATTCCTTGGGGGATGGGCGGCGGAACGTAGGGCGGAGAATTCTCAAAGATCAAACGGCTTTCCCATCGGAACCCGGCATCGCGAGTCCAGGTAGAAGGGTAAATTGCTCACATTCAGGGCGTTGGGTCGTCCGATAGGCGCGGGGCGCCCCGCAGTGGAGGGCTTTTTGGAAGGGGGATGCATGGACACGCTCGCTTGAACTGTTCGTAAATACAGCATTTTTCCTGAATGCAAATTCATTTTGCGAATTTGCTGCCGGCGGGTAAAGATCGACGCCTCCTGAGCGATGCGGACAGCAATGAGAGTTTATAAAATTTCATTGCCCGCGCCATCGAGTGGGTTAGATTACTTAACTCTTCGTGACTATACCGGTTTCCAAGAATTTTGTGGTTTGCCTTTCTCAGGAAGGAAATCGACGAATGAAGACCATCGCCCTCCTGTCCGCCTCGGTTGCCGTCTTGTGCGGCGTCTCGTGCTCCTCCACCAAAACTTCGCTCGTCGCTTCGGTTCCGGCTGTGAA
>JAUIGD010000432.1 GCA_030430255.1 Verrucomicrobiia bacterium
GTCGGTCCAGAGGCACTGTTCATGGAGGGGATCGTGCTGCTGTCGACCGACCGCAACGAGGACGGGCTCACCCTCTTCGAGGACTTCCGCCGCGAGCTGCCCGAACACCCCAGATCCGAAGACGCGGACTACTGGGCCGGGATGGCGCTGTCGTTCGCCGGCCGGCCGGACGCTTGCCGGGAGAGGATGGCTGAACACCTGCGCCGCTATCCGGGCGGTCGCTACGAGCCCGACGCCACCTTCCGCCACGCATTCGCGGGTTTCTCGTCGGCGGACTACGGGCGCGCGGCCGAGGAATTGGCGGCCTACCTCGAAGCCTTCCCGGGCGACGCCTACAACGACGAGGCGCGCCTGTTGCTCGGGGATTCCCTGCTGGCGCTGGGGGAGATCGACGAGGGGATCGCCAGCTATGGCGCGATCTCACCGGACTCGACGCGCTTCTTCGAAGACGGCTGGTTCAAGGCGGGCAAAGCCTTGCGTCTCACCGGGGCGCACGCATCGATGCGCGAGCACTTCGCCCAGTTCGTGGCGGAGCACGCCGACAGCAGCCGCATGGCGGAGGCGGTCTACTGGATCGGTTGGGCACACCACGCCGACGGCGACCCGGATGCCGCCGAGGCCACCTATTGGGCGGCGCTCCGGTCCCACGGCGACCAGGCGGATCAACGCGGGGTCGCCGACCTGTGCGACGGCCTGCGCAAGCTGCACCCCGGGGACGAGGGGAGGCGATCGCTGGCGCGGAAGTTTGGGGAGTTGGCAGCGGAGGCGGAGGCGGAGCGCCGCCCGACGCTCGAGCTGCACGCGCGCTGGGCACAGGGGATGCAGTCGGAGCTCGCGAGCGCGGACCGGCGCGCGGCGATGGGCGATGCGGTGAACTTGATCGACAGGGAACGGCATAACCCGCGTTTGATCGCGGACTGCGCCGACTTTCTCCGCGAGTCTGGGAACACGGCGCTCGCGGACACGTTCTTCGCCGATTTGCGCAAGTGGCACCCGCGTGCGCCTGAGCGCGACCGCGCCTTCCTCGGCCGTGCGGAGATCGCTGGCGGGGCGGGGGAATTCGAGGCGGCGCTCGGGTATCTCGACCGCCTCGAGGAAGAGCTGCCCTTCTCTTCGCGGCTACCCGAGGCCGCCCTGTTGCGGGCCCGGGTCTTGGCCGACGCCGGCGAGCCAGAGGAAGCGCTGGCGGTTCTCGACGGATTGCTGCAGGATCGCTCGCTGCCCAGCGGGGCGAAGGCGGCGGCCCTCTTCGAAGCGGGCGAGATCCTCGCCGCGCAGGGGGAATCGCTGAAGGCGACCGCCTATTTCGAGCGCATCTACGTCTCCTATAACAAATACAAAGATCTCGTCGCCCCCGCCTACCTGCGCCGGGGCGAACTGCTCGAGGGGCTCTCCCGCCGGCCGGAGGCGGCAGAGGTCTACCGGGAGCTCGCCGGGCGAGCGGACTTGGCCTCCCGCAGCGAAGTCGAGGAAGCCAGGGTGCGCCTGAAACGATTGGGGGGCGATGCGTAGCTGGGCCACCACGTCCGCCGCCGCCGCCGCGCTGATCGGCGGGCTCTTCAGCTTGGGCGCCCGTGCCCAGGCCCCCTCCGGGCGCGCTGACAGCCGCTACGACATCGTGCAGTTGCTACCCCGGGGCTCCGTCCAGGGCCGCGTGTTGGGGTTCGAAGACGGAGAGCTGAAGATGCGGGTCATCGTCGGCGGGGGCGCGGGTTCCGCCGACCGCGACATCCCGCTCGGGCGGGTGAAGTGGATCGATTTCGCGCCGCTCCCCGGCGAGGCCGAACTGCTCGCCGCCGGCGGGCAGGCCCCGCGGGCGGCGCTGGTCGAACTCTGGTCGCAGCGCCGTCCACAGCTACCCTACGCGGCGTCCAATGCGGGCGAGATCGGCCTGGTGTTGGGCTCGCTGCTGCTCGCTTCCGACGACCCCGCCGACCACGCCAACGCGCGCAACCTCTTCACGATCGTCGAGCGAGACGACTGGGATGAGGCCCGCCGCGCGCGGGCGAAACGCGGCCGGCTCGAGGCGATGGTCAAATTGGGCGCCGCCGCGGAAGTCCTGGCCGAGGCGGCGGAGATCGCCGAATCCGGGGACACCCCAGACCTGCTGCTGACCGCCGAATACCTGCTGGCGAGCGCCGATTTGGCGAAGCTGCGGACGCTCGTCGCGGAGAACCCGAAGTGGCGCGAGGACGAGCACATCCGCCCGGAGGTGGAAGCCCTCTACCACGATCTGCTCGACCGCTTCCTGAAGCCCTTCCTGTTCTACGGCACCGAGGCGGAGCACGCGACCCAGGGGCTGCTGGCCGCCGGGGAGATTTACTACCTGCTCGAGCGCCCAGAACAGGCGAGAGAGTGCTTCGAGGACATCCGCCTGCTCTATCCAGAAGCCGGGGATGCGCTCATCGAAGCCGAAGCCTTCCTCCTGCGACTCTCCCAGAACAAGCCCTATCCCGACCATGACGATGCCACGAACCCGGTTCCAGAAGAGTGAACTGCTCACGATGCTCCGCCCCGCGCTCTACTTCGCCGTCCTGTTCGGGATGGTGCAGTTCTGGTTGACCGACTTCGCCGCCGCGCAGGGCGAGGATGCGGGGGCGGGGGTACCCGAGGTCGAGGAGGCGGCCAAGGTCACGGTCCTCACGGTCTACCAGGACGGAGGTTGGGTGATGCACGTCCTCCTGCTCTGCTCGATCGCGACCATCGCCGCCGCCGTCTACTGCTTCATCCGCATCTCGGCGAAGAAGATGTGCCCGGATCCGGTGAACGACTCGCTCGTCCGTTCGATGCAGAAACGCGACGTGAGCGGCGCCTACGAACTCTGCACGGCGAGCCCCAACACGCTGACCAACGTCGTCTCCAGCGCCCTGCTCAAAGTCAACTTCGAGCGCGACAAGGCGAACAAGGACTCGATGGACCAGGCGGCGGGCGAGGCGCTGGACTACGAGGAGACCGCGCAGATGCAGTGGGTGAATTACCTGAACGTCTTCGCCACCATCGCGCCGATGATCGGCCTGTTCGGCACCGTCCTCGGGATGATGGAGAGCTTCGGAGACCTCGCCGCCGGCAAGTCGGAAGCCTCCGATCTCGCCGGCGGCATCAACAAGGCGATGGGCACCACCGCGGGAGGCCTGCTGGTCGGCATCCCGGCGATGTTCTTCTACTTCTTCTTCCGCAACAAACTCATGGGCATCATGGGCACGGTCCAGAAGCGCGCCAGCTTCGCCATCGACGTCCTCTCCGGCGAGGTCACCCTCTCCGACGAGGGCGCCCCCCAAGGATAGCGGCCCCCGCACCACCCACCCGACCCCGAGCATGGCAGCGCGACGAAAACGCACCGAAGACCCGGTCAGCTTTCAGATCACGTCGATGATCGACATGACCTTCCTGCTGCTGATCTTCTTCATGGTCACCTCGCGCATCTCCAAGGAACAGGTCAAACTCGACATCAAGCTTCCCAGGGCGAGCGCGGCGACGGTGCCGACCGACCTCAGCAACCGCGACATCATCAACGTCGATGGCGAAGGCCAGTTCTACGTCGCCAGCGTGCCGGTCGACGACGAGCAGCTGAAAGCACACCTGAAGGCGCGGTTCGCGGCCCACCCGCCGTTGAAGATCTACTACCGAGCCGACGAGGCGACCCCGTACGAGGTGACCCAGAAGTTCATGGACATGGCCGCCGAGGCTGGGGCGGCGCAGGTGCTGTTCGGCACCTACCGGAATTGAGACGATGAGACGCCGCCAACGCCACGACGAGGTCGTCGAGATGCAGATGGGCCCCATGATCGACATGGTGTTCTTGCTGCTGGTGTTCTTCATGGTCACCGCCAAGCCGATCAAGCAGGAGAGCGACCTCTCGCTCGGCCTGCCCGGCGCCGTCGCCCAGGACGAGGCGGTCGATATCCCTGACGAGGGGCGCATCGCGATCCGCGCCGACCTGCAGGTGACCCTGAACGACCTCGAGGTCGATGACCCCGGCAGCACCGAGTTGCCGGAACTGCTGACGACCTTGGAGCGCTTTCGCAGATCGGCTGAGCTGAGCGGCTCGGAAGCCCTGATCACGATCGCCCCTGAGAAGAGCGTCCCGCACCAGCGAGTGGTCGACGTCCTCAACGCCTGCGGGCGTGCCAATTTGACCAATGTGACCTTCTCCAGCGGGGCCGCCGCAGGCGAGGGCTGAGATCGGAGACGTGTCATGAGCCAGATCGCCATCAGCGCCGACGAGGGCAAGAGCCCGGCCGCCCAGGAGGCGGCGCGCAAGCGCCGGCGCAAGATGGTCGTCTCGATCATCGTCGGCAGCATCGCCGTGCACGCGGTCGCCCTCGTCGTCTTCGGGATCTTCGTGATCGCCCAGTATTTCAAAGACCCGCCCGCCGAGTTCGTGGTCCGCGAGGTGGTGAAGATCCCGCCGCAGACACGCGAGCACAAAATGAATATGGCGGCGCACGAGGCGATGGCGCCGAAGCCGACCTTCTCCGACCGCATCCTCTCGGCGCGGCCGCTGGAGTTCGCCCTCCCCGACCTGCCCCAGGTCCCGGTCGACCAGATGCTGCCGCTCGACCCCAGCGACCTCATCTCCGACCAGGTGAACTCCCTGGTCGGGGCCGCCGGTCTCGGCAGCGGGACCGGGGAGGGGATCGGTGGTGGCGGCGGCAGCGGCAGCGGCATGAGTTTCTTCGGCATCAAGGACGAGGCGCGGTCGGTGGTGATCATGATCGACGTCTCGGCATCCATGTTCGGCCGCACGGGCGACCTCGACTACGAGACCGGCAGGCTGCTGCGCGAGGGGCGGGAACAGAGCTTCCAGCGGGTGCGTGACGAAGCCGCCCAACTGATCGACGGGCTGGGGGTCGATACCCTGTTCGCGATCATCCGCTGGTCTGGCAGCGCGCGCCTGTGGCAGGAGCAACTGGTGCCCGCGACGACAGCCAACAAGGAGGCGGCGAAGCGGCACATCCAAGAGGAGGTGGATGCGAACACGGCCGGCCCGCGCGGAGGTCGCCCGGGTGGGACACGACACGACTATGCCCTCGAGGCGCTGTTCGGGCTCGGCGGCGAGGTCGCCTTCATGCTTTCAGACGGGAATGCGACGGCGTCGGACCGCGGAGGCGCGGCGATTCCCGAAG